>NZ_JBVJOT010000030.1:0-108060 GCF_055583025.1 Streptomyces sp. NPDC104831
CGCCGGAGAGTTGGTGGTCGGGGCTGCGGGAGCGGGGGTGGGACGTCTTGTTGCATCCCCTCCCCCGAAGGAGCTCCCCTCGCTTCCCTGCTGTCGGCCCCCGCACGCGCGCGTGCGGGGCCCGACGTGTCGTCGGCGCCCGGTGCTCCCACGTCCGCGCGCGGTCTGCGGAGTGTCGGAACATGACCGGTTATGTCCGATCCATCAAGATATGCACGAAATCATTCTGTCGTGTAGGTCCGGTGGAGAGGAGTCCCAGGGTGAGCAGCGCATCGATGCCGCCGCACGGCTTCGCGACCGTCCGGGGGCGCGGCTACCGCCCCGACCAGGTCGACGCCTGCCTGGAGGCGCTGTCCGGGGACCGGGACGCCGCCTGGGAGCGGGCCGCCCGGCTGACCGTGCTCGCCAAGGACATGGAGGCCGAGGCGGTACGGCTGCGCGAGGCCGTCGCCCAGCTCGTGCCGCAGACGTACGAGACGCTGGGGGAGGGCGCGCAGCGGCTCTTCCAGCGGGTGCAGAACGAGGCGGCGGACCTCAGGGAGCGCGCCCGGCGCGCGGCCGGGCAGCAGGTCGCGCGGGCCGAGGCGGAGGCCGAGCGGGTCCGCCGGGAGGCACGGGAGGCGGCGGACGCCGTCCGGGCGGCGGCCGACGAGCACGCGCGGGGTCGGATCCTGGCCGCGCGGGCCGAGGCCAACGGCATCCGCGTCGGGGCCCGGCGCGAGGTGCGGGCGGCGCGCATGGAAGCGCTCGCGGCGGTGCGCGAGGCGCGGCAGCGCGCCGCCGGGACGCTCGCCGAGCACTCCCGGCGCAACGCCGGGCGCTGGGCCGCGGCCGAACGCGAGGCGGCCGAGCGGGCGGCGGAGCTGGACGCCCGGCACGCCGAGCGCGCGGACCGGGCCGACGCGGCACTGGCGGCGGCCGAGCGGGCGCTCCAGGAAGCCGGGAGGTACGCCCGGCGGTGCGAGGAGGAGGCACGCGCGCGTGCCGCCGGGATCGTCGCCGAGGCGCGGGCGCGCGAGGAGCGCATCGCCCAGGAGACCGAACGGGTGCTGCGCGAGCACGGTGACACCTGGGACGACGTCCAGGCGCACGTCGACTCGGCGCGCGACCGCCTGATGTCGCTGACCGGCAGGGTGGTCACCGAGTAGCCGGGCCGCCCGCCCCGGTCCGCCGGGTCATTCGGGGAGCACCGGGAACCGCCGGGGCGCCACCAGCAGCAGCACCACGAACGCCAGGGCCGCCGCGCACGCCGCACCGAGGTAGACGGCGTGCACCGCGTCGGCGATGGCCCGCCGGGTCGCCTCCGGGGCCGTGCCGGCGTCCAGCGCGCGGGTGACGGAGTCCAGGTCGCCGGCCCCGCCGAGCCGGGCGGCCAGCACCCCGTTGGCGATGGCGCCGAACAGGGACGCGCCGATCGTCTGGCCGGTCTGCCGGCAGAACAGCACCGAGGCGGTCGTGGTGCCCCGCTCCGACCAGCCCACCGTCGACTGCACCCCGACGATCAGCGGCAGCTGGTACAGGCCGAGCGCGCCGCCGAGCAGCAGCATCAGCAGCGTCGGCTGCCACCAGGACCCGGGGTAGGGCAGGAACGGGAACACGCTGAGGACGAGCGCGCCGAGGCCGATGCCGAGCAGCGCGGTGTCCCGGAAGCCGATGCGCCGGTAGACGTGCTGGCTGAGCGCGGCGGACACCGGCCAGCTGAGCGTCCACACCGACAGCACGAACCCGGCGGCGACCGGGCCGAGTCCGAGCACCGACTGCGCGTACGTCGGCAGGAACACCGCGGGCGCGACCATCAGCAGTCCGAGCGCGCCGAGCGACAGGTTGACGGCGGCGATCGTGCGGCGCCGCCACACCCACCCCGGGATGATGGGCTGCGCGGCCCGCCGCTCCACCGCGACCACCACGGCGACCAGGGCGAGGCCCGCGCCGAACAGGGCCAGCGACGGGGCCGACAGCCACGGCCAGGCGACCCCGCCCTGCACCAGCGCGGTCAGCAGCACCCCGCCGCACGCGAACACCGCGAGCGCGCCGGCCCAGTCCACGCGGGCGCGGCGGGCGGTCTCCCGTTCCGGTTCGTGCAGGTGACGCACGATCAGCCACAGGGCGGCGGCGCCGATCGGCAGGTTGATCAGGAAGATCCAGCGCCAGTCGGCGTAGGCGGCGAGCACTCCGCCGAGCCCGGGGCCGGCGACCGCGGAGACCGCCCAGACCGTGGACAGCCGGGACTGGATCCTCGGCCGCTCCGCCAGCGGGTACAGGTCGGCGGCGAGTGTCTGTATGGTGCCCTGCAACGCCCCGCCGCCCAGGCCCTGGACGATGCGGAACGCGATCAGCGCGGCCATGTTCCAGGCCGTCGCGCACAGCAGCGAGCCCGCCAGGAACACGGCCGCGCCCACCACCAGCACCGGTTTGCGGCCGAAGGTGTCGGAGAGCTTGCCGTAGACGGGGAGCGTGACGGTGACGGCGAGCAGGTAGCCGGAGAACAGCCAGGAGAAGACGGAGAACCCGCCGAGGTCGCCGACGATCTGCGGTACGGCCGTGGAGACGACGGTGGAGTCGAGCGCGGCCAGGGCCATCGCCAGCATCAGCGCGGCCACGACCGCCCCCCGCCGTCGTTCCCCCTGGCCCCGGGCCGTGCCGCCGCGTATCGCGGGTGTCGTGCTCCCCACCGTGGATCCCCTCCCCTGCTTCCCGTCGGAAGCTACCCAGGTGCCCCCTGCACCTATGTGTGGGACGACAGCTTTCCACGGCGGGCCGTCCGGGGCCCGGCGCGGCGCAGGGCGGAGGCCGCGCGCGCCGAAGGGTGGAGGAACCCCCGGGAGTGTCTCCACCCGGCGGTGGAGTCCCCCTAGGGGTTCCTCCGTACCTCGGCTCGGGGAGGGCTCGTCCCGGCGGAGGAGGAGCCGGGCCGGGCGCGGTCCTTAACCTGGTCCTACGCCGTCGGGGGGCGGCGGACCGCACCGGCGGGGGTGGGGTTTTCCCCCGGGGAAGAGGGGGCCGCGCACCAGCGCGCGACGCCCTCGCCGACCGCGAGACTCATCGGCGTAATCAAGACGACGCACCGGCACCAGGGGTGCCGCGCATGACCTGTCGACCGACATAGGAGACATACCGTGACATCGGCTGTGACCATTCCCAGGCACGGGGGTACTGGAGGGCGTACGGCCGTCGCGGCGCGGGCGCGGCAGGTCGTGAAGGCGTACGGGTCGGGGGAGACCCGCGTTGTCGCGCTGAACAGCGTCGACGTGGACATCGCCCGCGGGCGGTTCACCGCGATCATGGGCCCTTCCGGGTCCGGCAAGTCGACCCTGATGCACTGCCTCGCCGGCCTGGACACGGTGACGAGCGGTCAGATCTACCTGGACGAGACCGAGATCACCGGGCTGAAGGACAAGAAGCTGACCCAGCTGCGCCGGGACCGCATCGGCTTCATCTTCCAGGCGTTCAACCTGCTGCCCACGCTGAACGCCGTCGAGAACATCACGCTGCCCATGGACATCGCCGGCCGCAAGCCCGACCGGGCCTGGCTGGACCGGGTGGTGGAGACCGTCGGGCTCGCCGGGCGCCTCAAGCACCGCCCGACCCAGCTCTCCGGCGGCCAGCAGCAGCGCGTCGCCGTGGCCCGCGCCCTCGCCGCCCGCCCGGAGATCATCTTCGGGGACGAGCCGACCGGAAACCTCGACTCGCGCGCGGGCGCCGAGGTGCTGGGCTTCCTGCGCCGCTCGGTGGACGAACTCGGCCAGACCATCGTCATGGTCACCCACGACCCGGTGGCCGCCTCCTACGCCGACCGCGTGCTCTACCTCGCCGACGGCCGCATCGTCGACGAGATGCACCAGCCGACGGCCGAACAGGTCCTGGACCGCATGAAGGACTTCGACGCCCGGGGGCGTACGTCGTGACCGTCCTGAAGACCTCGATGCGCAACTTCCTCGCGCACAAGGGCCGCATGGCGCTGTCGGCGGTCGCCGTGCTGCTGTCGGTGGCGTTCGTGTGCGGCACCCTGGTGTTCACCGACACCATGAACACCACCTTCGACAAGCTGTTCCAGGCCACGGCCTCCGACGTCCAGGTCGGCGCCAAGAGCGCCTCCGACACCGGGGAGACGACCTCCCGCACCGGCAAGCCGCCGGTCCTGCCGGCCTCCGTCGTCGGCAAGGTCCGCGGCGCCCGGGGCGTGAAGTCGGCCGAGGGCACGGTGTTCTCCACCTCGGTGACCGTCGTCGACGCCGGCAAGGACAAGCTGTCGCCCGGCAACGGCGGACCCACCATCGTCGGCAGCTGGAACGGCAACGACGCCCGCACCATGGAGATCACCTCCGGCACCGCGCCCAAGGGCCCGGACCAGGTGATGGTCGACGCCGACACCGCCGACCGGCACGGCCTCGAGCGAGGCGACGACATCGGCCTGATCACGGCCGTCGGCACGCACCACGCGCGCGTGTCCGGCATCGCCGCCTTCAAGGTCACCAACCCCGGCGCGGCGATCTTCTACCTGGACACCCGGACCGCCCAGCAGACCCTCGTCGGCCGCACCGGTGTCTACACCACCGTCAACGTCACCGCCGACCGGGGCGTGAGCGACGAGCAGCTGAAGAAGAACGTCGTCGCCGTCCTCGGACACGACTACAAGGTGCAGACCGCCAAGGAGGTCGCCGACGCCAACCAGAAGCAGGTCCAGAGCTTCCTGAACGTCATGAAGTACGCGATGCTCGGCTTCGCCGGGATCGCCTTCCTGGTCGGCATCTTCCTGATCATCAACACCTTCTCCATGCTGGTCGCCCAGCGCACCCGGGAGATCGGCCTGCTGCGCGCCATCGGCTCCTCCCGCAAACAGGTCAACCGCTCGGTGCTGGTCGAGGCGCTGCTGCTCGGCGTGTTCGGCTCCGTGCTCGGCGTCGGCGCGGGCGTCGGCCTCGCCATCGGCCTGATGAAGCTCATGGGGCGGATGGACATGAAGCTGTCCACCGACGACCTGACGGTGGCCTGGACCACCCCCGCCCTCGGCCTGCTCCTCGGCGTGGTCGTCACCGTCCTCGCCGCCTACCTGCCCGCCCGGCGCGCCGGCAAGGTCTCCCCGATGGCCGCCCTGCGCGACGCCGGCACCCCCTCCGACGCCCGCTCCGGTGCCGTCCGCGCCGCCCTCGGCCTGCTGCTGACCGCCGCCGGCGCCTGGAGCCTGTACGTCGCCGCCACCGCCGAGAAGGCCAAGACCGGCTCCGGCTGGCTGGGCCTGGGCGTGCTGCTCACCCTGGTCGGCTTCGTCGTCGTCGGCCCGCTGCTCGCCGGCGCCCTGGTCCGCGTCCTCGGCGCGGTCCTGCTGCGGGTCTTCGGGCCCGTCGGCCGGATGGCCGAGCGCAACGCGCTGCGCAACCCGCGCCGCACCGGCGCCACCGGCGCCGCCCTGATGATCGGCCTGGCCCTGGTGGCCTGCCTGTCCGTCGTCGGCTCCTCCATGGTGGCCTCCGCCACCGACCAGCTGGACAAGACCGTCGGCACCGACTTCATCGTCCAGGACGACAACGGGCAGGTCATCACCAAGCAGGCGGTCCAGGCCGTCAAGGACACGCCGGGCCTGGCCCGGGTCACCGAGTACAAGCTCCTGGACGCGTCCCTGACCACACCGGACGGCCGCACCACCAGGAACGGGACGATCAACGCGGCCGACCCGACGTACGCCCGGGACGTGCGCACCGAGACCGTCGCCGGCAGCCTCGCCGACGCCTACGGGCCGGACTCGATGTCCGTCTTCGAGGGCTTCGCCGAGGACCACGGCATCAAGCTCGGCTCCACGGTCGCCGTCCGCTTCAAGGACGGCGGGACGGCGAAGCTGACCGTCCGCGCGATCACCAGCGACGAGGTCGTCGTCGACAAGGGCGCGATGTACGCCTCCATCGCCACGGTCGCCAAGTACGTCCCCGCCGACCGGATGCCGCTGGACGACCTGGTGTTCGCCACGGCGAAGGACGGCCAGGAGGACGCCGCCTACCGGGCGCTGAAGTCGGCGCTGCACGAGTTCCCGCAGTACACCGTGCGTGACCAGACCGACTACAAGCAGGAACTGAAGGACCAGATCGGCCAGCTGCTGAACATGATCTACGGCCTGCTGGCGCTGGCGATCATCGTCGCGGTCCTCGGCGTGGTGAACACCCTGGCGCTGTCCGTGGTCGAGCGGACCCGGGAGATCGGCCTCATGCGGGCCGTCGGCCTCTCCCGCCGCCAGCTGCGCCGCATGATCCGCCTGGAGTCCGTGGTGATCGCCGTCTTCGGCGCCCTGCTGGGCCTCGGCCTCGGCATGGGCTGGGGCGCCACCGCGCAGAAGCTCCTCGCCCTGGAGGGACTGACCGTCCTGGACATCCCCTGGCCGACGATCGCCGGCGTGTTCATCGGATCCGCCTTCGTGGGCCTGTTCGCCGCCCTGGTCCCGGCGTTCAGGGCCGCCCGGATGAACGTGCTGAACGCGATCGCGACCGACTAGCCGCACCGGCCCGGTCCGGCCCCCGCGCACGGGGGGCCGGACCGGGGCCACGGCCACCGCACACGGGGGTTGCGGGGGAGCGCCCGGCGCCGGGAAGCCCGCCAGGGCATCCCGGCGCCGGCCCGCGTGCGCACGGGGCACCGCCCGGCGCGGGCACCCCCGTCCGCGGGCACCTTCCGCACCCGTGGCCCCGGGACTTGTCCACAGGGCCGGGCCCGAGGTTGTCCACAGGCCACCGCACGGCCGCCGACACCGTCGTACGCTGGACAGCCCCGGCCCGCCGCACGAGTCGGGCCCTTCGTGTCGCCGACCCCCTGGACGGAAAAAGCCTCCATGAGCCTGCACGGTCTGCTCGACGCCGTCGTCAAGGACCCCGCCCTCGCGGAAGCGATGCGCGCGGCAGCGGACGGCAACCGCCCGCACGTCGACCTGATCGGCCCCCCGGCGGCCCGCCCCTTCGCCGTCGCCGCCCTGGCCCGGGACGCCGGCCGCCCGGTGCTGGCGGTCACCGCGACCGGCCGCGAGGCGGAGGACCTCGCCGCCGCCCTGCGCTCCCTGCTGCCGCCCGAGGGCGTCGTGGAGTACCCCTCCTGGGAGACCCTCCCGCATGAGCGGCTCAGCCCGCGCAGCGACACCGTCGGCCGCCGCCTCGCCGTCCTGCGCCGCCTCGCCCACCCCCGCCCCGACGACCCCGAGACCGGCCCCGTCTCCGTCGTCGTGGCCCCCGTGCGCTCCGTGCTCCAGCCGCAGGTCAAGGGCCTCGGCGACCTGGAGCCGGTGGCCCTGCGCACCGGCCAGAGCATCGATCTGGACGAGGTCGTCGAAGCCCTCGCGGCCGCCGCCTACGCCCGCGTGGAGCTGGTCGAGAAGCGCGGCGAGTTCGCCGTGCGCGGCGGCATCCTGGACGTGTTCCCGCCCACCGAGGAACACCCCCTGCGCATCGAGTTCTGGGGCGACGAGGTCGAGGAGATCCGCTACTTCAAGGTCGCCGACCAGCGCTCCCTCGAAGTCGCCGAACACGGCCTGTGGGCGCCCCCCTGCCGCGAGCTGCTGCTCACCGACGACGTCCGCGCACGCGCGCGCGCCCTCGCCGAGGACCACCCCGAGCTGGGCGAACTGCTCGGCAAGATCGCCGAGGGCATCGCCGTGGAGGGCATGGAGTCCCTGGCCCCGGTCCTGGTGGACGACATGGAGCTGCTCCTCGACGTGCTGCCCAAGGGCGCCATGGCCGTCGTCTGCGACCCCGAGCGGGTCCGCACCCGCGCCGCCGACCTCGTCGCCACCAGCCAGGAGTTCCTGCAGGCGTCCTGGGCGGCCACCGCGGGCGGCGGCGAGGCCCCCATCGACGTCGGCGCGGCCTCCCTGTGGTCCATCGCCGACGTCCGCGACCGCGCGCGCGAGCTGGACATGATGTGGTGGTCGGTCTCCCCGTTCGCCGCCGACGCCGACGCGGCGGGCGACGCCGACACCCTCAAGCTCGGCATGCGCGCCCCCGAGACCTACCGCGGCGACACCGCGCGCGCCCTCGCCGACACCAAGGGCTGGCTCGCCGACGGCTGGCGCACGGTGTTCGTCACCGAGGGCCACGGCCCGGCCGCCCGCACGGTGGAGGTGCTCGGCGGCGAGGGCATCGCCGCCCGCCTCGACTCCGACCTCGGCGAACTGAGCCCGTCGGTGGTGCACGTCTCCTGCGGCTCCATCGAGTACGGCTTCGTGGACCCCGCGCTGGGCCTCGCCGTGCTCACCGAGACCGACCTCTCCGGTCAGCGCACCGCCGGCCGCGAGGGCGCCCGCATGCCGGCCCGCCGCCGCAAGACCATCGACCCGCTCACCCTGGAGCCGGGCGACTACATCGTCCACGAACAGCACGGCGTCGGCCGCTACATCGAGATGGTGCAGCGCACCGTGCAGGGCGCCACCCGCGAGTACCTGGTCGTGGAGTACGCGCCCGCCAAGCGCGGCCAGCCCGGCGACCGGCTGTACATCCCGACCGACCAGCTGGAGCAGATCACCAAGTACGTCGGCGGCGAGGCACCCACCCTGCACCGCCTCGGCGGCGCCGACTGGACCAAGACCAAGGCCCGCGCCAAGAAGGCCGTCAAGGAGATCGCCGCCGACCTGATCAAGCTGTACAGCGCGCGCATGGCCGCCCCCGGCCACGCCTTCGGCACCGACACCCCCTGGCAGCGCGAGCTGGAGGACGCCTTCCCCTACGCCGAGACCCCGGACCAGCTCACCACCATCGCCGAGGTCAAGGAGGACATGGAGAAGTCGGTCCCCATGGACCGCCTGATCTGCGGCGACGTCGGCTACGGCAAGACCGAGATCGCGGTGCGGGCCGCCTTCAAGGCCGTACAGGACGGCAAGCAGGTCGCCGTCCTGGTGCCCACCACCCTGCTGGTCCAGCAGCACTACGGCACGTTCTCCGAGCGGTACGCGCAGTTCCCCGTCAACGTGCGCGCCCTGTCCCGCTTCCAGACCGACACCGAGGCCAAGGCCGTCCTGGAGGGCCTGAAGGAAGGCTCGGTGGACGTCGTCATCGGCACCCACCGCCTGTTCTCCTCCGAGACCAAGTTCAAGGACCTCGGCCTGGTCATCGTCGACGAGGAGCAGCGCTTCGGCGTCGAGCACAAGGAGCAGCTGAAGAAGCTCCGCGCCAACGTCGACGTGCTGACGATGTCCGCCACCCCGATCCCGCGCACCCTGGAGATGGCGGTCACCGGCATCCGCGAGATGTCCACGATCACCACGCCCCCCGAGGAGCGCCACCCGGTGCTCACCTTCGTCGGGCCGTACGAGGAGAAGCAGATCGGCGCCGCCGTCCGCCGCGAACTGCTGCGCGAGGGCCAGGTCTTCTACATCCACAACCGTGTCGAGTCCATCGACCGCGCGGCGGCCAGGCTCCGCGAGATCGTCCCCGAGGCGCGCATCGCCACCGCCCACGGCCAGATGTCGGAATCCGCGCTGGAACAGGTCGTGGTCGACTTCTGGGAGAAGAAGTTCGACGTGCTGGTGTCGACCACGATCGTGGAGTCCGGCATCGACATCTCCAACGCCAACACCCTCATCGTGGAGCGCGGCGATACCTTCGGCCTGTCCCAGCTGCACCAGCTGCGCGGCCGGGTCGGCCGGGGCCGCGAGCGCGGGTACGCCTACTTCCTGTACCCGCCGGAGAAGCCGCTGACGGAGACCGCGCACGAGCGCCTGGCCACCATCGCCCAGCACACCGAGATGGGCGCGGGCATGTACGTCGCGATGAAGGACCTGGAGATCCGCGGCGCCGGGAACCTGCTCGGCGGCGAGCAGTCCGGCCACATCGCCGGCGTCGGCTTCGACCTGTACGTCCGCATGGTCGGCGAGGCCGTCGCCGACTACCGGCGCCAGCTGGAGACCGGCGGGATCGAGGAGGAGCCGCCGCTGGAGGTCAAGATCGAGCTGCCCGTCGACGCGCACGTCCCGCACGACTACGCGCCCGGCGAGCGCCTGCGCCTGCAGGCGTACCGCTCGATCGCCTCCGCCAACAGCGAGGAGGACGTCAAGGCCGTCCGCGAGGAACTCACCGACCGCTACGGCAAGCTGCCCGAACCGGTGGAGAACCTGCTGCTGGTGGCCGGCCTCAGGATGCTCGCGCGCGCCTGCGGCGTCGGCGAGATCGTGCTCCAGGGCACCAATATCCGCTTCGCGCCGGTGGAGCTGCGCGAGTCGCAGGAGCTGCGCCTCAAGCGGCTCTACCCCGGCACGGTCATCAAGTCCACCGCCCACCAGGTGCTGGTCCCGCGCCCGAAGACCGCGAAGGTCGGCGGCAAGCCCCTGGTCGGCCGCGAACTGCTGGCCTGGGTCGGCGAGTTCCTCACCTCCGTCCTGGGCTAGCGCGGGGTGTACGGCGACGGGGGCGGCGCGGGGGAACGACGGGCGGGGCACGGGACCGGGGGCGCGCGTGCGGATCGGTGAACCGGCGGAGGCGACCGGCACGACCCCGCGCGCCCTGCGCCACGGCCATGGCGCCCCAGCGCGGCGCTGACCACCGAGGCGGGCCCGTCCTCGGCGGTCAGGCCGGCGGACAGGGGGGTGATCAGCGGGTGTCCCTCGGCGGTCTTCGCCAGCGGCTCCGCCCGGCGGCCGACGGCGACGACCCGGGCGCCCCCGGCGGCGAACGCGCGCGCGGCGGCCCGGCCGATGCCGGTGCCGGCGCCGGTCACGAGGACGGCACGAGGGGGCTGGTCCACGGGGGTGCTGTTCTCGGTCACGCGGGGATTCTCGGACCCTGACGCCAAGGACAAGGTCAAGCGGGACTCGCCGGGCGGACAAACCGGTACGTGTCGCCCTATCAGATGATGAGGCCCCATCTGCTGGACGGCGACGGGAAGTTACCGTGGGGAGCGGAACGATCCGCCCCGCTCCTGACGGGCGGACCAGCACGAGCAAGGGGGACGCACCGTGACGCGTCTGAGGGGCGGGGTGGTCACCGCCGTGGCCATGCTGGTCGCCGCGACCGGCTGTACGGCCGAGCAGAGCAAGGGGTCCGCCGGGCCCGAGGAGACCGGAGGCGGGGGCGCGGCCCTGTCCGCCGCCGCCTCACTGACCGTCAAGGGGCGGGCTCCGAAGACCGGTTACTCCCGCGACCGGTTCGGCACCGCCTGGGCGGACACCGACTCCAACTCCTGCGACACCCGCGACGACATCCTCAAACGCGACCTGAAGAACGTGAGGTTCACCGGCGGCGACTGCAAGGTCTCCTCCGGCCTGCTGGACCCCGACCCCTACTCCGGCAAGGAGATCACCTACCGGCGCGGGCGCAGCCAGGTCGACATCGACCACGTCGTGGCCCTCTCCGACGCCTGGCAGAAGGGCGCCAAGTACTGGGACGCGGCCAAGCGCATCGCCCTGGCCAACGACCCGCTCAACCTGCTCGCGGTCGACGCCAGCACCAACCGCGGCAAGGGCGACGGCGACGCGGCCACCTGGCTCCCGCCCAACAAGGACTACCGGTGCGGATACGTCGCCGCCCAGGTCGCGGTCAAGAAGAAGTACGGCCTGTGGGTCACCGCCGCCGAACAGTCGGCCATGAAGAAGGTCCTCGCCGGCTGCCCGGACCAGAAGCTGCCCACCGGCGGCAACCCGACCCGGGCACCCGAACGCTTCCGGGCCCGCTGACCGGGTAGCTTCCGGGCCCGCTGACCGGGTAAACCGCTGTCCCGGGGGGGTGCGGCCCCGCCTACCGTGTCCGTCATGGACATCAAGGTCAGCAGCATCGCCGAGCGGCCCGACCGGCTGCCGGCGGTGTTCGGCATGCCCGACACCTGGCCGGAGTTCGTCACCAACGACCCCGTGGGCGTCACCCACTACGGCCGCATCCCCACCGAACTCCCGGAATACGCCCTGTTCGCCGAGGACGTCGACGGCCAGGTCGTCGCCCACGCCTACAGCGTGCCCTTCGCCCTCGACGCGCCCGGCCGGGGCACCCTGCCCGCCCGGGGCTGGGACCAGGTCCTCGCCTGGGCCTTCGCCGACCTGCGGCACGGCATCCGCCCGGACACGGTGAGCGCCGTCTCGGTCACCATCGCCCCGCACGCCCAGGGCCGGGGGCTGTCCGCCGTGCTGCTCGCCGCGATGCGGGACAACGCCCGCGCCCGCGGCTTCCGCGAGGTCGTCGCCCCCGTCCGGCCGAGCGCCAAGCACCGTGAACCGCACACCCCGATCGCCGAGTACGCCCGCCGGGTCCGCCCTGACGGGCTGCCCGAGGACCCGTGGCTGCGCGTCCACGCCCGGGCCGGGGCCACCTTCGACTCCATCGCCCCGGCCTCCATGACCGTCGGCGGCTCGCTGGAGGAGTGGCGCCGCTGGACGGGGCTGCGCTTCGACCGCCCCGGCGACATCGAGGTGCCCGGCGCGCTGGTCCCGGTCCGCTGCGAACCGGAGCGCGGGTACGCCGTCTACGTCGAACCCAACGTCTGGCTGCGGCACCCGCTGTGACCCGGCGCCGGGCCCGGCCCCCTACCGGTCCTTACAGCGAGTCCAGGTCGATGATCTTCCCCGCGGGCTTGTCCGCGGGGACCGGACGGCCGTAGTCGCCGAACGCCAGGTGTATCTGCTCCTTGGCCTTGGCCCCGCTGTCGATCCGCAGCAGGTACGGCTTGCCCTCGGTCGCCACGTGCGCCGTGTAGTCGTCCTTGCCGTCCTTCTCGTGCAGGACGATCGCGGGCGTGCCGTCGACCTTGGTGGTCTTGCCGCGGGTGGCCTCCGTGTCGCCGTCGCTCACGTCGCCGAGGATCGTGTCCAGGTCGCAGAAGCTCGCGATGTCCTTGGCGTCCTGGCCCTTGACGGCCATCTTGGTCCACTTGCCGGCGAGCATGTCGACGGCCGCGTCGGTGTCCTCCTTGGACTCGCCCTCGCTCTGGGCGCGCAGGAACTTCTCGTCGTACTTCATGTAGACGGTGCTGCCGGTCTTGATCAGATCGGTCCTGCCCTGGCCGCCGATGCTCATCGTGCCGGCGCAGCGGCCCTTCTTGTCGAGGGCGATGTCGATCGCGATGACGCCCTTGCTCTCGTCGTCGGGGACCTGGCCCTTCAGGCGCAGGGACGAGGCGCCGGTGGTGGTCTTCATCGCGCGCTCGGCGATCTCACCACCGCTCAGCCCGGCGAACGGGCCCTTCGGCTTGCTGTCGGCCGAGTCGTTCCCCGACTGGCAGCCGGTGGTGAGTCCCGCGGTGGCCGCGGCGGCGAGACAGAGAGCGGCGAATGCGGTACGACGCATGACGGTTCCTTGCTGAGAGAGGTGTTCTGATGAGCGGGGAGCCGAGGGCTCCGGGGTGAGTGGTACGGGGATGAGCGGTACGGGGGTGAGCGGTAGGGGCGCGGGTGGTGCGGGTGTCGGGGTGTGCGGGGCCGGCGCGGGGTGAGTGTCCCCGCCCCGGGGTGGGCAAACGGGGTCAGGCCTTCTTCCAGTCGCCGCAGTCGGTCGTCTTGAAGTAGCCGTCCGAGGCGCTGATGGTGACGACGGCCGTGCCGGTCACGTTGTTGTTGGCGATGATCGAGTCCAGGCCCTGGCCGGCGTCCTTGCTGCGCTCCCAGTAGCAGGAGTCGTCGGCGTTCCCGGTCGACTTGTAGGTGCCCGGCGCGATGTCCGTACCCACCTTGAACATACCCCCGTCGCCCTCCATGGAGGTGGCGGGCGTGCCCTTCGCCTTCGGGTCGACGGCCTCCCAGTCGGCGCAGCCGTTGGACTTGAACAGCTTGTCGGTGGCCTTGATGGTCACGTAACTCGTGCCGCTCACGTTGTCGTTGGCGAGCGTGGAGTCCAGTTCGCCGGAGGCGTCCTTGGCGCGCTCCCAGTAGCACATGTCATCGGTGTTGCCGGTCGTCCGGTACGTCCCCGGCTTGATGTCGGTGCCGACCTGGTACTCGCCGTCGCCCCCGAAGGCGGCCTTCTTCTCCTCGGCGGCCTTGGCGGCGCCCGAGTCCTCCGAGCCGTCCGCGCCCTTGCCGCCGCCGTCACCGGGCCGGTGCCCGGCCGAGGCCGAGGAACCGGCCTTGGCGCCGCCGCCGGAACCGCCGTCCTTGTCGTCGTTGCCGGCGGTGGCGGACACGGCCCCGATGACGGCGAGCCCCACTACCGCGCCGATCGCGACCTTGGCCTTCATGCCCATGACGAATCCCTCCCCGAATGCGGCGGCCTCCCCCTCCGGTGACCGCTCGTTCGCTGGGTCAATAACAGCAGAGCGTGTGAACCGAGTCAACACGATTCACACCTTTGAGTCTGTACACGGCCGTGAACCCATGGATCTTGTGTACGCCGGTATGCTCGGCGCACACACGGGACGAGGGGAGCGAAGCCGGTGCAGGACAACGCGACAGAGGTGACCGCGGCCGGGATCGCCCGGCTCGCCGGGGTGGGGCGGGCCGCCGTCAGCAACTGGCGCCGCAGGCACGCCGATTTCCCCAAGCCTGTCGGCGGCAGCGAGACCAGCCCGTCCTTCGCCCTGGCCGAGGTCGAGACCTGGCTGCGCAAGCAGGGCAAACTCGCGGAAGTACCCCTGCGGGAACGGGTCTGGCAGCAGCTCGCCGGCCATCCGGAAGGCCCGCTGACGGCCCTGGTGCACGCGGGATGCGCGCTGCTGCTGATCCACGAACGCCCCACGGTCTGGCTCGACGCGAGCGCCGGCTCCGACGCGAGGCTGGCCGCGATGCTGCCGGGGGCGCTGGAGAAGGTGCTGACACCTCGATTGGGAGGCGCGCGGGGACGCGGGGGTGGCGGCCGGGGAGTGGGCGCGGGAGCGGGCGCGGGCGCGGGCGGCGGTGTGAACGCGGCTTTCGGGCGGTCCGGTGGGAGCGCCCCTCTCCAGAACCCGGCTGTGAACGCGGATTCGGCGTCGTCCGATGTGAACGCCGGCGCCACCACGCCCGACGTGCACACGGACGCCACCGCGTCCCGTGTGAACGCCGACCCCACCACGCCGACTGTGAACTCCTCGCCGGCGACGCCGACTGTGAACACTCCGCCCCGTGTTCACGCCGAACCAGCCGTTCACGCCACACCACCCGTGCACGCGAAGCCGGCGATGCACACCGCCGCGCCCACCCCCACCCCACCCGCGCCCACCCCGCCGTTCACCTCCACCCCGCCCCTGCCTCCCACCCCCGCCCTCACCACCCCCACCGGCCCCCAGCTCCTCCCCTCCGTCCCCTTCCTGCGCGGCGCCGCCGAACTCGCCGCCGAGATCGGCGCCCGGCAGACGTTCGAGTTCCTGCTCGGCCGGCACCTGGACGCCAACCCGCGCCAGTACACGCTCACCCCGGCCGAACTGGCGGGCCTCATGGCCGACCTGGCCGGCCCCGCCCGCACCGTCCTGGACCCGGCCTGCGGCACCGGCGCCCTGCTGCGCGCCGTCGACCCCCGCCCCGACCAGGAGCTGTACGCCCAGGACAGCGCCCCCGAACTCGCCGCGCTCAGCGCGCTGCGGCTGGCGCTGCACAGCCGGGCCACCGTGCGCGCCGCCGTCGGCGACACCCTGCGCGCCGACGCCCACCCCGCGCTGCGCGCCGACGCGGTCCTGTGCCATCCGCCGTTCAACGAGCGCAACTGGGGCCACGACGAACTCGCCTACGACCCCCGCTGGGAGTACGGCTTCCCGGCGCGCACGGAGTCCGAGCTGGCCTGGGCGCAGCACGCGCTGGCCCGGCTGGCCGACGGCGGCACCGCCGTCCTGCTGATGCCGCCGGCCGCCGCCTCCCGCCGCTCCGGGCGCCGGATCCGCGCCGATCTGCTGCGCCGGGGCGCGCTGCGGGCCGTGGTCGCGCTGCCGGTCGGCGCGGCCCCGCCGTACAACATCCCGCTGCACCTGTGGGTGCTGCGCCGCCCCGGCCGCACACCGGCGGCCCCCGAGGTGCTCCTCGTGGACACGGGACGGTTCGCCGGGGAGGCGCGCGGCGGCCCCGACTGGGAGGCGGTACGGGACGCGGTGCTGGACGCCTGGCGGACCTACGCGCGCGCGGGGCGGCTCGCGGAGCGGCCCGGGCTCGCCCGGTCCGTGCCGGTCATCGAACTCCTCGACGACGACGTGGACCTCGCCCCCGCCCGCCATCTGCCGCCGGCCGCGCTGGCCGAGGGCGCCGAGCAGCTCACCCAGGTGCGCGAACGCCTGGGCGCGACCCTGCGCCTGACCGCCGACCTCACCCCGCCGCCCGCCGCCCCGGCACCGCCCGCGCGCTGGCCGCTGACCACCGTCGGCGAACTCGCGCGCGGGGGCGCGCTGGTGATGCGTACCGGCGGAAACGGCGGCCACGCGCGCGTGCCGGTGCTCACCGACCACGACGTCCTCGCCGGGACGGCGCCCTCCGGCACGCTGCCCGAGAGCGAGGAGGAGGCCGTGCTGACCGAACCGGGCGACATCGTCGTGCCGGTGCTCGGCGGCGGTGCGGTGGCGCGGGTGATCGACGAGGCGACGGGGGGCGCCGCCCTGGGGCGCAACCTGGTGCTGCTGCGCCCCGATCGGACGGCGCTCGACCCGTGGTTCCTGGCCGGGTTCCTGCGCGGTACCGCGAACAACCGGCAGGCCAGCAGCTACGCCTCCACCGCGACCCGGCTGGACGTGCGCCGGCTGCACCTGCCCCGGCTGCCGCTGGAGGAGCAGCGGCGCTACGGCGCGCGGTTCCGCGCGCTCGACGAGTTCGAGCGGGCCCTGCGGCACGCGAGCCGGCTCGGGGAGCAGCTGGTGCGCGGGATGTACGACGGGCTCACCGACGGCACGGTGGCCCCGGACTGATCCCGCGCGGCCACCGGACAACGGTTCGGCACAACCCCGATCACTTGTCCCTGGCGGGCCATATGCTCGAAGCGACAACCGCGCGCCCGGCGCGGTCCGGGCCCCCGCGGACCGGCACGGGCGGGCGGCCAC
Organism: Streptomyces sp. NPDC104831; assembly: GCF_055583025.1. Taxonomy (NCBI): domain Bacteria; kingdom Bacillati; phylum Actinomycetota; class Actinomycetes; order Kitasatosporales; family Streptomycetaceae; genus Streptomyces; species Streptomyces sp. NPDC104831. The sequence continues at coordinate 16,876 of NZ_JBVJOT010000030.1, forward strand.
GCCCACTTCCAGGATCGGGAGCAGCCATGCAAGGCCACGGCTACGGACAGCCGGTGAAGCAGCCGCCGCACACCGCGTGGCTGGTTTTCCTGCGTGTGCTGTTCGTGGCGCTCGGGATCCTCACCTTCGGCTTCCTGTCCTGGGTGATGCTGCTGCGGCTGGCGGCCGTCACGCGCCGGTCGCTGGACTGGGGGCTGTTCGTGGCGGTGCTGGCCGCCGACGCCCTGGGCGTCGTCCTGCTGGCGGTGGAGCCCGGCGACGAGATCCACACCGCGGGCGGCTACGCGGGCCTGTTGCTGGTGATCGGCACGCTCGTGGGCGCGATCGCGTACTACCTGGCCGCGGACATCCGCCACTTCCTGCTGCGCCAGGAGGCGTACGCGACGCCGCCCGGCGCCCCGGCGTACGGCTACCCGGCCCCCGCGACGCCGTACGGCGCGACGACCGTACCGACCGCGCCGACCGCTGCGGGCACCCCGGTCGTACCGGCTCCGCCGACCATGCCGATCACCCCGATCGCCCAGGCCGCGCACGGGGCGCCCGTCGCGCCGCACACCCCGCCCCCGGTGCCGCACACGCCCGTGCCCGCGCCCCCGCCGGCCGGCCCGGCGCCGCATCGCCCGGCGCCCGCGCGGATCGACCAGGTGCGCGCGGAGCTGGACGAGCTGAGCGACTACCTGCGCCGGCGGGACGGCCACGAGGGCGGCCGGTGAGCGGGGCGACGGGACGCGTCGTCGCCGGTCGCTACGAACTGTCCACGCTCATCGGGCAGGGCGGCATGGGCCAGGTCTGGACGGCGTACGACCGGCGGCTGGACCGGCGGGTGGCGGTGAAGCTGCTGCGCCCGGACAAGGTGGCGGGCCAGGAGGCGGACGAGCTGCGCCGCCGCTTCCTGCGCGAGTGCCGGGTCACCGCGCAGGTGGACCACCCCGGCCTGGTGACCGTGCACGACGCGGGCAGCGAGGGCGAGGAGCTGTTCCTCGTGATGCAGTACGTCGACGGCGCCGACCTGTCCGACCACCTCGCCGAGCACGACCCGTACCCGTGGCCGTGGGCGGTCGCGGTGGCCGCGCAGCTGTGCGCCGTGCTGAGCGCCGTGCACGCCGTGCCGATCGTGCACCGCGACCTCAAGCCGCGCAACGTGATGGTGAAGCAGGACGGCACGATCACCGTGCTCGACCTCGGCGTGGCCTCGGTGATGGACACCGACACCACCCGCCTCACCCACACCGGCTCCCCGATCGGCTCGCCCGCCTACATGGCGCCCGAGCAGGCGATGGGCGGCGCGGTCGGCCCGTACACCGACCTGTACGCGCTCGGTGTGCTCCTGCACGAACTGCTCAGCGGCGAGGTGCCGTTCGCGGGCTCCACGGCGCTCGGCGTGCTGCACCGGCACCTGTACGAGCCCCCGCTGCCCGTGCGCCGGATCCGCCCCGAGGTCCCCGAGGCGCTGGAGGCGCTGGTGCTGCGCCTGCTCGCCAAGGACCCGCAGCACCGGCCGGCGTCCGCGCAGGAGGTCTACGAGGACCTGGCACTGCTGCTGCCCGGGCGCGGCACCCCCACCGGGGCGCCCCTGGACCCCACGCGCCCCTTCCTGCGCCCGCACGCCCCCTGGCCGGACCGCGCGCGGACACCCGCGCCGCGGCCCGCCCCCGTCGCGCCCGCGCCGCCGGTGGCCGAGAAGCCGGACGTCGCCGCCGCCGTGGACGAGGTCAAGCGGCTGCTGGGGGAGGGCCGCATCACCCAGGCCGTGGACATCCTGGGCGCGATCCTGCCGGCCGCCGCCGAGCAGCACGGCGAGCACTCCCCGGTCGTCCGCACCCTGCGCAAGCAGTACGTGGCCACCCTGCTGGACGACGGCCAGTACCGGCGCGCGCTGCCCGAACTGCGCCGGCTCGCCGACGAACGCGCCGCCGAGGCCGGCCAGGCGGACCCGCAGTCGCTGCGCTACCGCTACGAGGCCGCGCAGTGCCTGGAGCAGCTCGGCGAACCGGCGGCGGCGCTCGCCGAGTACCGCGCGCTGCTGCCGTACTACGAGAACCAGTACGTCTCCGGGGACCCGCACCTCGCCCACGAGGTGCGCCGGCGCATCGGCCATCTGCTGCTCGCGCTCGGCGACCGGCCGGCCGCCCACGACACGCTCGCGCGGCTGGTGCTGGACGTCGAGCGGCTGCACGGCCCCGGCCACCCGCTGGCCGTGGAGGTGCGGCGGACCCTCCAGTGGCTCGGACAGGTGCGCGGATAGATTGTCCGTCGGTTTCGTCAGGCACGCACGGGTGCAAGCCGCCGTGCGCGACAAAGGGGTGGGGCAATGGCCGGTCACCGGCAGTCCAAGAAGCGCAGATACATCGCCTGGGGAGTGGCCGGCACGGTGGTCGCCGCCGGCGCCGGCATCGCCGCCCAGACCTCCATGGCCGCCACTTCCTGGCCGGCGCAGAAGACGTTCACCGGCCGTGCGTTCGACACCTGCACCGCGCCCTCGCTGTCCGCGATGAAGGCATGGAACACCGGCTTCTACGGCGCCGCCGCCGTCTACGTGGGCGGCAGGAACCGCGGCTGCGCGCAGCCCAACCTCACCGCGTCCTGGGTGAAGTCGGTGAACTCCCTCGGCTGGAAGCTCGTCCCGATCTACGTCGGCGCCCAGCCGCCCTGCCAGACCGGCTCCAGCCCCGAGAAGCTGAGCGCCGCCACGGCCGCCTCCCTGGGCGCGAAGGACGCCGCCGACGCCGTGGCCAAGGCGTCCGCGCTGCGCATGAAGGCCGGCAGCCCCATCTACCTCGACATGGAGGCGTACGACGTCAAGGACAAGGCGTGCAACGACGCCGTGCTGACGTACGTGCGCTCCTTCATGAAGACGCTGCGCGCCAAGACCTACCGCGGCGGCTACTACGGCTTCACCGGCTCCAGCGCCAAGGCCGTCGCCACCGCGGCCGACAAGAAGGACCTGCCGGGCAACCTCTGGTACGCGCTGTACGACAAGAAGAACACGACGACCGCGGACTGGCCGTGGGGCGCCGCCCAGTTCACCCCCCACAGCCGCGGCCACCAGTACATGGTCAACAGCAAGGAGACGCGCGGCGGCGTCACGCTGACCGTCGACCGCAACGCCTGGGACGCCCCGGTGGCCGTCATCGGCTGATCCGGCGGACCGCCGCGAAGCGGCGCGGCGGTGCCCGAAGCGGGCGCGAATCGTTGGTCGAATGGGTTGGCCGCGGCCTGCCCACTGCCTACCATCGATCATCGCAAGACTTTGTGCACCGTCGCACAATCTCCCCCAGGAGGTTTCCTTGCACCGCCGCCGTCGCACCGCGCTCGTCCTCACCGCCGCGATCGCCGCCGCGGCCCCCCTGCTGACCGCCTGCGGAAGCGACGCGCATCCGGGCGCCGCGGCCGTCGTCGGCGGGCAGCGGATCACCGTCGCCCAGCTGGAGAACCGGGTCGACGAGGTCCGCCGGGCCCAGCGGGCCGCGGTGCCGGACGACACGCAGTACCAGCAGGTCGTCTCCTCCACCAGCAGCCTCACCCGCGACACCCTGCACAACATGGTGCTCGACCGGGTCCTGCACCACGCCGCCCGGGACAAGGGCGTCTCGGTCACCCGCAAGGAGATCCAGCAGATGCGCGCCGGCCTGGAGCAGCAGGCCGGCGGCGGCAGGGGCCTGGAGATGGCCTGGCTGCAGAAGTACGGCATCTCACCGGCCCGTCTCGACGACAACCTGCGCCTGCAACTGGAGGCGCAGAAGCTCGCCGCCAAGCTCGGCACCGACACCAGCCAGCCCGCGTTCTGGCAAGCCCTGTCCAAGGCGTCCACGAACCTCCACGTCGACCTCAACCCGCGCTACGGCACCTGGGACGTGCAGAAGAGCAGCCGGGTGGACGCCAAGACCCCGTGGGTCCGGGAGATCACGGCGGCGGGCGGGCAGCCGGTGACGGCGTAGGCGGGACGGTGTGGGCGGCGGGTTAGGTCATACGATCACACGAGTCCTCGGCCCTGTGGACAACTCGATCCACGCTCTCGCGCCGTGGGTTACGTTCGGATCGTGAACGAATCCAGTGCCGAAGCCCGTCCCGCCCCCGGCCCGGAGGCCGCGCCCGGCCGCGTCGTCCTGCTGACCACCAGCCACCGCGTCGCCCCCGGCCTGCTGTCCTGGCCCGCCTGGCAGGCCCTCGGCGCCGCCGACGCCGTGCTGTGCGCGGACGGCGCGCATCCCCAGCTGCCGTATCTGCGCGAGGCCGGGATAGCGGTGACGCAGGCGTCCCCCACCGCGCCGGAGCTGGTCGACGCCTGCGCCGGCGGGCGGACGGTGGTGGTCGTGGCGACCGGCGAGGGCGAGCCGGCGCTCACCGACGGCCTCGCCCGCCTGGCCGGCTCCGGCCGGGTCGCCATGCCCGAGCTGGAGCTGCTCCCCGCCTCCTACGACCTGCCCGGCGCCCGCCTGCTCGACCTGGTCCAGGTCATGGACCGCATCCGCGCCGAGTGCCCCTGGTCCTCCCGGCAGACCCACGAGGGCCTGGCCAAGTACGGCATCGAGGAGGCCTACGAACTGGTCGAGGCGATCGAGGCCGGCGACCGCGCGGAGCTGCGCGAGGAGCTGGGCGACGTCCTCCTCCAGGTCGTCTTCCACTCCCGGATCGCCGAGGAGCACCCGGACGCGCCGTTCTCCGTCGACGACGTGGCGGGCGGCATCGTCGCCAAGCTCGTCCACCGCCACCCGCACGTCTTCGGCGACGAGGTGGCCGAGACCCCGGAGGACGTCAAGGAGCATTGGCTGCGCACCAAGGCCGAGGAGAAGCGGCGCACCTCCGTGACGGAGGGCGTCCCGCTCGGCCAGCCCGGCCTGGCCCTCGCCGCCAAGCTCGCCTCCCGGGTGCGTACGGCGGGCCTGGAGGTGCCCCTGCCCCGGGGGGAGGGCATCGGGTACGAACTGCTGGCGCTGGCGGTGCGCGCCGAGGCGGACGGCGTCGACCCCGAGGCGGCGCTGCGGGCGGCGGCCCGGGTGTACCGGGACGCGATCAAGGACAGCGAGGCGGCGCGCGCGGCCGGCGGCGGAGAGGAGGGCGAGGGAGCCGAGGGGGACGAGGGGGACGAAGGGTAGGTACGGCCTCGGCGCCCTGCTCGACCGGCAGGGCAGGGCAGGGGAGGGCAGGGGAAGAGGAGTTCCGGTGCGGTCACCGCGAGGCGGCCGGCCTCGGTCACCGCGCCGCCCGCAAGGCCCCCGGCGGGCCGCCCGGGGCTCCGGATACGGTCGAGGAGTGACCGAGCAGCACCATCCCGACCAGCCGGGCCCCGACCAGCCGGCCCCCGCCCTCTTCACGTGGGAGTTCGCCGCCGACCCCTATCCCGCCTACGCCTGGCTGCGCGAGCACGCCCCGGTGCACCGCACGCGGCTGCCGAGCGGGGTCGAGGCGTGGCTGGTCACCCGGTACGCCGATGCCCGGCAGGCCCTGGCCGACCAGCGGCTGAGCAAGAACCCGGCGCACCACGACGAGCCCGCGCACGCCAAGGGCAAGACCGGCATCCCCGGCGAGCGCAAGGCCGAGCTGATGACGCACCTGCTGAACATCGACCCCCCGGACCACACCCGGCTGCGGCGGCTGGTCAGCAAGGCGTTCACCCCGCGCCGGGTCGCCGAGTTCGCGCCCCGGGTGCAGGAGCTGACCGACCGGCTCATCGGCCGGTTCGCCGAGACCGGCTCCGCCGACCTCATCCACGACTTCGCCTTCCCGCTGCCCATCTACGCCATCTGCGACCTGCTCGGCGTCCCGCGCGAGGACCAGGACGACTTCCGGGACTGGGCGGGCATGATGATCCGGCACGGGGGCGGACCGAGGGGCGGGGTCGCACGGTCGGTGAAGAAGATGCGCGGCTACCTCGCCGAGCTGATCCACCGCAAGCGCGAGGCGCTGTCCGCCACGCCCGCGCCCGGCGAGGACCTGATCTCCGGCCTCATCCGCGCCTCCGACCACGGCGAGCACCTCACCGAGAACGAGGCCGCCGCCATGGCCTTCATCCTGCTGTTCGCCGGCTTCGAGACCACCGTCAACCTCATCGGCAACGGCACCTACGCCCTGCTCACCCACCCCGGGCAGCGCGCCCGGCTCCAGGACTCCCTGGCCCGCGGCGAACGGGACCTGCTGGAGACCGGCGTCGAGGAACTGCTGCGCTACGACGGCCCGGTGGAGCTGGCCACCTGGCGGTTCGCCACCGAGCCGCTGACCATCGGCGGGCAGCGGATCGCGCCGGGCGACCCGGTGCTCGTCGTCCTCGCCGCCGCCGACCGGGACCCCGAGCGGTTCGCCGGCCCGGACGTGCTGGACCTCGGCCGCCGCGACAACCAGCACCTCGGCTACGGCCACGGCATCCACTACTGCCTGGGCGCGCCGCTCGCCCGGCTGGAGGGCCAGACCGCGCTGGCCACCCTGTTCACCCGCCTGCCCGACCTGCGGCTGGCCGCCGATCCGGCCGAGCTGCGCTGGCGCGGCGGGCTCATCATGCGCGGCCTGCGCACCCTGCCGGTGGAGTTCACGCCGACCGCCTGAACACAGTCTCTCCCCGAGGAAATGACACTTTCTCAACTCTGTGATCTTCACGTGATCTGTGCGGCATGAACTTGTGACAAGTGATCGTCTGCCGATACGTTCACCCATCAGCGCGGCGAGCGGCTCCAACCGCCGCGCCGGCCCTGCTGTCGCTCGAAAGGCTTCTGCATGCTCTCCGGGAACGGCCGACACCGTCGCCCCCGCCAGGCTCCGGCCCTCCTCGTCGCGGCCGGCGTGACCGGCTCCGCCATCGCCATCCCGCTGCTCGGCGCCGCGAGCGCCAACGCGGCCGACGGCACCACGTGGGACAAGGTGGCCGAGTGCGAGAGCGGCGGCTCCTGGAGCGCGGACACCGGGAACGGGTACCACGGCGGCCTGCAGATCTCGCAGGACGACTGGGACAAGTACGGCGGCGGCCAGTACGCGGCCAGCGCCGACCAGGCCAGCCGCCAGCAGCAGATCGCCGTCGCCGAGAAGATCCTGGCCGACCGGGGCACCACCCCCTGGGCCACCTGTGCCCTGCTGTCCGGCCTGACGCGGGACTCGGGCTCCATGGACGTCGACACGGGCGTGGGCGGCTCCGGCGGCACCGGTGACCCGTCCGGATCGGCCGGCGGCTCCGGCACCTCCGCGACCCCCGACGCCTCCGACCCGTCCGGGCTGCCGGACGCGTCGCCCTCCACCGGCACCGGCCCCGCCGACGGCTCCTCCTCGGCGGACCCGACCGGCACGCCCACCGCCGAGCCGGGCAAGGGGAAGGGCAGCGGCAAGGGGAAGGGCAAGGGCACCGGCGCCGGCAAGGACGCGGGTACGGGCGCGGACAAGGAGGCCGGCGAGGACGCGGGCGGGGCGGCGGACAAGGCCACGGGCGAGGACGCCGGTTCCACCGGGACCGAAACCCCCAAGTCCGACAAGTCCGCCACGCCGGACACCGGAAGCCTCCCGGGCGCCGAGGGCTCCCCGACGCCCACCCCGGACACCGGGGTCGTGAACAACCCGCAGCGGGCGGCCGGTTCCTGGAGCCTGGTCGACACCGGCACCGTCGGCACCGGCGGGCGCCACCGGGGCGGGAGCGCGGACGAAAATGTGACAAACGGTCAGAACGCCACCCCGTCCGGCCGGCACGCCTCCCGCGAACCGGACACCTACACGGTCCGCGCGGGCGACTCGCTGTCCTCCATCGCCGACTCCCTTGACGTCGACGGCGGGTGGCACGCGCTGTACGCCGGCAACAAGAAGGCCATCGGCGCCGACCCGGACCGCATCACCGCCGGTCAGACCCTGGATGTCCAGGGCGAAACGGGCTGAAAACGGCGGGACTTGACGCCCCGCTTGATGCCTGGATGTCCGGTTTGGCGAAAGTGTGGGATGAGTCTCAGAAGCCCTGATCGTCTTTGAAATTCCGGCGATCACCTGTCTACGGTCGAAGCCGCTCGTCACCACGAGCCCCGGCAGCCGCCACGCCGAATCCTGCCAGCGGCCGCCCGGGAACAGTCGTCGCGTCAAGCGCCGTAGGCAGGAGCGGGGGACCCAAGGTAAGTGCCGGGCCCAGCAGTTGAAGCTGGGACCGGCTGGGGGTGAAGCCGCGTCACGCGCAAGCGGACGACGCGGCCGGGCAACTCAACCGGCCCGAACCCGACAGCTCACCTCGCAGGCGTCGGTGAGGGGAATCGATCCATGCTGTTTACCGGCAAGGGCAAGCACCGTCGTCCGTCCAAGGCCGTCCGCGCCGTCACGCTCGCCGGTGTCACCGGCGCCGCCGTCGCCGCCCCGCTGATGGCGGCCGGCAACGCCTCCGCCGCCACCGCCTCCCAGTGGGACACGGTCGCCCAGTGCGAGTCCGGCGGCAACTGGTCCATCAACACCGGCAACGGCTACTACGGCGGTCTGCAGTTCTCCGCCTCCACCTGGGCCGCGTACGGCGGCACGCAGTACGCCTCCACCGCCGACAAGGCCTCCAAGGCGCAGCAGATCTCCGTCGCCGAGAAGGTCCTCGCCGCCCAGGGCAAGGGCGCCTGGCCGGTCTGCGGCACGGGCCTGTCGAGCTCCCCCTACAACGGCTCCGCCCCGAGCACCCCGGCGCCGTCCGCCCCGTCCACGCCGTCCACCCAGGGCTCGGGCACCTCCACCCGCTCCGCCGACCAGCAGGCCGCCTCCCGCTCCGCCGAGCGCCCGGCCGCCTCCACCGGCACGAGCAAGAGCACCGGCGGCAGCACGGGCAAGACCGTCACCACCCCGACCGGCAAGAAGGTCGAGAAGGGCGACGGCGAGTACAAGGTCGTCCAGGGCGACACGCTCGGCACCATCGCCGCGCGGCACCAGGTCGCGGGCGGCTGGGAGAAGCTGTTCGAGCTGAACAAGGACATCGTCCAGGACGCCGACCTCATCTACCCGGGTCAGCAGCTCCACCTGAAGTGATCGCCGGCCGCCCGGCCGGCCCCCAGGGCCCGCACATCCCGGCGGGCCCCCCGAGAGCCACGGACCCGCACGGGCGGGCGTACCCCTGAAGTCCCCGGGGTGCGCGCGTCCCGGCGGATCCCCCCGCAAGACCCCGTGCGGGTCACCCCCGTCCCCACGGGCTCCCCGCCCCGGCGCGTTCTCCCCCGTACGCGCCGGGGCGGGGCTTTTTGCGTGCCCGCCCCGGCACCCGGCGCCCCCCGGCCACCCCGACCCCCTTTGTTTCGATCCAAAACAAAAGGTACCGTCGGTCTGTCCACGGGACGGTCGGTCGGTGGCCGAGGCGCCCGGGACGGTTAGGCTCTAGTCGCAAGGCACACCAGCCCCGCACTTCCAGCGTCACATCCAAGAAGGAGATGCTCGTGCCGTCCATCGACGTCGTCGTAGCCCGGGAAATCCTGGACTCCCGAGGCAACCCCACGGTCGAGGTCGAGGTCGGCCTCGACGACGGCAGCACGGGTCGTGCCGCCGTCCCGTCCGGCGCCTCGACCGGCGCCTTCGAGGCCATCGAGCTGCGCGACGGTGACCCGAACCGCTACCAGGGCAAGGGCGTCGAGAAGGCCGTCCTGGCCGTCATCGAGCAGATCGGCCCCGAGCTGGTCGGCTACGACGCCACCGAGCAGCGCCTGATCGACCAGGCCATGTTCGACCTGGACGCCACCGACAACAAGGGCTCCCTCGGCGCCAACGCCATCCTCGGCGTCTCGCTCGCCGTCGCCCACGCCGCCTCCGAGGCCAGCGACCTGCCGCTCTTCCGCTACCTGGGCGGCCCGAACGCGCACCTGCTGCCGGTGCCGATGATGAACATCCTGAACGGCGGCTCGCACGCCGACTCCAACGTGGACATCCAGGAGTTCATGATCGCCCCGATCGGCGCGGAGTCCTTCTCCGAGGCGCTGCGCTGGGGCACCGAGGTCTACCACACCCTGAAGAAGGTCCTGAAGAACAAGGGCCTGTCCACCGGCCTCGGCGACGAGGGCGGCTTCGCCCCCAACCTCGGCTCCAACCGCGAGGCCCTCGACCTCATCCTCGAGGCGATCAAGGAGGCCGGCTACACCCCCGGCGAGCAGATCGCCCTGGCGCTCGACGTCGCCGCGTCCGAGTTCTACAAGGACGGCTCGTACGTCTTCGAGGGCAAGAACCGCACCGCCGCCGAGATGACCGAGTACTACGCCGAGCTGGTCGAGGCGTACCCGCTGGTCTCCATCGAGGACCCGCTGTTCGAGGACGACTGGGAGGGCTGGAAGACCATCACCGACAAGCTCGGTGACAAGGTCCAGCTCGTCGGCGACGACCTGTTCGTCACCAACCCGGAGCGCCTGGCCAGGGGCATCGAGGAGGGCGCCGCCAACGCCCTGCTGGTCAAGGTCAACCAGATCGGCTCGCTGACCGAGACCCTGGACGCCGTCGAGCTGGCCCAGCGCAACGGCTTCAAGTGCATGATGTCCCACCGCTCCGGCGAGACCGAGGACGTCACCATCGCCGACCTGGCCGTCGCCACCAACTGCGGCCAGATCAAGACCGGCGCCCCGGCCCGCTCCGAGCGCGTCGCCAAGTACAACCAGCTGCTGCGCATCGAGGAGATCCTCGACGACGCCGCGGTGTACGCCGGCCGCAGCGCCTTCCCGCGCTTCAAGGGCTGAGCCGACCCCACCCGGGGCAAGTCCTAGCCAGTCGTACGTACGTCCCCGGACCCGGTCCCGTACCGTGTCCGGGGACGTACGCGCGTGTGACGGGAGGCGGGGAAGATGGGCGTGAGGGACCGTGACCGGTTCTCCACCGCGACCAGGATCAGGCTGCTCGGCGAGCAGACCGCGGCCCGCGTCTACCGCTCGCAGACCAAACGGCAGGCCCGCCGCTCCCGGCTCACCGGCCGCGCGGCGCTGCTCGCGCTGGTGCTGTGCACGATGGTCGTCGCCCTCGCCTACCCGATGCGGCAGTACGTCTCCCAGCGCGCGGAGATCGCCGACCTCCAGCGCCGGCAGCAGCAGGCCCGCGAGCGGGTCGAGCAGCTGCGGGACCTCAAGGCGCGCTGGCAGGACGACGCCTACGCCGAGCAGCAGATCCGCCGCCGGCTGCACTACGTACGGCCCGGCGAGACCGGGTACGTGGTCGTCGACCCCGGCGCGGCCAAGCAGTCCCGCGCCGACCTCGGGGCCGCCCGCCGGCCCTGGTACGCGAACGTCTGGGACGGCGTCGACAAGTCCGACGCCTCCGACCAGTGAACCGACAGAAAGTCTCCGACAGCCAGTCATGGAAACCCCTCCGCCGCCCACTCCGCGCACCGAGCCCACCGACGCGGACGTAGAGGCCTTCAAGCAGCAGCTGGGCCGCCCGCCGCGGGGCCTCAGGGCCATCGCGCACCGCTGCCCGTGCGGTCAGCCGGACGTCGTGGAGACGGCACCGCGCCTTCCCGACGGCACGCCCTTCCCGACGCTGTACTACCTGACGTGCCCGAAGGCGTCCTCCGCCATCGGCACGCTGGAGGCCGACGGCGTGATGAAGGAGATGACCGAGCGGCTCGGGCGCGACCCGGAACTGGCAGCCGCCTACCGGGCCGCGCACGAGGACTACCTCCGGCGCCGCGACGAGATCGAGGTCCTCCAGGGCTTCCCGAGCGCGGGCGGCATGCCCGACCGGGTGAAGTGCCTGCACGTCCTCGTCGCCCACTCGCTGGCCGCCGGCCCGGGCGTGAACCCGCTCGGCGACGAGGCCCTGGCGATGCTGCCCGAGTGGTGGCGCAAGGGCGCCTGCGTGACGCCCGAGACGACCGAGGGGGACGAGAAGTGACCCGTGTGGCCGCCGTCGACTGCGGTACGAACTCCATCCGGCTGCTGGTCGCGGACGCCGACCCGGCGACGGGCGAACTGACCGAGCTGGACCGCCGGATGACGATCGTGCGGCTCGGCCAGGGCGTCGACCGCACCGGACGGCTCGCCCCCGAGGCGCTGGAGCGCACCTTCGCCGCCTGCCGCGAGTACGCGGAGGTCATCAAGGAGCACGGCGCCGAGCGGGTCCGTTTCGTCGCCACCTCCGCCTCCCGGGACGCCGAGAACCGCGAGGACTTCACGCGCGGCGTCCTGGACATCCTCGGGGTGGAGCCGGAGGTCATCACCGGCGACCGGGAGGCCGAGTTCTCCTTCACCGGCGCCACTAAGGAACTCACCGGCCGCACCGACCTCGCCCGGCCCTACCTGGTGGTGGACATCGGCGGCGGCTCCACCGAGTTCGTCGTCGGCGACGACCACGTCCGCGCCGCGCGGTCGGTGGACATCGGCTGCGTGCGCATGACCGAGCGGCACCTGGTGCACGACGGGAAGGTGTCCGACCCGCCCGCCCCGGAGCGGATCGCCGCCATAAGGGCCGACGTCGAGGCCGCCCTGGACCTGGCCGAGCGGACGGTCCCGCTGCGCGAGGCGCGCACCCTGGTGGGCCTCGCAGGGTCCGTCACCACGGTGGCCGCGATCGCCCAGGAGCTGCCCGAGTACGACTCCGCGCGCATCCACCACTCCCGGATCTCCCGGGACCGGGTGCGCGAGATCACCGAGTGGCTGCTGCGCTCCACGCACGCCGAGCGCGCCGCCGTGCCCTCCATGCACCCCGGCCGGGTCGACGTCATCGGCGCGGGCGCCCTCGTCCTGCTGGCGATCATGGAGCGCACGGGCGCCGAGGAGGTCGTGGTGAGCGAGCACGACATCCTCGACGGCATCGCGTGGTCGGTGGCGTAGCTCTCTTTTGTTACCGGTCGGTAGCAATCCGCTGAGCAGGTTCGATAACGTTTGAGCGACCTCAAGGGCCCCCTCGGGGGCCCTTTGCCGCAGGCGCGCGGAAAAGTTCGTGAAGTTCTTCACAAGGATTTCGGTCCCGGGGGACCCCCGAAAGGGGCCGGTTGGCCCTTCCGGGGGGTCAAAAGCCGTTTGAACATGTTCAGATGAAGGGCGCGAAGGGGCCCTGGAGGAGGTTGTTCCGGAGGTGTCACGACGCGCTCACGGTCCCCCCGGCCCTCCGGAGAGGCTGCTCACGCGGCCTTGACAACGGGGCGAACCGCCGCGCGGTTCCCCTCGGTCCGCATGACCTGCGTCACGCGGGGCGCGGAGTTTAACACAGGGCCTGTCGGTTCTTGTGAAGGGGCGCACGAGCGACCCCCTCGGGGCAGGTGGATACTCGATGGCATGAGCACCACGGAGCGTCCCAGGATCCTCGTAGTAGGCGGTGGGTACGTAGGCCTGTACGCAGCTCGGCGCATCCTCAAGAAGATGCGCTACGGCGAGGCGACCGTCACGGTCGTCGACCCCCGGTCGTACATGACCTACCAGCCCTTCCTCCCCGAAGCCGCCGCCGGCAACATCTCCCCTCGCCATGTCGTCGTCCCGCTGCGACGCGTGCTGCCGAAGGCGGAGATCCTCACCGGCCGGGTCACCACCATCGACCAGGACCGCAAGGTCGCCACGATCGCCCCGCTGGTGGGCGAGGCGTACGAGCTGCCCTTCGACTACCTGGTCATCGCCATGGGCGCGGTCTCCCGCACCTTCCCGATCCCCGGCCTCGCCGAGCAGGGCATCGGCATGAAGGGCATCGAGGAGTCCATCGGCCTGCGCAACCACGTCCTGGAGCAGCTGGACAAGGCCGACTCCACGACCGACGAGGAGATCCGCCGCAAGGCGCTCACCTTCGTCTTCATCGGCGGTGGCTTCGCGGGTGCGGAGACCATCGGCGAGGTCGAGGACATGGCCCGGGACGCGGCCAAGTACTACAAGAACGTGTCCCGTGAGGACATGCGCTTCATCCTCGTCGACGCCGCCGACAAGATCCTTCCCGAGGTCGGCCCGAAGCTCGGCCAGTACGGCAAGGAGCACCTGGAGAGCCGGGGCGTGGAGATCTACCTCTCCACCTCGATGGACTCCTGCGTCGACGGCCACGTGGTGCTCAAGAACGGCCTCGAGGTCGACGCCAACACGATCGTGTGGACGGCCGGCGTCAAGCCGAACCCGGCGCTCGCCCGCTTCGGCCTGCCCCTCGGCCCGCGCGGCCACGTCGACTGCGAGCCCACGCTCCAGGTCAAGGGCACGGACTACATCTGGGCCGCCGGTGACAACGCACAGGTCCCGGACCTCGTCGGCCGCAAGGCGGGCAACGAGAACGCCTGGTGCCCGCCGAACGCCCAGCACGCGCTGCGCCAGGCCCGGGTCCTCGGCGACAACGTGATCTCCGGCATGCGGGGCTTCCCGCAGAAGGAGTACGAGCACGCCAACAAGGGCGCCGTCGCCGGCCTCGGCCTGCACAAGGGCGTGGCGATGATCGTCATGGGCAAGATGAAGATCAAGCTCAAGGGCCGCCTCGCCTGGTACATGCACCGCGGCTACCACGGGCTGGCGATGCCGACCTGGAACCGCAAGATCCGCGTCTTCGCCGACTGGACGCTCGGCATGTTCCTCAAGCGCGAGGTCGTCTCCCTCGGCGCGATGGAGAACCCCCGCGAGGAGTTCTACGAGGCCGCCAAGCCGGCGCCGGTCGCCGCCAAGCCGGAGGAGAAGGCCAAGGCCTCCTGACCTCCCGGTCACCCGTTCCGAGCCCGAAGGGGCCGCCTGCCATCCGTGGTGCGGGCGGCCCCTTCGGGCTGTCCGGCGCCCAACCACCCCTGGAGAGCGGCAAGTCGGGACAAACGCGCGGTGCCGGGCGGACCCGGCGCGCGGCGGGGGCGAGGGGAGTGTGGCGCGTACCCGCTTTTTACCCGGCCGCAACACGGCGTGGGGACTACGGCCGGGCCCCGCGTGTGTTTACGTGGTGTTGGCATTCCGGGATCGTCCGTCACGGAGGTGTGCGTCATGGCCGACGCCGCACAGCGGCTGAGGAGTCTTGCCGAACAGGTGCTGGGAGCCCCGCTCCCGGTGCGGCTGGTGGCCTGGGACGGATCGCAGGCCGGTCCGCCGGACGCGCCCGCGCTCGTCGTGCGCAACCGCCGCGCCCTGCGCCGCATGCTCTTCAAACCCGGTGAACTGGGCCTCGCCCGCGCCTGGGTCTCCGGTGACCTGGACGTCGAAGGCGACCTGTACACCGTGCTGGACGCGATGGCGGGCCTCGTCTGGGAGCGCGGCGAGGACGCCCGCACCCTGCGCCAGGCCGTGCGCGACCCCGCCGTCCGGGCCGCCGTCCGGGACCTGCTGAAACTGGCCGGCCCCCCGATCCCGCCCACGCCGCCGCGCGAGGAGATGCGCAGACCCCGCCGGCACCTGCACACCCGCCGCACCGACAAGCGGGCCATCAGCCACCACTACGACGTCGGCAACGACTTCTACGAGATCGTCCTCGGTCCCTCGATGGTGTACTCCTGCGCCTACTGGGAGGACGACGGCACCCTGGAGACCGCCCAGCGCGACAAGCTCGAACTGGTCTGCGCCAAGCTGGGCCTGAAGGAGGGTCAGCGGCTGCTGGACGTCGGCTGCGGCTGGGGCTCCATGGCCATCCACGCGGCCCGGGAACACGGCGTGAGCGTCGTCGGGGTCACCCTGTCGCAGGAGCAGGCCGCGTACGCCCGCAAGCGCGTCGCCGACGCGGGGCTGACCGACCGGGTGGAGATCAGGGTCCAGGACTACCGGGACGTCGTGGACGGCCCCTACGACGCGATCTCCTCCATCGGCATGGCCGAACACGTCGGCGCCGAACGCTACCTGGAGTACGCCCGCCAGCTGTACGCCCTGCTCAAGCCCGGCGGCCGGCTGCTCAACCACCAGATCGCCCGCCGCCCGCAGCGGGACGAGTCGGCGTACGAGGTGGACGAGTTCATCGACGCCTACGTCTTCCCCGACGGGGAGCTGGCCCCCATCGGCACCACCGTCACCCAGCTGGAGCGGGCCGGGTTCGAGGTGCGGGACGTGGAGTCCATCCGCGAGCACTACGCCCGCACCCTGCGCCGCTGGGTGGGCAACCTGGAGGGCGACTTCGACCGCGCGATCCGGCTCACCAGCCCCGGCCGCGCCCGGGTGTGGCGGCTCTACATGGCCGCCTCCGCGCTCGCCTTCGAGCGCAACCGGATCGGCGTCAACCAGGTCCTCGCCGTCCGCACCCCCGTCTCCGGGGCCTCCGGGCTCCCGCTGCGTCCCCGCACCTGGCACGGCTGACGGGCCGGCGCGTACGCGAAGGGGGCTCCTTCCCGAGGGGCCCCCTTCACCGTCGTCGTACGCCCGGTTACTCGGCCTTGATCGCCGTGAGCATGTTCAGCCGGGCCGCGCGGCGGGCCGGCCACAGGGCCGCCAGGACGCCGATCAGGCCCGCCAGCAGCAGGAAGACCGCCATCCGGCCCCAGGGCAGGATCAGTTCGTACGTCGGTATCTTCATGGCCAGCAGCTCGCCGGCCGCCCAGCCGAAGAACACGCCCAGGCCGAGGCCCAGCACCCCGCCGAACAGGGAGATCACCAGGGACTCCAGGCGGACCATCCGCTTGACCGCCCGGCGGTCCAGGCCGATCGCGCGGAGCATCCCGATCTCCTGCGCGCGCTCGAACACGGACATGGCCAGCGTGTTGACGACACCCAGTACGGCGACGATCACCGCCATGCCGAGCAGGCCGTAGACCATGTTGAGCACCTGCGTGAACACGTTCCCGATCTCACGCGAGATGTCCTGCTTGTCCTGGATCCTGATCGCCGGATTGGTGCCGAGGGTCTTCACCAGCCCGCTCCTGGCCGCGTCGGACGCGCCGGCCGCCGTCTTGACCATCACCTGCATGTCGGCCGGGTCGGTCAGGTGCGGGGTGAGGACCTTGTTGTCGAGGATGATCCCGTTGAACATGTCGTTGCCCTCGTAGACCCCGGCGACGGTCAGCCGGCGGGCCGCGCCGTCCTCGAAGTGCGCGGTGAGCCGCGAACCGGCCTTCCAGCCGTGTTTCTCGGCCCGGTCGTCGTCCACGACGATCCGGTCGCCGCCCACCGAGAAGGAGCCGTCGGTCACCTTCAGGTCGGTCAGCTCGCCGATGGCCGCGCCGTCGACGCCGGTCAGCCACTGGGTGCCGCCGTCGATACGGGACTCGCCGGTGCGCAGCGGGCTGCTGGCGGTGACGCCGTCGGCGGTGGCGAGCTTCTTCGCCACGTCGGGGGAGAGCGGACCGCTGTTGGCCATCGAGACGACGTAGTCGGCGCGGATCGCCGAGCTGGCCAGCCGGTCGATGGACGTCTGCAGGCTGCCCGCCATCACCGTCATGCCGGTGATCAGGGTCAGGCCGATCATCAGCGCGGAGGCGGTGGCCGCGGTGCGGCGCGGGTTGCGCACCGAGTTCTGGCGGGCCAGTTTGCCCGCGACCCCGAAGGCGCGCAGCACCGGAGCGGCGGCGGCGATCAGCGGGCGGGACAGCAGCGGGGTCAGCACGAACACGCCGATGATCAGCAGGACCGCGCCGATGCCCATCGGGCCCTGGGCGGACTCGGCGTCCATGCTCGTGGCCGTCAGGACCACCGCGACACCGGCCGCCGCGAACAGCGCGCCCAGCGTGTTGCGCAGCACCAGGGACTTGGTGGTGGCCTTGGCGTGCAGGCTGCTCATCGCCGCCACCGGCGGGATCTTCGCGGCCCGGCGTGCGGGCAGCCAGGCGGCCAGGACGGTGACGAGGATGCCGACGGCGAGGGCGGCGACCACCGTGCCGGGGCTGATCACCAGCGGTCCGTCGGGCACGGTCTCGCCGAAGGAGCCCAGCAGGGAGCGCAGGCCCGCGCCGATGCCGATGCCGGCGGCCAGACCGGCCACGGCGGCGATCGTGCCGACCGCGAACGCCTCGATCAGCACCGAGCGGGTGACCTGGCGGCGGGAGGCGCCGACCGCCCGCAGCAGGGCCAGCTCCCGGGTGCGCTGGGCGACCAGCATGGTGAAGGTGTTGGCGATGATGAACGTGCCGACGAACAGGGCGATGCCCGCGAACACCAGCAGCATCTGCCGCAGGCCGTTCATGGAGTCGGCGATCGCCACCGCCTGGTCGTCGGCGAGCTGCTCGCCGGTGGTGGTCTCGACCAGCCGGGCGGGCAGCGCCTTGTCGAGCGCGTCCTTCAGCCGCTCCTGGCTGGTTCCGGCCGCGGCCCGCACGTCGATCTCGTCGTACGTGCCCTTCTTGCCGAACAGGGACTGCGCGGTCGGCGTGTCGAACAGGGCGAGGCTGCCGCCGGCGGCCACGTTGCCGTCGTCGGTGGTGAAGATGCCGCTGATGGTGGGCGTCAGGACCGGGCCGTCGACGGAGAGGCGCACGGTGTCGCCGACCTCGAAGCCGGCCCGCTTCGCGGTCGCCGAGTCGATCAGCACCTCGCCCTTGCCGCGCGGGGCGTGGCCGCTGACGAGGGGGTAGCGGGGGTCCTTGGTGCCCCAGTAGTTGCCGCCGGCCGACTGCCAGTCGCCGCCGACGAGCTCGCCGTCCTTGCCGGCGACGGCGGTGAAGCCCGTGACGACACCGCCGGCGGAGGCGGCCCCGGGAACCTTGGCGGCCCGCTCCAGCAGGGCCTGGGTCAGCTCGGGGGTCCGCCCGACCCGATCGCCCTCGGAGTCCTGGGACTTGGGGCGTACGGCGACGTCGACCTGGTCGAAGCCCTTGGCGGAACTCTTCTGGTAGGCCTGGGAGATGGTGTTGGTGAAGACCAGCGTCCCGGAGACGAACGCCACGCCGAGCATGACGGCGAGCACGGTCATCATGAGCCGGGCCTTGTGCGCGAGGACGTTGCGCAGGGCGGTGCGGAACATCAGCTGGTACGGCCCTTCGCGTCGAACTGCTTCATCGTGTCGAGGACGGACTCGGCCGTCGGGCCGTGCATCTCGTCGACGATCCGGCCGTCGGCCAGGAAGATCACGCGGTCGGCGTAGGCGGCGGCCACCGGGTCGTGGGTCACCATGACCACCGTCTGGCCCAGCTCGCGCACGGAGTTGCGCAGGAAGCCGAGGACCTCGGCGCCGGAGCGCGAGTCCAGGTTGCCGGTGGGCTCGTCGCCGAAGATGATCTCCGGCTTGGCGGCGAGGGCCCGGGCGACGGCGACGCGCTGCTGCTGGCCGCCGGAGAGCTGGGAGGGCCGGTGGCCGAGCCGCCCGGAGAGCCCGACCATGTGGATGACCCGGTCCAGCCACGCCTTGTCCGGCTTCCGGCCGGCGATGTCCATCGGGAGCGTGATGTTCTCCAGCGCGGTCAGTGTCGGCAGCAGGTTGAACGCCTGGAAGATGAAACCGATCTTGTCCCGGCGCAACCTGGTGAGCTGCTTGTCCTTCAGGGAGCCCAGCTCGGTGTCGCCTATCCGCACGGACCCGGAGGAGAAGGTGTCCAGACCGGCCACGCAGTGCATCAGCGTCGACTTGCCGGAGCCGGAGGGGCCCATGATGGCGGTGAACTCGGCGGCGCGGAAGTCGACGGAGACCCGGTCCAGGGCGACCACCCGGGTCTCACCCTGCCCGTAGATCTTCGACAGCTCCGTGGCGCGTGCGGCCACTGCGGTGGTCCGGCCGGCGGTGGGTGTGGTGGTCACGGGACGGTGCTCCTGTCGGGACGGCGTGTTCGCTGGGGACCGTTCCATCGTCCCGGCGCGGAGCACGCGCGGAGTCAGCCGCTGTTCCGGTTCCGGGGGGCGACTCGGGTCGCACGGGAGGCCGTCGTGTCATACCTGGGGAGGACGGCCGACCCCGAGAAGGAGGGGGGACGGCCCGGCCGTCCGTTCGGGATCCCGTTAACCGGGGGACCGGTCTTGTTCGGACGGTGAAATTCCGTCATTTCGCGTACACGCGCGCACCTCTCGCGTCACGCTATTGGCAAGTGCGGATGGCGAGTTCCAACGGCTGATGCACCCTCAGACGCCAATAAAATAAGACAACATCGGCCCACCCGTCCGCTGTTCGAGGGATGGGTCCCGATAGGCTCGGACCCTCGATGCGGAGCCCCTGGCAAGCCCGGATGGTGGAATGCAGACACGGCGAGCTTAAACCTCGCTGCCCCTTCGCGGGCGTGCCGGTTCGAGTCCGGCTCCGGGCACTTTCCGCCCTTTTCGGGCGATTCGCTGGCTGTTGATCCACCCCCGCCGCTCACCGGGTGCCGTGTGGCCCGCCGCGTGTGCGCGTACCCCCGCTCCGGCACTCCATGCCTTCCGGGTCATTGACAGGGAGGAGTGAGGGGCGGAGACTCGCCGCAACTTGGTGAAGGAAAGTTCACCAGGCGAACAGCGGTGAGAGAAGGGGACGGCGATGCGTACCACCGTGGGGATCATCGGGGCGGGACCGGCCGGGCTGCTGCTCGCGCGGCTGCTCCATCGCGCCGGGATCGAGTCGGTCGTCCTGGAGAGCCGCGACCGCGCCTACGTCGAGCAGCGGCAGCGGGCCGGGATCCTGGAGCAGGGCACGGTGGACGTGCTGCGCGCCGCCGGGGCCGGGGAGCGGATGGACCGGGAGGGGCTGCGGCACGACGGGATCGAGCTGCGCTTCGACCGGCGCCGGCACCGCGTCGACTTCCCCGCGCTCACCGGCGGACGGTCCGTGACCGTCTACGCCCAGACCGAGGTCTGCAAGGACCTCATCACGCTTCAGCTGGAGGAGGGCGGGCCGCTGCTGTTCGAGGCCGAGGCCCTGGCGGTGGAGGGCGCCGAGGGCGGCCGGCCGCGCATCCCCTTCCGGTACCAGGGGCACGAGGACGTGCTGGAGTGCGACTACGCCGTCGGCTGCGACGGGTTCTGGGGCGTGGCCCGCAAGGCCTTCCCGGCCGGGGTCTCCCGGGTGTTCGAGCGGTCCTACCCGTACGCCTGGCTCGGCGTCCTCGCCGACGTCGCCCCCTCGCACGACGAACTCGTCTACGCCCGTCACGACCGCGGCTTCGCCCTGCTGTCCATGCGCTCCCCGTCCGTATCCCGGCTCTACCTCCAGGTGCCCGCCGGGACGGACGCAGGCCGGTGGAGCGACGAGGAGATCTGGGACGAGCTGGAGCGGCGGCTGGAGACGGACGACGGCCGGCGGCTGGAGCGCGGCCCCCTCACCCAGAAGTCGGTCACCCCCATGCGCTCCTTCGTGCACGAGCCGATGCGGCACGGCCGGCTGTTCCTCGCCGGCGACGCCGCGCACATCGTGCCGCCGACCGGCGCCAAGGGCCTGAACCTCGCCGTCGGCGACGTCGTCACCCTCGCCCGGGCGCTCGCCCACGAGCGGGAGACCGGCTCCCCGGACCTCCTCGACGCCTACTCCGCGACCTGCCTGCGCCGTGTCTGGCAGGCCGAACGCTTCTCCTACGACATGACGACCCTGCTGCACCGCGCCCCGGACGCCACCCCCTTCGACGCCCGCCTCCAGCGGGCCCGGCTGGAACGCATCGCCGCCTCCCGCGCGGCCGAGACCGACCTCGCGGAGGCGTACACGGGATTCCCGCTCGGTTAGCCGTACGTCCGTGGCCGGGAATCGGGCGCGCGCGTAGCGTGTTGGGCAGCACGCAAGGGGAAGGATCCTCCTCAAGTATCATGGTCGATCCTTTGCCAATCCATTACTCTGGAGCCAAGACTGCACTCGGCAGTCATGGAGGAGTGAAATGAGGAGCAGCAACCCGGTCTTCTCGCGACGGGGCTTCAGCCGCGACAACGGCTACGCCGGCTTCAACACCGCACCGCAGGCCGGGTCCGCACAGGGCACCCCCTACGCGCCGAACCCGTACGCGCAGAACCCCTACGCCCAGAACCCGTACGCGCAGTCGGACGTCCGGGCACCGGCCGCCGCCGACCGGATGACCATGGACGACGTCGTCCTGCGGTCGGCCCTCACGCTCGGCACGGTCGCGGTCGGCGCCGTCCTCGCCTGGGTGCTGCTGCCGGTCTCCGGCACCAGCTACGGCCTGGCCTTCGGCGCCGCGATCGTCGCGTTCGTGCTGGCCATGGTCCAGAGCTTCAAGCGCACCCCGTCGCCCGCGCTGATCCTCGGGTACGCCGCCTTCGAAGGCGTCTTCCTCGGCGTCTTCAGCGAGATGTTCAACAGCCGCTGGAGCGGCGCCCCGTTCCAGGCGGTGCTCGGCACCATGGCGGTCTCCGGTGCGACCCTGCTGGTCTACAAGGCCGGCTGGATCCGCGTCACCGCCCGCTACGCCCGCGTCGGCATCGCCATCGCGATGGCCTTCATGGTGGTCATGGCGATCAACCTCCTGCTGGTGGCGTTCGGCGTCGCCGAGGACGGGGGCCTGCGCAGCTTCGGCCCGCTCGGCGCGCTCGTCGGCATCATCGCGATCGTGCTCGGCGCGTTCTTCCTGACGCTCGACTTCAAGCAGATCGAGGACGGCATCGCCTACGGCGCCCCGCGCAAGGAGTCCTGGCTCGCCGCGTTCGGCCTCACCATGACCCTGGTGTGGATCTACGTCGAGATGCTGCGCCTGGTGGCCATCTTCAGCAGCAACGACTAGCGACGGTCACATGACGGCGAAGTGCCCCGGGTGCGTCACCCGGGGCACTTCGGCGTTCAGAGCAGCTTGCGCGCCGCCCTCCTCAGGTCGTACTCGTGCACGATCGCCTTGGCGTGGCCGTACGCCAGGTCGTACTCGTGCCGGAGCCAGCTGACCTTCTCCTCGAAGCGGAACAGGGCCGGGCCCTCTTCTACGGCGCGCAGCCAGTCGGAGACCTCACGACCGGTGCAGTGCGGGATGCGGGCGAGCAGATTGCGGTGGGTCTCCTCGGAGAAGACGTGGGACATCGGCGCCTCCGGACACAAAGGGGATGTAAGCCGGTCCTTCACGTCACCGTGCCCGAGCGTTCGCGAGTTGGCAACAGTGCGGGGCGTTACGCTCGGCGGGTGGTTGATACGACGCCCCTGACCCAAGCAGTGGACCATTTCGCCGACCGGTTGCGGGCCGCGCCGCAGAGCCGGCTCCAGCGGGGAGCCGCCGCCCAGGCGCTGGCGCTGGCCCGGGAGCTGTCCGGATGGGCCCAGCGCGAGGAGGCGCCCGGCGCCGAGCCCCGCCGGATGCCGGACGCCGGGATGTTCGCCGCCGCCGACCAGATCCTGGTGGCCGCCCATGACCTCGCGGTCGTGCTGGACAGCGACGCGCAGGTCGCCGAGGCGGTACGGCTGGTGGAGGAGGCCCGGCAGCGGGCCGGGGTCTGACCGGCCCCGGGGACCGCGCCGACGGGGACCGCGGGGACCCGAGGCACTACAGGGACGCGATCACCCGGTCGGCCAGGATGTACACCATGTCCTCGCCGCAGGCGAAGGTGAGGGTGTAGGCGCCCGAGATGCCCGAGCCGCCCAGGAGGTACGGCGTCCGGCCCGACTCCAGGGCCGCGGCCAGCCGTTCCGCCGTCTCGCGGTGGCCCGGGGTCATGCACAGGGTGGTGCCGTCGGCGAAGACGTAGACGTCGAGCGTGCCCAGCGGACCGGGGCGCACGTCGGCGAGCCGGACCTGCCCGGCGGCCAGCTCCTCCAGCACGGCCACCGTGCGCTCGTGGTCGTTGACGACCGGCGGCTGCGCCGGGACGAAGTCCGGGTGCGAGGGGTGCCGGCGGCGGGCCGCGGCCAGCTCCGGTGACTCGCCCCCGGAGAACTCCTCGGCGTCGGCGGTCGGCTCGGAGACCGGCTCCAGCGGCTCCAGACCCGCGAAGTCCGCCTGCCGGGGCATGAAGAGATCGGCCTCGGGCAGGCCGAACAGCAGCGGCGCGTCGGAGGCGTCACGGGCCTCCTGGGCCGCCCAGAAGGCGCGTGCCTCGGCCAGTTCCCGCTCCCGCTCCTCGGCCAGCGCCTCGGCCACGGCCGCCCGTATCCGGTCGGCGTCCATGGCGGAACGGGCGCCGGGCAGCAGGGCGCGCGCGGCGGCCGTCCGGTCGTCGGCGAGCTGCTGCTGCAACTCGGTGAGCTGGCGGCGCAGCTTCAGGACGGTGCGCAGGACGGCGACACCCACGGCGCCGGTGGCTGCCGTGGTGAGCAGCAGGGCGATCGGCATGGCGCTCACTGACATACTCCCGGTTCAAAGTCGACCCCCGACTTCCTACATCAGCTTGAAGGGCGGACTAACCAGCTGTCAGTGCGTAACGTCACGAATCGGGCAGTACGTACGGCTCGTGGTTTCGCCGCACGCCGGGCGGACCAGCGCTGACCTGCGCTGATGTGCCCGGCGAGCGAGATAGGTCACATCATGGGGGAGATTGGGTCACGGAAAGGCCCAAAACCGTGGTGTTTCCCCGGTTGTGGGCCCTTCTGCGACGTACCGTGCGGGGCGCGTCACGGACGGTGGGTCAGCTGAGGCGCTCGATGACCATCGCCATGCCCTGGCCGCCGCCGACGCACATCGTCTCCAGGCCGAACTGCTTGTCGTGCCACTGCAGCGAGTTGATGAGCGTGCCGGTGATGCGGGCGCCGGTCATGCCGAAGGGGTGGCCGACGGCGATGGCACCGCCGTTGACGTTCAGCTTGTCGAGGTCGATGCCCAGCTCCCGGTAGGAGGGGATCACCTGGGCGGCGAAGGCCTCGTTGATCTCGACCAGGTCGATGTCGTCGATGGTCAGCCCCGCGCGCCGCAGGGCCTGCCTGCTGGCCTCGACCGGGCCGAGGCCCATGATCTCGGGGGAGAGGCCGGAGACACCGGTGGACACGATCCGGGCGAGCGGGGTCAGGCCCAGCTCGCGGGCCTTGGTGTCGGACATGATGACGAGCGCGGCGGCGCCGTCGTTGAGCGGGCAGCAGTTGCCGGCCGTGACGAGTCCGTCCGGGCGGAAGACCGGCTTCAGGCCGGACACGCCCTCCAGGGTGACGCCGGCGCGCGGGCCGTCGTCCTTGCCGACCACCGTGCCGTCGGGGAGGGTCACCGGGGTGATCTCGCGCTCCCAGAAGCCGTTCTTGATGGCCTGCTCGGCGAGGTTCTGGGAGCGGACGCCGAACTCGTCCATCTCCTCGCGGGTGACTCCCTTGGAGCGGGCGAGGTTCTCGGCGGTCTGGCCCATCGCGATGTACGGGTCGGGCAGCAGGCCGTCCTCGCGCGGGTCGTGCCAGGTCGTGCCCTCCTGCCGGGCGACGGCCTCGGTGCGGGCCTCGGCCTCGGCGAACAGCGGGTTGTGCGTGCCCGGCATGCCGTCCGAGCTGCCCTTGGCGTAGCGGGAGACCATCTCCACACCGGCCGAGACGAAGACGTCGCCCTCGCCGGCCTTGATGGCGTGCAGCGCCATGCGGGAGGTCTGCAGGGAGGAGGAGCAGTAGCGGGTGATCGTGCAGCCCGGCAGGTGGTCCATGTCCATCTGCACGGCGACGACGCGGCCGAGGTTGTGGCCCTGCTCGCCGCCGGGCAGACCGCAGCCGAGCATCAGGTCGTCGATGTCCCTCGGGTCGAGCTCGGGGACCTTGGCGAGCGCGGCCTGGATGATCGTGGCGGTGAGGTCGTCGGGGCGCAGGTCCTTCAGGGAGCCCTTGTTCGCGCGGCCGATGGGGGAGCGGGCGGTCGAGACGATGACGGCTTCGGGCATCACGGCTCCAGAGGAAGGGGGTCGGGCAGGGCCGGTTCGGAAGTTACCCGGCCGTATGGCCCGGGTCACCGGTGTCGCGGTGTGACACTGACCGCAGTTTCCAAGCGCTTGCTTGGCCGCCTCGCGGCGGTCACGCCGACGGGGCCGCCGGTTCCGCTTCCGGGACGTGGCGGCGGCGTCTGCGCTTGAGCAGCGCCCACGGTCCCCGCGGCCCCGTCGGCATCGCCGCCGTGACCTCGGTGCCCGCCTCCGCCGCCGCCTCGGCCGCGGCCCGCGCGACGGGCAGGAAACCCTCGCGGCGCGACACGTCCGGCCGCTCCTCCTCCGCCGGCCACAGCCCCAGCGCCGCGCACACCGTCGGCAGGACCGCCATCGCCGCCGTCGCGTACCCCTCCGCCGACGGGTGGTAGTTGTCCGGGCCGAACAGCTCCCGCGGATTCGCCTCGAACTCCGGCCCGAGCAGATCGCCCAGCGACACCGTGCGCCCGCCCTGTGCCACCACCCCGATCGTCTGGGCCGCCGCCAGCTGCCGGGACGCCCGCCGGGCCAGCCAGCGCAGCGGCTGCTGCACCGGCTCGATCGTGCCGAGGTCGGGACAGGTGCCGACCACCACCTCCGCACCGGCCGTGCGCAGCCGCCGGACCGCCGCCGACAGCTGCCGTACCGACTGGGTCGGCGGCATCCGGTGGGTCACGTCGTTCGCGCCGATCATGATCACGCACACGTCCGGGACGGGCCCCGGCGCCGACAGCACCCGTCCCACCTGGCGGTCCAGGTCGTCGGACCGCGCGCCGGTCACCGCCACGTTCCGCAGCTCCACCGGGCGCTCCGCCACCGCCGCCAGCCCCGACGCCAGCAGCGCCCCGGGCGTCTGGCCCGCCCGGTGCACGCCCTGTCCCGCCGCCGTGGAGTCGCCGAGCATCGCCAGGCGCAGCGGCGGCTCGCCCGGGATGTCGTACACGCGCCCGTACACGCCGTCGGCCACCGGCACCCGGTCGCCGCGCCCGTTGCCCAGCTGGCGCCGCGCCAGCCGCACCTCCGCCAGCACCAGACCGACGACGGCCGCGCCGACCAGACCGGCCCCGCCACCGCCGTACGCCGCCCCGGCCGCGATGCGCCGGGCCACCCGTGCCCTCGACATGCTCGTCATGCGTCGCCGCCACCTCCTCGTAGCCGTACACCCACTCCTTGCCCCGTACGGACCGTGCGTCAATCTCGACGGGGAGTGAACGGCCGCGCCCGCCGCGCGGGTGGCCTTAGGCTGGCGACACCACTACGAACGCATCCTTTTATGCAGCGACCGGAGACAACGGTGCAATACCACGACTCGATGATCAGCCTCGTCGGCAACACCCCGCTGGTACGGCTCAACAACGTCACCAAGGGCATCCGGGCGACCGTCCTGGCCAAGGTGGAGTACTTCAACCCCGGCGGCTCCGTGAAGGACCGCATCGCCCTGCGCATGATCGAGGCCGCCGAGAAGAGCGGCGAGCTGCGGCCGGGCGGCACGATCGTCGAGCCGACCAGTGGGAACACCGGTGTCGGTCTCGCCATCGTGGCCCAGCAGAAGGGCTACAAGTGCATCTTCGTCTGCCCGGACAAGGTGAGCACCGACAAGATCAACGTGCTGCGCGCGTACGGTGCCGAGGTCGTCGTCTGCCCGACCGCCGTGGCGCCGGAGCACCCGGACTCCTACTACAACGTCTCCGACCGGCTCGTCCGTGAGACCCCCGGCGCCTGGAAGCCCGACCAGTACTCCAACCCTAACAACCCCCTCTCGCACTACCACTCCACCGGCCCCGAGCTGTGGGAGCAGACCGAGGGCAGGATCACCCACTTCGTGGCGGGCGTCGGCACCGGCGGCACCATCTCCGGCACCGGCCGCTACCTGAAGGAGGCCAGCGAGGGGAAGGTCAGGGTCGTCGGCGCCGACCCGGAGGGCTCGGTGTACTCCGGCGGCTCGGGACGGCCGTACCTGGTCGAGGGCGTCGGCGAGGACTTCTGGCCGACCGCCTACGACCGCGAGGTCGCGGACGAGATCGTCGCCGTCTCCGACAAGGACTCCTTCCAGATGACCCGCCGGCTGGCCAAGGAGGAGGGCCTGCTGGTGGGCGGCTCCTGCGGCATGGCCGTCGTGGCCGCGCTGAAGGTCGCCGAGCGGCTCGGCCCGGACGACGTCGTGGTGGTCCTGCTCCCGGACAGCGGGCGCGGCTACCTCAGCAAGATCTTCAACGACGAGTGGATGGCCGACTACGGCTTCCTGGAGGACGAGGGCCCCAGCGCCCGCGTCGGGGACGTCCTGAACGACAAGGTCGCCGGCTCCATCCCCTCCCTGGTGCACATGCACCCGGAGGAGACCGTCGGCCAGGCCATCGAGGTGCTGCGCGAGTACGGAGTCTCCCAGATGCCGGTCGTCAAGCCGGGCGCCGGCCACCCGGACGTGATGGCCGCCGAGGTCGTCGGCTCCGTGGTGGAACGCGAGCTGCTGGACGCCCTGTTCAGCAAGCGCGCCTCGCTGGACGACCCGCTGGAGAAGCACATGTGCTCCCCGCTGCCCCAGGTCGGCTCCGGCGAGCCGGTCGGCGACCTGATGCAGGTGCTGGGCGAGGCGGACGCGGCGATCGTCCTGGTCGAGGGCAAGCCGACCGGTGTGGTCAGCCGTCAGGACCTGCTCGCCTTCCTCGCCAAGGGCGGGAACAGGTAGCCGCGTTCGGTGCGGGGACGGGGTTCGCGCAAGTGGTACGAGCGTGTCACGTGCGCGCAGCACCCGCTTAACACGCGTCCGGCAGATTAGGGGGCGTCGGCAGGGCGGGATCGGCTCCCCGCCCGGGCCGGCGCCGAACGGCGCCAAGGACCTCCGGAGCGGCTCCCGGACCTCCATGGACGCCAAGGACGCGCACGTCCGGCCCGACCGGCCCGCGTCCCGCGCGGGGACCGCCGTCGTCCCGCCCCCCGGCAACGGGGGTGCGGCGGTCCCCGCGAAAGCTTCTTCCGCGCCCGGGCCGGCGCCGCTCCCGCGGCCCCGGTTGCCCGCCGCCGCGGTTCCTCAGTCGACGGTCGCGGTGGTGGTCGCTTTCCAACTGCCCAGCAGCGCCAGCCGTTCCGCCGTTTCCGAGCGCGGCTGCGGGGTGTAGACCACCAGCGTCTGGTCCGGCTGGGAGGGGACCGTCAGGGATTCGTAGGGCAGGGTCAGCAGGCCCGCGACCGGGTGCCGGATCCGCTTCACGCCGTAGGAGCACTCCCGGACCTCGTGGTCCGCCCACAGCCGGCGGAAGTCCTCGCTCTTCACGGAGAGTTCGCCGACCAGCGCGCACAGCCCGGCGTCGTCGGCGTACCGCCCGGCCCCGACCCGCAGATGGGCCACCGCCTGCGCGGCCACCGCCGCCCACTCGGGGTACAGCTCCCGGGCGCCCGGGTCGAGGAAGAGCTGCCGGGGCATGTTGCGTTCGGCCGGCGCCATCCGGCCGAAGCCGTTCAGCGCGTCGGCGAGCGCGTTCCACGCCAGCACGTTCATGCGGTGGTCCAGCACGAACGCCGGGCTGCGCTCCATGCCGTCGAGGAGCGCCTGGACGCCGGGGCGGACCCGGGACGCCGCGGCGGGCCGCGCGCGCCGCCGGCCGGGGCGCGCCACCGCCCGCAGGTACGCGTGCTCGGTGTCGTCCAGCCGCAGCACCCGCGCGACCGCGTCCAGCACGGCGTCGCTGACGCTCGCGCCCCGGCCCTGTTCCAGCCGGATGTAGTAGTCGACGCTCACGCCCGCGAGCTGGGCCACCTCCTCGCGGCGCAGGCCCGGCACGCGGCGCCGCCCGTGCGCGGGCAGCCCCACCTCCTCGGGCCTGATGCGGGCGCGGCGCGAGCGCAGGAAGTCGCCCACCTCTGCTTCGGTCCAGTCCCCGTCCATGCGCCGATCGTAGGGGACCGGGGCCGGTCCCATCCTGGTACTGGCAGACCCAGGAAAAGCGCATCCCTGGGTGCGGTCCCCGGACCCGGCGAGAGTGGTGCCGACCGCCGGGGAACCGCCCCGGACGGCAGCCGTCGAGGGAGCACCCATGTCGTACGAGAGCCTGTCCGGCCGTACCGCCGTCGTCACCGGAGCCGCCAGCGGCATCGGCGAGGCCGTCGCCCTCCGACTGGCCGCCGAGGGCGCCCGGGTGGCACTGCTCGCCCGCCGCGCGGACCGGCTCGACGCGCTCGCCGGGAAGATCCGGGCGGACGGCGGGCAGGCGCTGGCCGTGGTCGCCGACGTCACCGACGACGCGTCCGTGACGGCCGCCCGGGACCGGGTCCAGGAGGCGTTCGGGGCCGTCGACCTCGTCGTCAACAACGCCGGCGTCATGCTGCCGGGCCCGGTGGAGGAGGGCCGGCTCGACGAGTGGCGGCGGATGCTGGACACCAACGTCACCGGAGTGCTGCGGGTCGTGGGCGCCTTCACCGCCGACCTGGTCGCCGCCGCGGCGGCGGGACGCGCCGCCGACCTGGTGAACGTCTCCTCCATCTCCGCCCACCTGACCTTCCCCGGCTACACGGTGTACGGGGCGACCAAGGCGGCCGTCACGCACCTGTCGCAGTCGCTGCGCACCGAGCTGGGACCGCGGGACGTCCGGGTCACCAACATCGAGCCGGGACTGACCGAGACCGAGCTGAAGACGTTCGTCCGCGACCCGGAGCTGTCCGGGCAGCTGGAGGGGATGTTCGAGGAGATCGGGGCGCTGTCGGCGGCGGAGGTGGCGGACGTCGTCGCCTACGTGGCCAGCCGCCCCCGGCACGTCAACCTCCGCCAGATCATGGTGCTGCCGACCCGGCAGGCGTGAGGCACCCGGGGCCGCTCAGTCCTCGGGCGCGGGGCGGTCGCGGCCGGCCGGGGGTTCCCGGTTGAGGCGCACGGCCTGCGCCGCGTTGACGCCGACGATGCCGAACCAGGCGACCGCCATCCCGGACAGCCCGGCCATGCCGCCCGCGATCGCGGACAGCGGGATCGCCAGGACCAGGGTGATCAGCGCGAAGCCGTACCGCTCGGCCCAGGAGTCGCCCGCGCCCGGCCGCCGGGTCGTGCGGGCGTCGGCGAGCCGCCGCTCGGCCAGCTGCCGGCGCACCCGGCGGTCCACCGCGTCGTCGATCCGCCGCTCGACCTTCTCCAGGAACGAGTCGACGAGGGCCGCGTCGTAGTCCTCGCCCAGCTCCGCGCGGGCCCGCACGGTCGCCTCCAGCTCCCCGCGCAGGTCGGAGTCCTCGCGGAGGCCGGGATCCGTCCGGGGGGCGGGGTCCTTTCCGGGGCCGGCGTCGCGAGGGTCGCGTGTGTCCATGCCGGCCAGCCTAGGGAGCGCCGGGCCCCACCGCACTGGTGCCAGCCCCCGGTTCCGGCACCGGGACGGCCGGCGGGGCGTCCGGCGGCGGGATGCGGCGGGCGACGAGCCGGTACAGCAGCGCCGGCACGGCCAGGCCGACGATCCAGGAGATGTCCGCGCCGCCCAGCGGGTCCACCAGCGGGCCGGTGTAGAAGCCGGTGGCGAGGAACGGCAGCTGGGCCAGCAGACCGGCCGCGTACACCGCGAGGGCGTCCCAGCGCCAGGCGCCGTAGCGGCCGTGCGGGTCGGCGAGGGCCGCGAGGTCGTAGCGCTCCTCGGAGATCAGGTAGTAGTCGACCAGGTTGATCGCCGACCAGGGCGTGAAGAAGGTCAGCAGGAACAGCAGGAAGTCCTTGAAGGAGGCCAGGAAGCCGTCCTTGCCCAGCAGGGCCACCGCGGTGCCCGCCGTCATCACCAGCGCGATGTACGCCACCCGGCCCGCCCGGGACAGCCGGCGCTGCCCGCGGAAGCCGCTCACGCCGGTCACCAGGGACATGAAGCCGCCGTAGGTGTTGAGGACGTTGACGGTGAGCTTGCCGAGGGCGATGGCGAAGTACAGGAAGGACGCGACCAGGCCGGTGCCGCCGAGGCCGACGACGTAGCCGACCTGACTGTCCAGGAAGCCCTCCCCGGCCGTGGCCGCGACCAGCACGCCGAAGGTCATGGAGATCTGGGAGCCCAGCGCCGAGCCGGACAGCGTCCACCAGAACGTCGCCTTCGCGGACGTCGTACGCGGCAGATAGCGGGAGTAGTCCGCCACGTACGGCCCGAACGCCAGCTGCCAGGACGCCGACAGGGACACCGCCAGCAGGAACACCGGCGCCGAGAAGTGGGCGTCGTGCAGCAGCGCCGAGGTGTCGGCGCGGTCCAGGAGGCGTACGGCGAGATACCCGAAGGCGAGCGCGCACACCGTGCTCGCCACCCGGCCGAGGGCGTGCACGACCCGGTACCCGGCGGTCGCGATGACTCCCGTGACCGCCGCGAAGACGAGGATCCCGGTGGTGTCGTCCGTGTGCGTCAGCTCGCCCACCGCCTGACCGGCCAGCACGCTGCCGGACGCGAAGAAGCCGACGTACATCACGACCACCAGCAGCAGCGGGACGACCGCCCCGCGCACCCCGAACTGCGCCCGCGACTGGATCATCTGGGGCAGGCCGAGGCGCGGGCCCTGCGCGGAGTGCAGGGCCATCACCGCGCCGCCGAGCAGGTTGCCGAGCAGCAGGCCGAGCACCGACCAGACCACGTCGCCGCCGAAGACGACCGCGAGGGCGCCGGTGACGACGGCCGTGATCTGGAGGTTGGTCCCCAGCCACAGCGTGAACTGGCCGAAGGGCCTGCCGTGCCGCTCCTCGTCCGGGACGACGTCGATGGAGCGCGGCTCCACGAACTGTGCCATGCGTTCTCCCCACACCGGGCTGTATAACGGTATGCAGCGACACACTGTCTGAATAGGCGGCCGGTGTTTGTCAATGCCCCGGCGCTGTACTCTCCCGGGGCGTCGAGGAGATCTGGAGGGGGAGTACGTCATGAGCGCGAGCGACAGCCCTGCGACCCGGTTGCAGGCGCTCTTCGAGGGCCACCGGCTCACGCCGACCCAGCGCCGCATCGCGCACAGCATGGTGCGCCGGGCCGCCGACGTGCCCTTCCTGTCCAGCGTGGAGCTGGCCGAACTGGCCGGGGTCAGCCAGCCGTCGGTGACCCGGTTCGCGGTCGCCCTCGGCTTCGACGGCTACCCCGCCCTGCGCCGGCACCTGCGCGAGGTCGTCCCGGCCGAACCGGCCACCGGCGACGGCGCCTACAACGAGTACCAGCAGGCCGTCGAGGCCGAGATCGAGAACCTCAGGCACCTGGCCGAGCTGCTCGCCGACCCGCGCCCGGTGCGGCGGGCCGGCCGGATCCTCGCCGCCTCCCGCCCGCTGCCGGTGCTCGGCCTGCGCGCCGCCGCCTCCCAGGCCTACGGCTTCGCCTACTTTGCCGCCAAGGTCCACCCGGACGTCCGGCTGCTCCACGAGGGCGGCACGATGGTCCACGACCGGATCGACGCGGCCGTCCGGGCTGGTGCCACCGCCCTGCTGTGCTTCGCGCTGCCCCGGCATCCGCGGGAGGTCGTGGACACCCTCGCCTACGCCAAGGGCGCGGGGCTGACCGTGGTCACGGTCGCCGACTCGGCGTTCGCGCCCGTCGCCGTCCACTCCGACCTGCTGCTGCCCGCCGCCGTCGGCACCGGGCTCGCCTTCGACACCGCCTGCGCGCCGATGCTGCTCGGCCGGGTGCTGCTGGAGGCGCTGTGCGACGACCTGCCGGACGCCCAGGCCCGGCTGGAGGAGTTCGACGCCAAGGCGGCGGCCCGGGGGCTGTTCGCGGAGTGAACCGGGCGAACCGGGTGAATCGGGTGCCTTGGCCCCGTCGCTCTCAGATTCGTCTCAGGTTCTGCCATTAGCTTCTCCGGCGAGACACGAGCGCTGTGTGGACACGTGACACGGGAGGCTGACGTGGCGCGCGCGGGACGCGGAGTACGCGGAGTACGCGGAGGACAGGGACTGGCGCGGGTGGCGGTCGTCGTACGGGCGGGCGCCGCGCCGCTGTGGTGGCTGGGAGCGGTCGCCGCCGGACTCGGGGCCGTCCCCGAGGGGCTCACCGGGCGGCGGATCGGGGTGACGGCGGGGGCGGCGCTGTTCCTGCTGGGCGCGGCCGGTGTGGTGCTGGCCCGCCGGGGCCGGTACGTGGCGCTCGCCCGCGGGGCGGCCCGCGCGGGCAAGTACGACGTGCTCCAGGACCGGGCGGTGACCGTGCGCGCCTGGCGCCGGGGGCACCGGTGGTGGCTGCTGCTGGGCTGGGCGCTCGCGCTCGGCTCGGCGTTCGCGGTGCCCGCGGCCGGCGGGCTGCTGCTGGCCGGGCTCGGTGCCGGGCTGTGGCTGAAGGCGGCCTGGATCGGGCGGCTGGAGCGGTCCGCCGAGGCCCTGCTGTGGGTGCGCGTCGACTGGCTGGGCCGGGGCGGCGGGGGTCCGGCGGGCAAGGCGGTGAAGAGCCTGCGGGCCACGGGTGTCGCGGCCGGCGACGCGGCCCCGGGCGGGGCCCGCCGCCGTACCCCGGCGCTGGTCTGAGCGGCCCTCAGACCTCCAGTTCCTCCTCGATCCTGCGCAGCTGGTGCCGGGCCATCGCGAGGTTGGACCGGGAGGAGTCCAGCACGAGGTACAGGAACAGCCCGTTGCCGCCGCGGCCCTTGAGCAGGCGGATCAGGTGGTACTGGCCGGTGAGGGTGATCAGGATGTCCTCGATCTCGCCCTTGAGGCCGAGGAGTTCCATCGTGCGCATCTTGGCGCGGACGACGTCGGTGTTGCCCGCGGCGGCCACGTTCAGGTCGAAGCCGGTGCTGTCGCCCATCGTGCCCAGCGCCATCCCGCTGGTGTAGTCGACGAGCGCGGCGCCGGTGGCGCCCGCGATGGTGGTGAGGGCCTGCTTCAGCGCGGTGGCGGTGTCGGACATGGTGGTCCTCTCAGCTGTCGGTTGCGGTGCGGGTCTCGGCGGTCGCGGGGGCGCCAGGGCCCCGGGTGCGGGGCGGGAGGGCGCCGGGGAGCGGGCGGGCGGCCTCGGCGGCGTCCAGCAGCTCCCCGATGCGGGCGCCGGCCCGGCGGCCCTCCAGGTGCAGCCGGCCCACGTTGACCCGGTCCTGGGCGAGCAGCGTCAGCACGGCGGTGCGGCCGGCCGCGTACGTGGCGACGTAGCCGCGCTCGCCGCGCACCAGCAGCTCCCGCAGGGCGCCGTTGCCGGTGGCGTCGGTGACCCGTACGGCGACCCCGAGCGCGGCGGCGGTGAGCGCGGCCAGGCCCTCGGGGTCGACGCCGGGGGTGTCGTGGGCGACGACGAGTCCGTCGACGCCGGCCGCGAGGGCGCCGGTGAGCTGCGGGACCCGGGTGCGCAGCCGGTGCAGTTCGGCCAGCACGGTGCGCAGGTCCTCCTCGGTCGCCATCAGCTGTCTCCTCTCGGCGGTGCGGTGCCGTTCAAAGCGCCTCCAGCGCATCCCTGAGCCTCTTCAGCAGCGCGATGTCGGGGTCGGTGGTGACCGGGCGGGGCGGTGGTGCGGGCGGCGGGGCGGGGTCCGGGGACACCGGCGCGATCCGTCCGGCCGCGGTGAGCCGGCGGACGTCGACCAGCGTGTGGAAGGCCTGCCGGCCGAGGTCCCGGGCGATGTCGGCGGCCGTGCGCACCCCGTCCACGCGGTCCAGGACGGCGCGCTGCCGGGGGGTGACCGGCGCCGCGGGGGCGCGGCCGGGGTCGGTGTGGCGCAGCGGGGCGCTGTCGGCGGCCGGGTCGGGCCACAGCCGGTGCAGCAGCAGCCGGCGGCGCAGCGTCTCCCGTTCCAGCGCGACCACCGGCACCGAGGGCAGCGGGCCGGGCCGGGGCCCGGCCTCGTACCGGAACCGGCCCGGGGTGCCGCTCGGCGCCAGCGCGAAGTACCCGGCGTCGTACAGCGCGTCCAGGTGGCACAGCTCCAGCGCCCCGGTGGGCAGCACGCCGGAGCGCAGCAGCAGCGCGGCGGCGTGCGCGGGGCCCGGGGCCCGTGCCGCGGCCCGTTGCCAGGCGGCGGCCGCGAGGGTGCCGTGGGCCGTGAGGAGCACGTCGAGGCCCGGGGCGAGGGGGCTCTCGGCGTGCACCACCCGGCCCTCGGCGAGGCGCAGCACGCCGTGCTCGCGGACCAGGACGCCGGTGGCCCGCTCCTCGGCGAGCCGGGTCAGCATCGGGGACAGGGCGCGCGCGGCCCGCCTGTCCCGCACCGGCAGGGCCGGCGGAGGGATCCGGACCATGGTCATCCCAGCACCAGCCGGGCGGCCATCTCGCCGAGCCGGATCCGGGCGAGCGCGAGATTGCCCTCCGCGCGGCCGAGCCACAGGTGCAGGAACACGCTGCTGTCGAAGGAGGTGTCCACGAACCGCAGCAGGTGGTAGCTGTCACCGTTGCTGACGATGAGGTCCTCCACGGGCGGCGGCCCGGTGCCGGCCGCCGCGAAGGTGCCGTGCTCGGCGGCCGTCCGGGCCAGTTCGGCGGCCTCGGCGGCGGCCGTCTCGTGGTCGCCGCCGGGGGCCTCCCCGACCGTGCCGAGGGCCAGTCCGCTCGTCCAGTCCACCAGCGCGGCCCCCCGGGCACCGGGCAGTCGCATCGCTTCCAGTAAGCACTCGTCGATTCCGGGCACCGTGGCTTCCTCCCGCCTGGGACGCCGGCTGAGTGACGCCGACACTACGCATCGTGTGCGCGGGAGGTGAGTGGTTTGGCATTTTCCGGTGGAACATGCGTCCGGCGTACTAGTGTTGCCCAACTGGCGTGTGTCCCACAGCAGTTCAGTCATTTGTTCGGCTGGCGGACGAGCGCGTCAAGGGCTCCCGGGAGCACGGGGGGTGGTGAGCCCGGACGCGTGCGCCCCTCCGGAGTCGGCCACCACCCCGGCGGCCGTCCGGACCCGCCGCGCGGTCGCGAAGGCGCGGGTCACCCGGGAAGCGGGCCGGCCCCGCGATGTCCCGCACGGCCTCCGGTCCCGCGGTGCCGCCGTCCCCCTGATGCCGGTGGCGTCCGGCAGGCCCGCCATGCCCCCCGCCCGGAAGACCCCGCCCGGGCCGTCCCCTGTATTGACTAGCTCTATTCAGATGGACAGGATGTGAATAGTCGTAGGCATAGGAGGCAGAGATGTCGGGACCCCGACCCGTACGAGCACCGCGCGGCACGGAACTCAGCGCCCTGGGATGGCAGCAGGAAGCCGCCCTGCGCATGCTGCAGAACAACCTCGACCCCGAGGTCGCCGAGCACCCCGACAAGCTCGTCGTCTACGGCGGCACCGGCAAGGCCGCCCGCGACTGGCGCTCCTTCGACGCCATGGTCCGCACGCTGAGGACCCTCAAGCAGGACGAGACCATGCTGGTCCAGTCCGGCCGCCCGGTCGGCGTGATGCAGACCCACGAGTGGGCCCCGCGCGTCCTCATCGCCAACTCCAACCTGGTCGGCGACTGGGCCACCTGGGAGGAGTTCCGCCGTCTGGAGGCCCTCGGCCTGACCATGTACGGCCAGATGACCGCCGGCTCCTGGATCTACATCGGCACCCAGGGCATCCTCCAGGGCACCTACGAGACCTTCGCCGCCGTCGCCGCGAAGAAGTTCGGCGGCACGCTCGCCGGGACCATCACGCTGACCGCCGGCCTCGGCGGCATGGGCGGCGCCCAGCCGCTCGCCGTCACCATGAACGACGGCGTCGCGATCTGCGTCGACTGCGACCCGCGCGCCATCGAGCGCCGCATCGAGCACCGCTACCTCGACGTCAGGGCCGACTCCCTCGACCACGCGCTCCGGCTGGCCGTGGAGGCCCGCGACGCGCGCCGCCCGCTGTCCATCGGCGTCCTCGGCAACGCGGCCGACCTGGTCCCGCGGCTGCTCGCCATGAACGCCCCGATCGACATCGTCACCGACCAGACCTCCGCCCACGACCCGCTGTCCTACCTGCCGGCCGGCACGGCCTTCGAGGACATGGCCGACGAGTCCGCGAAGGACCCGGCCGGCTTCACCGCCCGCGCCCGCGAGTCCATGGCCCGGCACGTGGAGGCCATGGTCGGCTTCCTGGACGCCGGTGCCGAGGTCTTCGACTACGGCAACTCCATCCGGGGCGAGGCGAGGCTCGCCGGCTACGACCGGGCGTTCGCCTTCCCCGGCTTCGTCCCCGCCTACATCCGCCCGCTGTTCTGCGAGGGCAAGGGCCCCTTCCGCTGGGCCGCGCTGTCCGGCGACCCGGCCGACATCGCCAAGACCGACAAGGCGATCCTGGACCTGTTCCCGGAGAACGAGTCCCTGGCCCGCTGGATCAGGCTGGCCGGCGAACGGGTCCACTTCCAGGGCCTGCCCGCGCGGATCTGCTGGCTCGGCTACGGCGAGCGGGACCGGGCCGGCGAGCGGTTCAACGACATGGTCGCGAGCGGGGAGCTGGCCGCGCCGCTGGCCATCGGCCGGGACCACCTGGACTGCGGATCGGTCGCCTCGCCGTACCGGGAGACCGAGGCCATGCGCGACGGCTCCGACGCGATCGCCGACTGGCCGCTGCTGAACGCCATGGTCAACGTGGCCTCGGGCGCGTCCTGGGTGTCCCTCCACCACGGCGGCGGCGTGGGGATGGGGCGGTCCATCCACGCGGGTCAGGTGACGGTGGCCGACGGCACGAAGCTGGGCGGCGAGAAGATCCGGCGCGTCCTCACCAACGACCCGGGGATGGGCGTCATCCGGCACGTGGACGCCGGATACGACATCGCCGAGTCCGTCGCGGGGGAGCGGGGGGTCCGGGTGCCCATGCGCGAGGGTGACGAGGCGTGACGGTGCACGAGGCCGGACACGGCGGCCCTTCGGCGGGGGCCGGCACCTCGTCGCCGTCCGCGGGGGTGGCCGTACCCGCCCGCGCCGGCGCCTCCTTCCAGGAGATGTGGCGTGAGCTGCTCCCCATCGGCCGGCACCCCGGATCCGGCGGCTACCGGCGGTACGCCTGGACCGGGGCCGACGCCGAGTGCCGGGCCTGGTTCGAGGAACAGGCCGGGGCGCGCGGGCTGACGTATGAGGTCGACCGGAACGGGAACCAGTGGGCCTGGCTGGGGGACCCGTCCGCCGGGGACGCCGTCGTCACCGGGTCCCACCTGGACTCCGTACCCGACGGCGGGGCCTTCGACGGGCCTCTCGGAGTGGTGTCCTCCTTCGCCGCGCTGGACGAACTGCGCGGCCGGGGCGCCGAGTTCACCCGGCCCCTCGCCCTCGTCAACTTCGGTGACGAGGAGGGGGCCCGGTTCGGGCTCGCCTGTGTCGGGTCGCGGCTCACCGCCGGTCAGCTCACCGCCGAGCAGGCGCACCGGCTCACCGACGGCGACGGGACCGGCCTGCCCCGGGCCATGGAGGCGGCCGGGTACGACCCGGACGCCATCGGACCCGACCCCGAACGGCTCGCCCGCATCGGCGCCTTCGTGGAGCTGCACGTCGAACAGGGGCGCGCGCTCGACCTGTCCGGCGAGAGGGTGGGCGTCGCCAGCGCCATCTGGCCGCACGGGCGGTGGCGGTTCGACTTCCGGGGCGAGGCCAACCACGCCGGCACCACCCGGCTGGCCGACCGGCGCGACCCCATGCTGTCGTACGCCGAGACCGTGCTCGCCGCCCGCCGCGAGGCCGAACTCGCCGGCGCCGTCGCCACCTTCGGGAAGATCGTGGTGGAACCGAACGGCGTCAACGCGATCCCCTCGCTGGTGCGCGGCTGGCTGGACTCCCGCGCCGCCGACCAGGAGACCCTGGACACGGTCGTCGGGGGAGTGGAGGAGGCCGCGCGCGCGTACGCCGCCGCGCACGGCGTCGGTCTCGACGTCGTCCGGGAGTCCTTCACCCCGGTGGTCGAGTTCGACCACGCGCTGCGGGACGAACTCGCCCGGATCCTCGGCAAGGACACCGGCCTGACCGTGCCCGTCCTCGGCACCGGGGCGGGACACGACGCCGGAATCCTGTCCGCGAGCGTGCCGACCGCCATGCTGTTCGTGCGCAACCCCACCGGTGTCTCGCACTCCCCGGCCGAGTTCGCGGCCGAGGACGACTGCGTGGCCGGGGTGCGCGCACTCGCCGACGTACTGGAAGGGCTGGCCTGCCGGTGACCAAGGGAACCTACTGGCTGGAGCACGCCTGGCTCGGCGACCGCGTCGAGCCGGGCGTGGCCGTGGACGTGGCCGGCGGGCGCGTCGACGCCGTGCGCACGGACGTGGCCGCCCCGCCGCCCGGCGCCGAGGTGCTGCGCGGACTGACCCTGCCGGGGCTCGCCAACGCCCACTCGCACGCCTTCCACCGTGCCCTGCGCGGCACCGCACAGGTCGGGTCCGGCACCTTCTGGACGTGGCGCGAGGTGATGTACTCCGTCGCCGACCGCCTCACCCCGGACACCTACCACGCCCTGGCCCGCGCGGTGTACGCCGAGATGGCCCTCGCCGGCATCACCTGCGTCGGCGAGTTCCACTACGTGCACCACGCCCCCGGCGGCACCCGCTACGCCGACCCCAACGCCATGGGCGAGGCGCTGATCGCGGCCGCCGCCGAGGCCGGCATCCGGATCACCCTCCTCGACACCTGCTACCTCTCCGCCGGCTTCGGGGAGCCGCCGGACGCCCACCAGGCGCGGTTCTCCGACGGCAGTGCGCAGCGGTGGGCCGAACGCTGCGCGGTCCTCGCGGACCGGGACCACGCACGGATCGGGGCGGCGATCCACTCCGTACGGGCCGTGCCCGCCGGCCAGCTGTCCACGGTGGCGGAGTGGGCCGGGCAGCGGCGGGCGCCGCTGCACGTGCACCTGTCGGAGCAGACCGCCGAGAACGACGCCTGCCTCGCCGCGCACGGGCGTACCCCCGCCCGGCTGCTCGCCGACCACGGCGTCCTCGGGCCGCGCACCACCGGGGTGCACAACACCCACCTGACCGAGGAGGACGTCGCCCTGCTCGGCGGCTCGGGCACCGGCACCTGCATGTGCCCCACCACCGAGCGGGACCTGGCCGACGGCATCGGCCCGGCCGCCGCCCTCCAGCGGGCCGGCTCCCCGCTCTCCCTCGGCTCCGACAGCCACGCCGTGATCGACCTGTTCGAAGAGGCGCGCGCGATGGAGCTGAACGAGCGGCTGCGCACCCGCACCCGGGGCCACTGGACGGCCGCCGCCCTGCTGCGGGCCGCCACCGCCGACGGCCACGCCGCCCTCGGCTGGGACGACGCCGGCACCCTGGAGCCCGGCGCGCTCGCCGACTGGACGACGATCGCCCTGGACTCGGTCAGAACGGCGGGACCGCTGCCCCGGCTGGGCGCCGAGACGGCCGTGTTCGCGGCGACCGCGGCGGACGTGCGGCACACCGTCGTGGGCGGCCGGCAGGTCGTGCGCGACGGGGCGCACACGCTCGTCCCCGACGTGCCGCGAGCCCTCGCGCGCGCCGTCCAGGCCCTCCGCTCCTGACGATCACCCACGAGGACACCATGAGCAGCAGCACCGTCATCACCAACATCGCCACGCTGGTCACCAACGACCCCTCCCTCGGCGACCGCTCCCCGCTCGGTCTGGTCCGGGACGCGGCCGTCGTCCTCGACGGCGACCGGGTCGTGTGGACCGGTGCGGCCAGCAGGGCACCCGCTGCCGACCACCGGGTCGACGCGGGCGGCCGGGCGGTGCTGCCGGGCTTCGTCGACTCCCACTCCCACCTGGTCTTCGCCGGGGACCGGACCGAGGAGTTCAACGCCCGCATGTCCGGCCGCCCCTACAGCGCCGGCGGCATCCGCACCACGGTCGCGGCCACCCGCGCCGCGAGCGACGCGGAACTGGAGGCGAACCTCACCCGGTACCTCACCGAGGCCCTGCGCCAGGGCACGACCACGTGCGAGACCAAGTCGGGCTACGGCCTCACCGTCGAGGACGAGGCCCGCGCCCTGCGCCTCGCCGCCCGGCACACCGAGGAGGTGACGTACCTCGGCGCGCACATCGTCAGCCCCGACCACGCCGACGACCCGGCGGCCTACGTCGCCCTGGTCACCGGCGAGATGCTGGACGCCTGCGCGCCGCACGCCCGCTGGATCGACGTGTTCTGCGAGAAGGGCGCCTTCGACGGCGACCAGGCCCGTGCCGTCCTCACCGCGGGCAGGGCGAAGGGCCTGCACCCGCGGATCCACGCCAACCAGCTCTCGTACGGCCCCGGCGTGCAGCTGGCCGTGGAACTCGACGCGGCCAGCGCCGACCACTGCACCCACCTGACGGACGCGGACGTCGACGCCCTGGCCCAGGGCCGCACGGTCGCCACCCTGCTGCCCGGCGCCGAGTTCTCCACCCGCGCCGAGTGGCCCGACGCCCGCCGGCTGCTGGACGCGGGCGTGACGGTCGCCCTGTCCACCGACTGCAACCCGGGCTCGTCCTTCACCTCGTCCGTGCCCTTCTGCATCGCCCTGGCCGTGCGCGACATGGGGATGACCCCCGACGAGGCGGTGTGGTCGGCCACGGCGGGCGGTGCCGCCGCCCTGCGCCGCACCGACATCGGCAGGCTCGCCCCGGGAGCCCGCGCGGACCTGCTCCTGCTCGACGCCCCGAGCCACGTCCACCTCGCCTACCGCCCGGGCGTGCCGCTGGTCGCCGGGGTGTGGCGCGGGGGCGAACGCGTGGTCTGACCGGCGCGCGCAGGGGCCGCGCGCGGAGGGTCCGGCCGCACCGGCCGGACCCCCACCGCAGCGCGCGAGGTGTGGCGCGGAGGTCACTCCTCCAGGGTCAGTCCCTTGCGCAGCCGTACCAGCGTGCGCGACAGCAGCCGGGACACGTGCATCTGGGAGATGCCCAGTTCCTCGCCGATCTCCGACTGGGTCATGTTCGCCACGAAGCGCAGGGAGAGGATCTTCCGGTCCCGGGCCGGCAGCCCGGCGATCAGGGGCTTGAGCGACTCGATGTACTCGATGCCCTCCAGCCCGTGGTCCTCGTAGCCGATGCGGTCCGCGAGCGCGCCCTCGGTGTCGTCCTCCTCGGGCTGGGCGTCCAGGGAGGAGGCGGTGTAGGCGTTCGAGGCGGCCATGCCCTCGACGACCTCCTCGCAGGAGATGCCGAGGCGTTCGGCGAGTTCCGCGACGGTGGGCGCGCGGTCCAGCTGCTGCGCCAGCTCGTCGCCCGCCTTGGCCAGGTCCAGGCGCAGCTCCTGGAGCCGGCGCGGGACCCGCACGGACCACGAGGTGTCACGGAAGAATCGTTTGATCTCGCCGATGATGGTCGGCATCGCGAAAGTGGGGAACTCGACCCCTCGGGAGAGTTCGAAGCGGTCGATCGCCTTGATCAGGCCGATGGTGCCGACCTGGATGATGTCCTCCATCGGCTCGCTGCGGGAGCGGAAGCGGGAGGCGGCGAACTTGACGAGCGCGAGGTTCAGCTCGACGAGGGTGTTGCGGACGTACGCGTGCTCGTACGTCCCTTCCTCCAGCGACTCGAGGCGCTCGAAGAGGGTCTTGGACAGGGCCCGCGCGTCGACCGGGCCGATCTCGTCGTAAGGGGGGATCTCCGGGAGTCCCTCGAAGGGGTCGAGGGGGTCGATGGGATGATCCAGTTGAACCGGTGGGGGTGTCGACGTCGCGATCGGGGTAGGCGATGCGTCGAGCCGGGGTGACATGGGTGTCCTCCATCGTTCTCGGCATATGGCTGCCGAAGCCAGTCACGTGCACTGCGGTGTGCGGCGCCTCCGAAGCCGGCGTGTAGGAATGTGTGTCCTTACTAGCCCTACCCGCTCGACCGAGCGGGTCGCAAGTGCGCTTTGTTGCACTATGTCCGTTTCTGTGCAGAAGTTCGGGTGTCGTTGTGCGCGAGGAAGGCGTAATGTTCGAGGGCATCAGCAGCCACGACCTCGGGAGAGAGAGACGGCATGGACCACGGGACGGTCGGCAGCGCACAGTCGGGCCGGCTTCTGGTGGAAGTGCGGCAAGAGGGCTCCAGCGCCGTTGTGACACCGGCGGGTGAGCTCGACCACCACACCGCCGATCTTCTGCGCGAGCCCCTCGACGACCTGCTCGACAAGGGTTTCTCGCGGCTCGTGGTGGACTGCTCCCGCCTGGAGTTCTGCGACTCCACGGGGCTGAACGTCCTGCTCGGCGCCCGGCTGAAGGCGGACGCCGCCGGCGGTGGCGTCCATCTGGCCGGCATGCTGCCGGTGGTGGCCCGGGTGTTCGAGATCACCGGTGCCGAGACGGTCTTCACCGTCCACGACTCCGTGGAGGCCGCCTTGGCCGACGGTGCCGACTGATCGGCTCCGCCCTCCCCGCCGGACCGTTCCGGCACCCGGTTCCCGCGAGCGTTGCGCGGGTCACCCCGAACACGGGGGTGTTCCCCGGGATCGGTCGGGCAGGAGAGGGCAGAAGAAGACGGGGGACGGCCCGGCCGGCACGCGCACGGGACGCGCGTACGGCGGACGGGCGGCCGGCCCCCGGGTGGTGCGACGGCCGACGGGCCGGTGCCTATCGTCCGGTCTGCCGACCGGACCGCGGGCCGCAGTGTCGATCGGACCGCCGACCGGACTTTTGTAATCGTGAACTGGTGAATCGGTGAGGTGAAGCGCTGATGAGCACCACCCGGCCTTACTCGCCGGGCGACCGCGGCCCGGAGCCCAGCGGCGCTTCCGGGGCGTCCGAGGGGGCCGCGCCGGCTGTCGGCGCGTCCGCGGGGGCAGCCGCGCCGTCCGTGACGTCCAACGCGGCGGCCGCCGCGCCGTCCAATGCGACGGACGCCGCTCCGCGGGCCCATGAACGGCAGGTGCGTACGCTCCGCCTGGAAGGCGAGAGCGGGGTGGTCCCGCTCGCACGTGACTTCACCCGCCAGGCGCTGTACGCGTGGGGCTGGCTGCCCGCCGCCACCGCCGACCGGCGGGCCGCCGCCGACGACGTGCTGCTCGTCGTCTCCGAACTGGTCACCAACGCCTGCCTGCACGCCGAGGGCCCGGACGAGCTGCGGCTCACCTGTGACAACAAGGTGATCCGGATAGAGGTCTCCGACCGGGGCACCGGCCAGCCGGCCCCGCGCACCCCGCACCGGGCCGGCCGGCCCGGCGGCCACGGCATGTTCATCGTGCAGCGGCTGTGCCTGGACTGGGGCGTCGTCCGGGCCACCGGCACGCCGGGCAAGACGGTGTGGGCGGAACTGGGCGCGCCCGCCTGACCGCCGCGACCGCGGCGTGTGACGCGTCTCCTTCCCCACGGCCCCGGCGCGCCTCGGCGGCCGCGTCCGCTGTGCCACGAACGCATGGCGTGGACCGGCCGTGTCGTACCCGAACGGCGCGCCGATGAGG
Source organism: Streptomyces sp. NPDC104831 (assembly GCF_055583025.1). Taxonomy (NCBI): domain Bacteria; kingdom Bacillati; phylum Actinomycetota; class Actinomycetes; order Kitasatosporales; family Streptomycetaceae; genus Streptomyces; species Streptomyces sp. NPDC104831. The sequence continues at coordinate 61,462 of NZ_JBVJOT010000030.1, forward strand.
ACGGCCGTCTCCCCACCACGGGCAATACCACCGGGCCACCGCGGCCCCGCCGGGACCGGCGTGAGTGGCCACGGCGCCCTGCGGGCCCCGGGCCTGGTGGCCGTCTCCCCTGCTCCGGGCATCACCGGGCAGCCGGGGCCCCGCGGCCTTGCCGGGACCGCGTGTGCGGCACGGCGCCCTGCGGGCCCTGCGGCCCCGCCGGGACCGGCGTGAGTGGCGTGAGTGGCCCCGGCGCCCTGTGGGCCTCGGGCCTGGTGGCCGTCTCCCCTGCTCCGGGCATCACTGGGCAGCCGGGGCCCCGCGGCCTTGCCGGGACCGCGTGAGCGGCACGGCACCCTGCGGGCCCTGCGGCCCCGCCGGGACCGGCGTGAGTGGCGTGAGTGGCCCCGGCGCCCTGTGGGCCTCGGGCCTGGTGGCCATCTCCCCTGCTCCGGGCATCACCGGGCAGCCGGGGCCCCGCGGCCTTGCCGGGGCCGCGTGAGCGGCACGGCACCCTGCGGGCCCGCGGCCTCGCCGGGACCGGCGTGAGCGGCCACGGCGCCCTGCGGGCCCCGGGCCCGGTGGCCGTCCCTCCTGCTCCGGGCATCACCGGGCAGCCGGGGCCCCGCGGCCTTGCCGGGGCCGCGTGAGCGGCACGGCGCCCTGCGGGCCCGCGGCCTCGCCGGGACCGGCGTGAGTGGCCACGGCGCCCTGTGGGCCTCGGGCCTGGTGGCCGTCTCCCCTACTTCGGGCATCACTGGGCAGCCGGGGCCCCGCGGCCCCGCCGGGACCGCGTGAGCGGCCACGGCACCCTGCGGGCCCCGGGCCTGGTGGCGGCAGGCATGGCGATCCTGCCCGGCGCCCCCGTTCCGCTTCCGACGCCCCGACGCCCCGACGCCCCGACGCGAAGACCCGGCAGTCCGCCCGCGGGGCCGCGGGGAACCACGCGACGAGCGGGCCCGGACCCGCACCACCGCCTCGCCGGCCCCCATAGGGCACCCCCGCACACGCGAGAGGGCCGCCGCGCCCATCAGGGTGCGGCGGCCCTCCCGGACCGGTGGCGACGACTAGTTGACGTTGCCCATCAGCTTCTTGACCTTGTTGCGGTACATCCACACCGCCACACCCGCGACCACCGCGAGCACGGCCTCCAGGGCGACGAAGCCCTTCTTGTCGAGGTTGACGCCCCCGACGGCCGGGTTCGACAGCAGGGCGGTGACGGAGTCACCCGCGGTCACCGCGAGGAACCACACGCCCATCATCTGCGAGGCGTACTTCTGCGGCGCCATCTTCGTCGTCACCGACAGACCCACCGGCGACAGCGTCAGCTCGCCGACGGTCTGCACGAAGTAGATCGCGACCAGCCACAGCGCCGCCGCCTTGTGGCCGCCCTCGGCGACCGACAGCGGGGCGAGGAAGACGAAGAAGGAGACACCGACCAGCACCAGACCGGAAGAGAACTTCACGATCGTGCTCGGCTCCTTGCCGCGACGGTTCAGCCACAGCCACAGCCAGGCGAAGACCGGGGCCAGCGCCATGATCAGGACCGGGTTGACCGACTGGTACCAGGAGACCGGGAAGTCCCAGCCGAGGACCGAGTTCTCGGCGCTGTCCTTGGCGAACAGCGACAGGGTCGAACCGCCCTGGTCGTAGATCATCCAGAAGACGGCCGCGGCGACGAAGAACCAGATGTACGCCGACACCTTCGAGCGCTCGCCCGCGTCCAGGTCCTTGTCCCGCATGATCCGGGCGATGACCAGGATCGGCACGATCAGGCCGATGACGGTGAGCGGGATCAGCGCCCAGTTCAGGGTGAAGTGACCGGTGCCGCCGACGACGCCGTAGAACACCGCGGCGACGGCCAGCCAGATCAGGCCCTTGCGCAGCGTGGCGGTCTTCTCCTCGGCGCTCAGCGGGGTCGGGACCTCGCTGCTCTTCGGGTTCAGGTGACGGCCGCCCATCAGGTACTGGGCCAGACCCAGCGCCATGCCGAGCGCGGCCAGCGCGAAGCCCAGGTGCCAGTTGACGTTCTCACCGATGGTGCCGATGACCAGCGGGGCGACGAAGGCACCCAGGTTGATGCCGATGTAGAAGAGCGTGAAGCCACCGTCCCGGCGCGGGTCCTCCGGGCCGTTGTAGAGGTGGCCGACCATCGTGGAGATGTTGGCCTTCAGCAGACCCGAACCGATGGCGACGAGCACCAGGCCGACGTAGAAGCTCGCGGCGAAGGGGACCGCCAGGCACAGGTGGCCCAGCATGATGACCGCGCCCGCGACGGCGACCGTCTTGCGGGGACCGAGCAGGCGGTCGGCGAACCAGCCGCCGGGCAGGGCGAGCAGGTACACGAGCGACAGGTACACCGCGTAGATCGCGCTCGCCGTGCCACCGCTGAGGTGCAGGCCACCCGGGGCCACCAGGTACAGCGGGAGCAGGGCCCTCATGCCGTAGTAGGAGAAGCGCTCCCACATCTCGGTCATGAAGAGAGTGGCCAGTCCGCGGGGGTGGCCGAAGAAGGTCTTCTCGGAACCGGGGGTGCCCGGTCGGACCGAGTCCTTCGTCAGGCTGGACGCCATGGTCGTTCCTTGCTGGTCGGGACGCGCGGCTGGAGCGTTGCGCGCCCGGTGGGGGTGCGGCCGGCACCGGCAGGTCGGTCGCCCACCCCCACGCCCATGGGGGAGCCCGCCTCCGGATCGCGGAAGCGGCGGACGGCGACCACCGGGATCCACGCCCCACACGCGTCGCTGCGCCCGGAGCCCGGCCAGAGGTCATTCCTTTCAAGGCTGATCCGATCAGCCCGTACACAAAAGAGACCTTCAGCGTCGACTGCTCGCCAAAGGTCCCCGGTGCGTACTACAGGCGTTCAGGTCACCATACGGCAGGACACCGCCGGAAATGGAAGGACTTGAGACGCGGATCACAGGTGTCGCGGGAACCGCGCGAGCGGTTTCGAAGGTCTCTCCTACGATCGCATCCCCAGGTCAATGGTTCGTACCAGTGGAGCGCGAAGGTAAGAAGCGGGGGGAGCGATCACGCCCCGGCACCGTACACGGGCGGACTACCATCACCTCATGACCCGTGTACTGCTCGCCGAGGACGACGCGTCCATCTCGGAGCCGCTGGCCCGCGCCCTGCGCCGGGAAGGTTACGAGGTCGAGGTGCGCGAGGACGGACCCGCCGCACTCGACGCCGGAATGCAGGGCGGCGTCGACCTGGTCGTGCTGGACCTGGGCCTGCCCGGCATGGACGGCCTGGAGGTCGCCCGCCGGCTGCGGGCCGACGGCCACGCCGTGCCGATCCTCATCCTGACCGCGCGGGCCGACGAGGTGGACACCGTCGTCGGCCTCGACGCGGGCGCCGACGACTACGTCACCAAGCCCTTCCGGCTCGCCGAACTGCTCGCCCGGGTGCGGGCGCTGCTCCGGCGCGGGTCCGCCGAGCCGCAGCAGCCGCCGGCCACCCACGGGGTGCGCATCGACGTCGAGTCGCACCGCGCGTGGATGGGCGACGAGGAGCTCCAGCTGACCGCCAAGGAGTTCGACCTGCTGCGGGTGCTGGTGCGCGACGCCGGCCGCGTGGTCACCCGCGACCAGCTGATGCGCGAGGTCTGGGACACCACCTGGTGGTCCTCCACCAAGACCCTCGACATGCACATCTCCTGGCTCCGCAAGAAGCTCGGCGACGACGCGGCGAACCCCCGCTACATCGCCACCGTGCGCGGCGTGGGCTTCCGCTTCGAGAAGAGCTGAGCCGGACCGGCGATCACCTCAGGTAACGGACCATGCGTCGACGTCTCATCCAGTCCACCCTCGCCGTCGTGCTGGTGGTGATCGCCGTCTTCGGCGTCTCGCTCGTCATCGTCGAGACCCGGACCATCGGCAACAGCGCCCAGGAGCGGGTGGAGTCGGAGGCGATGCGGCTGGCCAGCATCGTGGACAGCCGGATCCTCGCCGCGGAGAACGTCAACGCGCACGTGCTGCGCAACCCGGTCAGCGAGGACCAGTACGCGGTCATCCGCATGCCCGGCAAGAAGCCCATAGAGATCGGCAACAAGCCCGAGGGCGACACCATCCACTTCACGCAGCGGGGCGAGGAGGGCGAGACGGTCACCGTGCAGGAGCCCCGCTCCGCGGTGACCCGCGAGGTCGGCCGGACCCTGCTGATCATCGGGCTGGTCGCGCTGCTCGCGGTGGTCGCGGCCGTGCTGCTCGCCCTGCGCCAGGCGAACCGCCTCGCCTCCCCGCTGACCGACCTCGCCGAGACCGCCGAGCGCCTCGGTTCCGGCGACCCGCGCCCGAGGCACCGGCGGTACGGCGTGCCCGAGCTGGACCGGGTCGCCGACGTGCTGGACTCCTCCGCGGAGCGGATCGCGCGCATGCTGACCGCCGAGCGGCGTCTCGCGGCCGACGCCTCGCACCAGCTGCGCACCCCGCTCACCGCCCTGTCCATGCGGCTGGAGGAGATCACCCTCACCGACGACCCGGAGACGGTGAAGGAGGAGGCCACCATCGCGCTGACGCAGGTGGAGCGGCTGACCGACGTGGTGGAGCGGCTGCTGACCAACTCGCGCGACCCGCGCACCGGCTCCGCGGTCGCCTTCGACCTGGACGAGGTCATCCAGCAGCAGCTCGCCGAGTGGCGGCCCGCCTACCGCAGCGCCGGCCGGGCCGTCGTCAGCTCCGGCAAGCGGCACCTGACGGCGGTGGGCACGCCGGGCGCGGTCGCCCAGGTGCTGGCCGCGCTGATCGAGAACTCGCTGATGCACGGCGGCGGCACGGTCGCGCTGCGCACCCGGGTCACCGGCAACCAGGTCGTGATCGAGGTGACCGACGAGGGGCCGGGGGTGCCGGCCGACCTCGGCGCGCGGATCTTCGAGCGGACGATCAGCGGGCGGAACTCCACGGGGATCGGCCTGGCCGTGGCGCGGGACCTCGCGGAGGCCGACGGCGGCCGGCTGGAGCTGCTCCAGGCGCAGCCCCCGGTCTTCGGCCTGTTCCTCTCCCGCACGCCCCCGGCGCGCAAGGCGGAGGAGGACGAGCCGACGGTCCGCTGACGGGCGCCGGGAACTCCGGGCAAGCCGGTCGGGCGGCCGGCCCCGGGCAGCGTTACGGAACCCGCTGCCGGGGCGCGGGCCGCCGCGGCTCCTGCTTCAGAATCGATTCGGCACCCGCCACGGCCTCCGCGGCCGGCAGCGTCCGGAACACCCAGGTGCGGTACGACCAGAACCGGAACAGCGTCGCCACGCCGATGCCGACGAACTTGAAGACGTTGCTCTGCAGCGGGGTGTCCCAGCCGAAGCCGTACGTCGCCAGGTACAGCAGGCCGTTCTCGATCACCAGGCCGGCCGCGCTGAACAGCAGGAACAGCGTCAGCTCCCGGGTGCGCCCGCTCTTGTCGCGGTCCCGGTAGGTCCAGTAGCGGAAACCGACGTAGTTGAAGACGATGGCCACGATGGTCGCGATGACGCTGGCGCGCACCACCGGCAGGTCCGAGGCGTGCCGGACCAGGTTGAACACACCGAGGTTGACCAGCACCCCGGCCCCGCCGACGGCGCCGAATCTGATCAACTCGCGTACGAGCCGTTGCACCCCCGAGGAACGAGGTTCCATGGCTGTGCAGCTCCCGTCGGTAGGGTTCGTCAACCCCGCCATGCTAGCCGTGCGGGCCCTCCGCCGCCCGGGGACCGGGCCAGGCCCGGGAAACGGGCCGGAAAGAGGCGGGAAAGCGCCGGGTAAGAGTTCGGCGGAGGGAGGCGATCCGGCCGCCCCGGATGGCCGATACGCTAGGGGCGTGACGTTCCCGGTAGTCGGCATGGTCGGCGGGGGGCAGCTCGCGCGTATGACGCACGAGGCGGGCATCCCGTTGGGCATCAGGTTCAAGCTTCTCAGTGACACCCCTCAGGATTCCGCGGCGCAGGTCGTGAGCGATGTCGTCATCGGCGACTACCGCGACCTCGACACCCTGCGGGAATTCGCGCGCGGGTGCGATGTGATCACCTTCGATCACGAACACGTACCGACCGAGCACCTCCGGGCTCTCGAGGCAGACGGCATCCCCGTCCGTCCGGGGCCCGACGCGCTGGTGCACGCCCAGGACAAGGGCGTGATGCGCGCGAGGCTCGACGCGATCGGCATCCCGTGCCCCCGGCACCGGATCGTGGCCGACCCGCAGGACGTGGTCAGGTTCGCGGAGGAGGGCGAGGGCTTCCCCGTCGTCCTCAAGACGGTCCGCGGCGGCTACGACGGCAAGGGCGTGTGGGTCGTGGAGAACGCCGGGGAGGCGGCCGAGCCGTTCCGCGCCGGCGTCCCCGTCCTCGCCGAGGAGAAGGTCGACTACGTCCGCGAGCTGGCCGCCAACGTCGTCCGCTCCCCGCACGGCCAGGCCGTCGCCTACCCGGTCGTGGAGTCCCGGCAGGTGAACGGCGTCTGCGACACCGTGATCGCACCCGCCCCGGACCTGTCCGAGGACCTGGCCCTGCACGCCGAGCGGCTCGCCCTGACCATCGCCAAGGAGCTGGACGTCGTCGGCCACCTCGCCGTCGAGCTGTTCCAGACCCGCGACGGCCGCATCCTGGTCAACGAACTCGCGATGCGCCCGCACAACTCCGGCCACTGGTCCATGGACGGCGCGATCACCTCCCAGTTCGCCAACCACGTCCGCGCGGTCCTGGACCTGCCGCTGGGCGACCCCCGCCCGCGCGCCCCGTGGACGGTCATGGTCAACGTCCTGGGCGGCGACTACCCCGACATGTACTCCGCGTACTTGCACTGCATGGCCCGCGACCCCAAGCTCAAGATCCACATGTACGGCAAGGACGTGAAGCCCGGCCGCAAGGTCGGACACGTCAACACCTACGGCGACGACCTGGACGACGTGCTGGAACGCGCCCGTCACGCAGCCGGCTACCTGAGAGGCACGATCACCGAATGAGCCCCCGCACCTCCCCTCTGGTGGGCATCGTCATGGGGTCCGACTCGGACTGGCCCGTCATGGAGGCCGCCGCGAAGGCCCTGGACGAGTTCGAGATCGCCTACGAGGTCGACGTCGTCTCCGCGCACCGCATGCCCCGCGAGATGATCACCTACGGCGAGCAGGCCGCCGACCGCGGGCTGAAGGCGATCATCGCGGGCGCCGGCGGCGCCGCCCACCTGCCCGGCATGCTCGCCTCCGTCACCCCGCTGCCGGTCATCGGCGTGCCCGTGCCGCTGAAGTACCTGGACGGCATGGACTCCCTGCTGTCCATCGTGCAGATGCCGGCCGGCGTCCCGGTCGCCACGGTCTCCGTCGCCGGTGCCCGCAACGCCGGGCTGCTCGCGGCCCGGATGCTCGCCGCGCACGACGAGGAGCTGCTGCACCGGATGCGCGACTTCCAGCAGGAGCTGAACGACCAGGCCACCGAGAAGGGCAAGCGGCTGCGCGCCAAGGCCGAGGGCGCGAGCGGCTTCGGCTTCGGGAAGTGACCGGCATGGGCGCGCTGGAGGAGGCCCGGGAACTGCTGCGCGAGTTCCCGGTCGTCGACGGCCACAACGACCTGCCGTGGGCGCTGCGCGAGCAGGTCCGCTACGACCTCGACGCCCTGGACATCGCCGGGGACCGCCGCGACCGGCTGCACACCGACCTGCCGCGGCTGCGCGCGGGCGGCGTCGGCGCCCAGTACTGGTCGGTGTACGTGCCGGCCGAGCAGCCCGAGCCGGTCGCGGCCACCCTGGAGCAGATCGACTGCGTCCGGCGGATGCTGGAGCGCTACCCGGCGGACCTGGCGCCGGCACGGACCGCGGCCGACCTGGAGGCGGCCCGCGCCGAGGGCCGGATCGCCTCCCTCATGGGCGCCGAGGGCGGCCACTCCATCGCCAACTCCCTCGGCACCCTGCGCGCCCTGTACGCGCTCGGCGTGCGCTACATGACCCTCACCCACAACTCCAACGTGGACTGGGCGGACTCCGCGACCGACGAGCCGAGGGCCCAGGGCCTGACCGCCTTCGGCCGCGAGGTGGTCCGGGAGATGAACCGGCTCGGCATGCTGGTCGACCTCTCGCACGTGGCGGCCACGACCATGCGGGACGCGCTGGACGCCGCCGCCGCGCCGGTGATCTTCTCGCACTCCTCCGCCCGCGCGGTCTGCGACCACCCGCGCAACATCCCCGACGACGTCCTGGAGCGGCTGCCCGCCAACGGCGGCGTGGCGATGGTGACGTTCGTGCCCAAGTTCGTGCTCCAGGCCGCCGTCGACTGGACGGCCGCCGCCGACGAGAACCTGCGCGCCCACGGGCTGCACCACCTGGACACCAGCCCCGAGGCGATGCGGCTGCACCGCGCGTTCGAGGAGCGCCACCCGCGCCCGGTCGCCACGGTGTCCACGGTGGCCGACCACCTGGACCACATGCGCGAGGTGGCCGGCATCGACCACCTGGGCATCGGCGGCGACTACGACGGCACCGCGTTCACCCCGGACGGCCTGGACGACGTGTCCGGCTACCCCAACCTCCTCGCCGAGCTGCTGGACCGCGGCTGGTCCCGCACCGACCTCGCCAAGCTGACCTGGCGCAACGCGGTACGGGTGCTGGGCGCGGCCGAGGACGTCGCCCGCGACCTCCGGGCCACCCGCGGCCCGTCCCTCGCCACCATCGGGGAGCTGGACGGCACACCGGGCGGGAGCTGACCGGGTTACCCCCGAACGCCTCGCCCACCAGGAGGTCTTCCGCGCTCCGTGCGACCGTGTCGGTACGCCAGCCACAGCACGCCGTAGGCGACGAGGACGTACGGAGCCCGCCATGGCCGACCTCCAGGACGACATCCCCCGCACGACCGAGGTCGGCGAGGACGACGGCCTGCCGGACGACCCGTTCCTCCGGCCGGCCGGGGAGCTGCTGGAGCGGGCCCGCGCCCTGCTCGCCGGGCACCCGGTCGCCGACGGCTACAGCGGCCTGTCCTGGGCCCTGCGCCATCTGCCCGGCCACGACCTCCAGCTCGGCGAGGCCGCCGTCGACACGGACGTGCCCCGGATGCGGGCCGGGCACGTCGGCGCGCTGTTCTGGTCGCTGCACCTGCCCGAGGAGCCGGCCGGCGAGCGCCCGGTGGCGGCGACCCTGGAACAGCTGGACCTGGTGCGCTCGGTCGTGGAGGCGCATCCCGAGGGGCTGCGGCTGGTGCGGACCGCCGGGCAGGTCATCGACGCCCGCAACCGCGGCCGGATCGCCGTGGTGCTGGGCCCCGCGCACGGTGCCGCGCTGGACGGCTCCCTCGCCGTCCTGCGCGTGCTCCAGGCCCTCGGTGTGCGCGTCCTCACCCTCGCGGGCACCGCGTGGGCCGGGGAGGACGGGCTCACCCGGTTCGGGGAGGAGGTGGTGCGCGAGATGAACCGGCTCGGCGTGCTCGCCGACGTCACCGGCGCCCCGCCGGCCACCGTCCGGCGCACCCTCGCCCTGTCCAAGGCCCCGGTGCTGTGCACCCGCTCGGCCGCCCATGCCCTGCGAGCGCACCCGGCCAATCTGCCCGACGACCTGCTGGCCGCCCTCGGCGGGGCGAAGGGCCTGTGCATGGTGCCGCTGACCGCCGAGCAGACCGGCCCGGGCGTCCCGGACGTCGCCGACCACCTCGACCACGTCCGCGACGTGGCCGGTCCCGAGTGCGTCGGCCTGTCCGGCACCTACGACTCCGGAGCCGCCCACCCCCGCGAACTCGCGGACGCCTCCCGCTACCCGCACCTGATCGCCGAGCTGCTCAGGCGCGGCTGGTCCGAGACCGAGCTGTCCCTGCTGACCTGGGGAAACGTCCAGCGGGTGCTGCGCGGCGCGGACTTCACGGCCCGGGCCGCCCAGCACCGCCGGGAGGCCCCGGCACCGCGGATGACCGATCTGGATCCGCCCTAGGGCCCCCGGCCCCCCGCGGCCGCCCTACGACCGCTCGATCCGGCACAGGCAGAACGGATGCCCGGCCGGGTCGGCGTACACCTGGAAGTCCTTCTTCTCGCGGTCCTCCAGGTCCAGCGGGCGGGCGCCGAGCGCGAGCACCCGTTCGTGGGCGGCGTCGATGTCGGCCCAGGTCGGGCCCGCGTCGAAGTCGAGGTGCAGCTGCTGGCCGTTGTGGTCGGCGCGCGGCCACTCGGGCGGGGTGTGGCCCTCGGCCCGCTGGAAGGCCATCCGGGGGCCGTCCGGCACCCGGAGCACGACCCAGTCGTCGTCCTCCGGCTCCGGGGTGCCGCCGGCCACGGCCGCGTAGAAGGCGGCCAGCGCGTGCGGGTCGGGGCAGTCGAGCACGACGTTGCGGAAACGGGCCACGGACGCCATGGTGTCCTCCGGTTTCTCGTTCGGGGCGGACTCAGCCGGCACAGAGGCAGAACGGGTGCCCCGCCGGGTCGGCGTAGACACGGAAGGACCGGGACCGGTCGGCGGTGTCCAGCGGTGTGGCGCCCAGCTCCAGCACGCCCTTCTCGGCCGCGTCCAGGTCCGGCACGGTCAGGTCCAGGTGGAACTGCTGGGAGCGGTCCGCCGCCGGCCACTCGGGCGGCACGAACCCGGCCGCCCGCTGGAAGGCCAGGTCCGGCCCGCCGGGCACCTTCAGCGTCACCCACTCCTCGTCCCCCTCCGCCGCGCCGCCCAGCACACCGGCGTAGAACCCGGCCAGCGCACGGGGATCGGGACAGTCCAGCACCACGACGTCGAGCTTGGCGAGAGCCATGACCACCTCCTCGTGGTTACCCGTAGAGGCGGGTAACCGGTAACGGTGACCGCATACTCCCCCAGGAGCGGTAACGTCGCAAGCATGAGCGAGAGATCCGCCGCGCCGGGCGGCCTGGCGCTGGTCGAGTCGCTGGTGAACACGCTCGACATGGAGGCGGGCACCGACGCGCTGGACACCCTGGAGGGCCGCGTCCGGCTGGGGATCGCCGAGGACGGCCTCGACGAGGCCCGCGAGCTGCGCGAGTCGCTGCGGGCCGCGCTGCTCGCCCACGCCGGCCATCCGCCGCACCGCGCCGTGACCCCGCTCGGCACGCTGCTGGCCCGGGCCCCGCTGTACGTCGCCGTGGACGACCGCGACGGCTCCGCCCGGCTGGCGCCCGCCGAGGAGGGCCCGCTGCTCGCCCGGGTCGCCGCCGCCGTCGCCGAGGCGCTCGTCGCCGGCACCTGGGCCAGGCTCAAGGCGTGCGAGTCCGGCACCTGCCACTGGGCGTACTACGACCGCAGCCCCGCCGGGCGCGGACGCTGGTGCCTGATGCGGACGTGCGGGGCCCGCGCCAAGATGCGCCGCTACCGCGCGAAGGACCCCTGAGGCGCGCCGGGGTGGTGCAGAATGCCCACAGACCCCGGTTCGGCCGACTGAGCCTCGGCCGAACCGGCGTCGGCCGGGTCACCCGGCCCGGTGCTAAGCCGTGGGCCGGCCCATCGCCCGGTACGTCCACCCGGCCCGTCGCCACAGCTGCGGGTCGAGGGTGTTGCGGCCGTCGAGCAGGACCCGCTCCGCCGCGACCTCGCCGAGCGCCGCCGGGTCCAGCTCGCCGAACTCCCGCCACTCGGTCAGGTGCAGCACGACATGGGCGCCCCGGACGGCCTCCTCCGCGCTGTCGGCGTAGCCGAGGGTCGGGAACACCTTGCGGGCGTTGGCCATGCCCTTCGGGTCGTACACCGTCACCTGGCCGCCCTGGAGGTGGATCTGCCCGGCCACGTTCAGCGCGGGCGAGTCGCGCACGTCGTCCGAGTCGGGCTTGAAGGTGGCGCCGAGCACCGCCACCCGCTTGCCGAGGAAGGAGCCGCCGCCCAGCGCCTCCCGGGCCATCTCCACCATCTGGCCGCGCCGGCGCATGTTGATGGAGTCGATCTCGCGCAGGAAGGTCAGCGCCTGGTCGGCGCCCAGCTCGCCCGCGCGGGCCATGAACGCCCGGATGTCCTTGGGCAGGCAGCCGCCGCCGAAGCCGATCCCGGCGCGCAGGAACTTGCGGCCGATCCGGTCGTCGTACCCGATGGCCTCCGCCAGCGCGGCCACGTCGCCGCCGGCCGCCTCGCACACCTCCGCCATCGCGTTGATGAAGGAGATCTTGGTGGCGAGGAAGGAGTTCGCGGCCGTCTTCACCAGTTCGGCGGTCGGGAAGTCGGTGACGACGAACGGAGTGCCGTCGGCCACCGGCGTCGCGTACACCTCGCGCAGCAGCTTCTCGGCGCGCTCGCCGCGCACGCCGACCACGATCCGGTCCGGGTGCAGGGTGTCCTCGACGGCGAATCCCTCGCGCAGGAACTCCGGGTTCCAGGCCAGCTCGGCGTCCGCGCCCGCCGGGGCGTGCTCGGCGAGGTAGGCCGCCAGCCGCTCGGCGGAGCCCACCGGCACGGTCGACTTGCCCACGACCAGGGCCGGGCCGCGCAGGTGCGGGGCGAGGGAGGCGATCGCGGAGTCGACGTAGGACATGTCGCAGGCGAACTCGCCGTGCTTCTGCGGGGTGTTGACGCACACGAAGTGCACGTCCCCGAAGGCGCCGGCCTCCGCCCAGTCCATGGTGAAGCGCAGCCGCCCGGTCGACCCCTCGATCCCGGCGACGTGCCTGCGCAGCAACTCCTCGAGCCCCGGCTCGTACATCGGGGTCTCGCCGCGCTCCAGCAGGGCGATCTTCTCGGGCACGACGTCCAGGCCCAGCACCTCGAAGCCCAGCTCGGCCATGGCCGCGGCGTGCGTGGCGCCGAGGTAGCCGGTGCCGATCACGGTGATCTTCAGGCTCATGGGTGCTCCAGCTCGGGTCCGTCGGTCGTGCGCGGTCATGCGGGCCCGAGCATATCCGGGCCCGTGGCCGGGCAGTTTTCCGCTGTCGCGTAGCTCACGTAGGCGGGTGGGGGCGGGACCTCTAAAATTTGAGTTACTTAACGGTAATTAGCGTCAGTATCACTGCGTCTTTGGAGCGTGAGAGCCGTGGCCGGATCGGCTGACTTCGACCTGTACCGCCCGTCCGAGGAGCACGACATGCTCCGGGACGCCGTCCGTTCGCTGGTCGAGGCGAAGATCGCGCCGTACGCCGCGGCGGTGGACGAGGAGGCCCGCTTCCCGCAGGAGGCCCTCGACGCCCTGGTGGCCAACGACCTGCACGCCGTGCACGTCCCCGAGGAGTACGGCGGCTCCGGCGCCGACGCGCTCGCCACGGTCATCGTGATCGAGGAGGTGGCCCGCGCCTGCGTCTCCTCCTCGCTCATCCCCGCGGTGAACAAGCTGGGCTCGCTCCCGGTGATCCTCTCCGGCTCCGAGGAGCTGAAGAAGAAGTACCTGGGCCCGCTGGCCAAGGGCGACGTGATGTTCTCGTACTGCCTGTCCGAGCCGGAGGCGGGCTCGGACGCGGCCGGCATGAAGACCAAGGCCGTCCGCGACGGCGACCACTGGGTGCTCAACGGCGTCAAGCGCTGGATCACCAACGCGGGCGTCTCCGAGTACTACACGGTGATGGCCGTGACGGACCCCTCGAAGCGCTCCAAGGGCATCTCCGCCTTCGTGGTCGAGAAGTCCGACGAGGGCGTCTCCTTCGGCGCGCCGGAGAAGAAGCTCGGCATCAAGGGCTCCCCGACCCGCGAGGTCTACTTCGACAACGTCCGCATCCCCGCCGACCGCATGATCGGCGAGGAGGGCACCGGCTTCATGACGGCCATGAAGACCCTGGACCACACCCGCATCACCATCGCCGCCCAGGCCCTCGGCGTCGCCCAGGGCGCCCTCGACTACGCCAAGGGCTACGTCCAGGAGCGCAAGCAGTTCGGCAAGCCGATCGCCGACTTCCAGGGCATCCAGTTCATGCTCGCCGACATGTCCATGAAGATCTCGGCGGCCCGCGCCCTCACCTACCAGGCCGCCGCCGCCTCCGAGCGCGGCGACGCCGACCTCACCTACCTGGGCGCCGCCGCCAAGTGCTTCGCCTCGGACGTCGCCATGGAGGTCACCACCGACGCCGTCCAGCTCCTCGGCGGTTACGGCTACACCCGCGACTACCCGGTGGAGCGCATGATGCGCGACGCCAAGATCACCCAGATCTACGAGGGCACGAACCAGGTCCAGCGGATCGTCATGGCGCGCAACCTCCCGTAACCCCCGAGGTCTCGCGTTTGTGCGGAAGGCGTCCGTCCGGGCGCCTTCTTCTTTATTTTGGTGCGCGTTCCGATCGATGATCACTTCCGAAGGAGACCCGCGCCCATGGCCCTGTCCGACCACACCGCGACCACCGGCGACGAAGGCGTCGCACGCATGGCCCGGCTGCGCACCGACGTCTCCCACTCGGCCCGCATCTGGAACTACTGGCTCGGCGGCAAGGACCACTACCCGGTGGACGAGCAGGTCGGCGAGCAGATCCTCGGCTTCGTCCCGGCGCTGCCCCGCTCGGCCGTCGCCGACCGGGCGTTCCTGGCCCGCGCGGTGCGGCACCTGGCCGGCACCGAGGGGATCCGGCAGTTCCTGGACATCGGCACCGGACTGCCCACCGCCGACAACACCCACGAGGTCGCCCAGCGCGTCGACCCGTCCTGCCGGATCGTCTACGCCGACAACGACCCCCTCGTCCTCACCCACGCCCACGCGCTGCTGACCAGCACCCCCGAGGGCGCCACGGACTACATCGAGGCCGACGTCCACGACCCGGAGGCCCTGCTGCGCGGCGCTGCCCGGACCCTGGACCTGGACCGCCCGGTCGCCCTCACCCTGCTCGGCATCCTCAACTTCGTCATGGACACCGACGAGGCCGTGTCCATCGTGCACCGGCTGCTGGACGCGGTGCCCTCCGGCAGCTTCCTGGTGATCTCCCACCCCACCACCGAGGTCGACGGCGAGGCGATGACCCGGGCCGTGGAGTACTGGAACGGCCAGGGCTCCGCGCCCATGACCCTGCGCACCCGCGCCGAACTGACCCGGCTCTTCGACCGGGTCGAGCTGCTGGAGCCGGGCCTCGTCTCCTGCTCGCGCTGGCGGCCCGCGGCCGGGGACCCGGAGCCGGCCGAGGTCACCCACTTCGGCGCGGTGGGCCGCAAGCCGTAGACCGGCCGGGGCGGGCGCGGCGGGGGCCGACATGCGGGGCGGCGGCACCGGACGTAGGACGGAAGCACACGGGGTCCGCCCCGGGCCCCCGCCTCCCCAGGAGGAGCCATGACCCAGTCACCGGCGATGCCCGCCCTGACCCGGCAGATGCAGGAGTGCATCGAGGCCTGCATGAACTGCCACGGCATCTGCGAGGAGACCATGAGCTCCTGCATGCAGAAGGGCGGCCAGCAGCAGATGCGGATCATGCGGGCGCTCATGGACTGCTCCGAGACCACCCGGATGTGCGCCGACATGATGATGCGCCGCTCGCCCATGCACACCGACATGTGCGCGCTGTGCGCCAAGGCGTGCGACATGTGCGCCGAGGCGTGTACCACCATGCCGGAGGACCAGCTGCTGATGCGCTGCGCCGAGGCGTGCCGCCGCTGTGCCGACACCTGCCGGGCGATGGCGGGCGCCGGCCACATGTGAGCCCCGCCCCGCTCCGGCCGGGGGCGCCCCGCCGGGTGCCCCCGGCCCCGCCGCCTAGTTCCCGGAGACGGTGACCTTCTCGTCGTTGTTCAGCTCGTCCACCAGCGTCTTCACCTTGGCCTTGTCCCAGACCAGGTTGCCGCCCACCGAACCGGAGATCGGCATGTTCATCGAGGTGCCGTCACCGCCGCTGACGCCCTTCATCGCCCAGAACATCGACGCCAGGTCCCACAGCGACATGTCCTTGTCGACGATCAGCGAGTCCAGGCCCGCGCCCATGGTCGGGTAGAGCTTGAAGGGGTTCAGGACCGTCGAGGGGGTCGCCACCTGGTGCGCCAGGGCGGCGAGGAACTTCTGCTGGTTCTTGGTGCGCTGGAGGTCGGAGGCGGCGAACGCGTGCCGGGTGCGCACGAAGGCGAGGGCCTCCTGACCGTTCAGGGTCTGCTTGCCCGCCTCGAAGTCGGCGCCGGACCACTTGTCCTTGAAGCCCTTGTCGATGGTGATCTCGACCCCGCCCACCGCGTCCACGATGCTCGCGAAGCCCTGGAAGCCGATCTCCACGTAGTGGTCGATACGCAGACCGGTGTTGGCCTCGATCGCGCGGACCAGCAGCGTCGGCCCGTCCTCGGCGTAGGTGGCGTTCAGCTTGGCGTGCCGGCCCTGCGCCGGGAAGACCTTCCCGGACGTCGACCCCTGGTACGAGGGCACCACCACGTCCGAGTCGCGCGGCAGCGAGATCAGCGTGTCGCCGTTGTCGCCGACGTGCAGGATCATCATCGAGTCGGTGCGCTTGCCCTCGGCGCCGCCGGTGTGCAGCTTCTTCTCGTCCTCCCGGGACATGCCCTCCCGGCTGTCCGAGCCGACGATCAGGTAGTTCGTGCCGTCGCCGCCCTCCGGCCGCTCGATGACCTTGGACAGGTCCACTTCGCGGCGCAGCTTGCCGTCGGCCCAGAAGTAGGTCGCGACCGACGTGACGACCACCACGGACGCCACCGTGATCGCCGTCCACTTGATCCGCCGCCGCCAGTCGGGCGCGGGCCGCGGGCCGCGGGCGGAGGAGCCCGCCGGACCGCCCGGGCCGCGGCCGCCGGGGGAGCCGTAGACCTGGCCGGTGTTGTAGCCGCTGTCGTACCCCGGCTCGTGGCCCTGGCCGTCCACGTACGACGGCTGCTGCGGCACACCGGCCGCGTGCGGCGGCGCCGCCGCGCCGGAGCCGTCGTACCCCGAGCGCGGACCGGGCGGTACCGCCGGGCCGCGCCGCACCTGACGCATCACGCGGGCGCTCTCCGGCCGCGCGCCGGCACTGCCGCGTCCGTAACGCGGGCCGCGGTTGTCGTCGGACCATCCCTCGGGCCAGTCATTCATGCGCACCAGTGTGCCGGGCGCCGCGGTGTGCCGGACAAGGGCTGTCGGAAAATCAGGGCCCCGCTGTTGCGAAGCCGACACAAATTCCGCGAATGCGCCGTCGGCATAAGGTGGAGGGCATGACAGACCAGGCCACGGAAGTGGAACCGGAGATCCCGGGTAAGCCCACCTCCGCCTCCCGCACCACCCTCAGCCACATCATGACCCACAGCGACACCAACCTGCTGGGGACGGTGCACGGCGGAGTGATCATGAAACTGGTCGACGACGCCGCGGGCGCCGTGGCCGGCCGGCACTCCGGCGGCCCCGCCGTCACCGCGTCCATGGACGAGATGGCGTTCCTGGAGCCGGTCCGCGTCGGCGACCTGGTCCACGTGAAGGCACAGGTGAACTGGACCGGCCGGACCTCCATGGAGGTCGGCGTCCGGGTCCTCGCCGAGCGCTGGAACGAGTCCGCCCCGCCCACCCAGGTCGGCTCCGCCTACCTGGTCTTCGCCGCGGTGGACGCCGACGGCAAGCCGCGCCGGGTGCCGCCGGTCATACCCGAGACCGACCGCGACCGCCGCCGCTACCAGGAGGCCCAGATCCGCCGCACCCACCGGCTGGCCCGCCGCCGCGCGATCCGCGAGCTGCGCGAACAGCGGGCGGCGGAGGGCTTCGAGGACTGAGCGTCCCGCAGCGCGCTCAGCACACCACCTCGTCGCCGCGCAGCACGTTCTGCTCCGGCCGCCCCGGGTCGTCGAACCGCACCCGGCGGACGTCCTTGAGGTCGGCGCCGGCCGTCACCTTCAGCAGCGGTCCCTGTCCCGGCACCGCGCGCAGTTCGCTGCCCGGCAGGGCCGCGGCCAGGGAACGGGCCGAGCGGTCCCAGCGGGGGTCGTAGAAGACCAGCGTGCGCGGCACCCGGGCGGGCGCCGTCACCGGCCGGCGGGTGGTGGCGAAGCCCGTCGCCGCCAGCGCCGCGTCGACCCGCTTGCCGAGCCCCGCCGTGCCCGTGCCGTTCGCCACCTGCACCCGGATCGTCCCCGGTGCCACCTCCACCGGCACCGGGGCCGGCGCCCCGGAGCGGCGCGCGCGGTCCTGGGCCAGCGGCTTGTCGTCGCGCACCGCGGCGAACAGCTTCTCCGCCTTCGCCGGGTCCCACTTCAGCGTCGAGCCGATGCCCTTGACCGGGTAGTCCAGCTGCCCGATGGGCACCGTGGTGAACTCCGAGGAGGACGGCGAGAAGTCCCGCATCGCACGGCCGAGGTCCAGCAGCTCGTCGGTGCCGAAGCCCGCGTCCGCGCGGACCGAGCCCAGCACCGCCCGGGTCACGTCCCGGAACCGCATCGGGTTCAGCAGCACCCCGGAGGAGGTCGTCTTCTCGATCAGCGCGGCCAGGAACCGCTGCTGCCGCTTCATCCGGCCCAGGTCGCTGGCCCCGTCGACGTGCCGGGCGCGCACGTACTGCAGCGCCCGCCCGCCCCGCAGGGTGTGCGTGCCGGGCGTGAGGTCGAGGCCGGTGTACCGGTCCTTCAGCGGGGTCGGGGTGCAGACCTCCACCCCGCCGAGCACGTCCACGGTCCGCATGAAGCTGGTGAAGTCGACCTCCAGATAGTGGTCGATCTTCACGTGGGTCATCTTCTCGACCGTGCGGATGGTCAGCTGCGGCCCGCCCTCGGCGTAGGCCGCGTTGAGCCGGACCGGGTGCGGGCCGTGCCGCCGCCCCGAGTTCTGGTCGGTGTGCGCGGGCATCTCGGCGTAGGAGTCGCGCGGCAGGCTCACCACGGTGGCCCGCCCCCGGTCCTCCGCGATGTGCACGATCATCATGGTGTCGGTGCAGTGACAGGGCTGGCCGCCCAGCCGGAAGGCGCGCCGGTCCCGCTCGCCGATCTTGTCGCGGCCGTCGGTGCCGACCAGCAGCACGTTCATGCCGTGCCCGGCCCGGGGCCGGTTCTTCATGTCCTTGAAGGCGTCGATCCGGGCGATGCCCGCGTCCAGGCTGCTCACCACCGCGTGGCCGATCCCGGCGGAGGCGAGCACCACGACCGACAGGGTGGTGACCGCCCGCATGGCCCAGCGGGGCCGCCCGGGCGGCCGGACGGGCGCCGCCGCCCGCTCGGGCGGGCGCGGCACACGGCGGGGCGGCTGCGGGCGGCGCTGCGGCGGCGCCGGGGACCGGGGCGGGCTGGGCAAGGGGGACACCTCCGGACGAGGCCGTACGCGGGATCCGGGAGCACAGTAGGCCGATACGATCTCCAGCCCGCGCCGCGGCCCCGGCGGCGCGCACCCGTGTCCCCCGTTCGCGGTAACGTGAGGCCCCTATGAACGCCAAGCCCGACGTGCGGCTCCCCGCAGTGTCCGTGATCATGCCCGTCCTCAACGAGGAACGGCATCTGCGCGGAGCCGTCGAAGCGATCCTCGCGCAGGAGTACGCCGGCGAGATGGAGGTCGTGATCGCCCTCGGTCCGTCCACGGACCGCACGGACGAGATCGCCGCCGAGCTGGTCCGCGCGGACCCCCGCGTGCACACCGTGCCCAACCCGACCGGCCGCACCCCGGCCGCGCTGAACGCGGCGATCAAGGCGTCCCGGCATCCGATCGTGGTCCGCGTGGACGGCCACGGCATGCTCTCGCCGAACTACATCGCCACCGCCGTGCGCTTGCTGGAGGAGACCGGCGCGCAGAACGTCGGCGGCATCATGCACGCCGAGGGCGAGAACGCCTGGGAGCACGCGGTGGCCGCCGCGATGACGTCGAAGATCGGCGTCGGCAACGCGGCGTTCCACACCGGTGGCCGGGCCGGCCCCGCCGAGACCGTCTACCTCGGCGTGTTCCGGCGCGAGGCGCTGGAGCAGCAGGGCGGCTACAACGAGGAGTTCATCCGCGCCCAGGACTGGGAGCTGAACTTCCGGATCCGCGAGGCGGGCGGCCTGATCTGGTTCTCGCCCGAACTGCGGGTGTCGTACCGGCCGCGGCCGTCGGTGCGCGCGCTGGCCAAGCAGTACAAGGACTACGGCCGCTGGCGGCACGTCGTCGCCCGCTACCACTCCGGCTCCATCAACCTGCGCTACCTCGCCCCGCCGGTGGCGGTGTGCGCGATCGCGGCGGGCCTGGTCGCCGGCGTCGCGCTGACCCCCTGGGGCCTGGTGGTTCCCGGCGGCTACCTGGCCGCGATCGTCGCGGGCTCGGTCCCGGCCGGCAAGGGGCTGCCGGCGAAGGCCCGGCTGCGCATACCCGTGGCCCTGGCCACCATGCACATGTCGTGGGGCTGGGGCTTCCTGACCAGCCCGAAGTCGCTGGCGCGCAGGGTCATCGCCTCCCGCCGGCCCGCGGTCCACGCCTGATGCCGCGCCGGGGCCCCCGTGCGGGGGCCCCGGGCGCCGGTCCGCCGGCCGCTACCAGCGGTAGGGGGCGTACACGTCCATGCACTTGGAGGTGTCCGAGCCGTTGACGGCGTCGGAGTTCTCCGGCAGGTCGCCGGCCTTGGGCTCGGACTTCTTCGGGTAGGCCGCCCCGGAGCGCCAGTCCGCGCCGACGACGACCGTGACCCCCGAGACGTCGGTCGACTTCTGCACCTGGGCCACCGGGATGCCGAGCGCCCGGGCCACCGCCTGGGCGTCGCCCTCCAGGTCCGCGCTCGGATAGCGCACCAGCGTCTTGTCCTCGGCCAGGCTGCCCGAGGTGTCGGCCTGCGCCCGGGCGTAGCCCTTGCCCACCAGCACCTGGCCGACCGCCGAGGCGCGCTGCGGCACCGCGGCGTCGGTGGAGGTCCGGGTGGCGTTGCGCACCAGCACCCCGAGCCGGGCCGGGTCCAGCGAGGGCTTCTTGTCCGGCTTCGCGGCCGCCTTCTTCTTCCCGTCCGACTTCCCGCCGTTCTTGTCGAACGGCACGTCGTCCCGGAGCATCCGCCACATCTTGTCGGCGTTCTCCTCGTCGGGGACGACGTGGTTCTCGTTCTGCGGGTCCTTCAGGTTGGGCATGGTCACGGAGGTGATGCGGTCGGTCGGCACCGACTTCATCTGCATGCCGAGGTCGTAGAGCTTCTTGACCGTGGTGATCTCCTCGGACACGTGCAGCGACTTGATGGCCGCGTCCGCCAGGTCCATCAGCCGGCCGGTGTCGGTGAACGCGTTCTGCTGCTTGAGCGTGCGGATCATCGAGTTCAGGTACATGTGCTGGGCGCGGGCCCGCATCAGGTCGTCGCCCCAGGCGTGCCGGGTGCGCAGCCACTGCAGGGCCTGCTTTCCCTTCACCTTGTGCGTGCCCTTGGTCAGCCTCAGCCCGGACCCGCCGTGCACGGTGGGCGTCGAATGGTCCGACACGTTCTGGTTCACGCAGACGTCGACGCCGCCGATCGCGTCCGCCATCCGCACCACGCCCGCGAAGTCGATCGTCATCCAGTGGTCGATATAGACCCCGGTGAGGTTCTCCCAGGTCAGCAGCGTGCAGCCGGCCCCGCCACGGGCCAGGGTGACATTGATGATGTCGTTCGTCGGCGGATACTCCTTGCCGGTGTCGGGGTCCGTGCACGCGGGGATGTCCACCCGGGTGTCGCGCGGGATGCTGATCATCGCGGCGCTCTTGCGGTCCGCCGAGAGGTGGATGAGCATCTGCACGTCCGCCAGCGGCGGGTCGCCGACGTGGTCCCTGCTGCCGCCGAGCTTCAGGTTCTCCTTGGAGTTCCGGCTGTCGGAGCCGATCAGCAGGATGTTCAGCGGAGTCTGGCCCGCCGCGTTCGGCGCGGTCCGGTGCGCCTTGGAGTCGTCGCCGTTGGCGCGCCGCCCCTTCTGGAGGCTGTCGTTGAGATGCTGGTAGTAGAGATATCCGGCACCCGCGGTGCCGAGTATCACCACCGCCAGCACCGTCGCCGACCAGCGCAGCACCCGCCTTCTGCGCCGCCGCCGGTCGGTCTGCGCACCGCCCGAACGCCGCCTGCCCCCTCGCCGTCCCGGACCCGCCGGCGCGCCCGGGGTCCGGGGCGCGCGCGCCGCCGCCTCCTCGACCGCCGGAGCCTTCCCGCGCACCTCGCTCTGCGCCAAATTCCCTGCCCTCCCCACCCTTGCGCCAAGCAGCGGGCCCGTCCCGCGTCCGGTTAGACGCACGACGGGCCCCATGGGTTACCTACGAGGCGCACTTCACCTTGTCCGCCGTGGACTTGTCGACCGCCGGCGCCTTCGTCGGAGGTGTCAGGGAGATCCCCGCTCCCTTGAAGTCCTTGCCCAGGGTCAGCGTCATCGCCGGCAGCCCCTGCGCGTTGGTCACGCTCTCGCCCGGCTTCATCGCGGCCCCGGACAGGCCCATGACCGCGGCCAGCCGGCGGGCCTGGGCCGCCTGGTCGGGCGCGTACTCCAGCGTTGTCCTGGCCAGCTTCGCGGGGGCGTTGCCGCCGTTCTCCGACTTGGTGACGCCCTCGTCGTTCTGCAGCCAGGCGAGCACCGCCTGGGCGCTGCCGGTCTCCGCCCCGCCGTTGAGGACGCGCACCCGCACGTCGGAGGCGGGCGCCTGGGTGCCCTTCAGCCGGGCGGCCTGGGCGTCCTTCGCCGCCTTCTGCTTCTTCTTCACCTCGGTGAAGGAGACGTCGTTCTGGATGGCCTCGAACACCTGCGGGGCCATCGCCGTATCGACGATCACCGTCTTGTGCACGGTGCCGTCGGCCGGGTTGTCCTTGACCGGCAGCGTGGTGAAGGTCAGGTTCTTCGGGTTGAGCTTGCCCAGCTCCAGCCCCAGGTCCTTCAGCCGGTTGATGTCGTCCAGCTTGTCGTCCACGGTCAGCGCCTTGGTGCCGGCCTCGGCCAGCTTCACCATCTTCGTCGGGCTGGTCAGCGTGGAGTTGCCCTTCAGCTTGCGCATCAGCGCGCCGAGGAACTGCTGCTGGAGACCGATCCGGCTCAGGTCGCCGCCGAAGCCGACGGAGTGCCGGGTGCGCACGAACGCCAGCGCCTGCTCACCGGAGATCGTGTGCGTGCCCTTGGGCAGCTTCAGGTGCGAGTCCGGGTCGTCGATGTCCTTGGCCAGGCAGACCTCGACGCCGTCGACCGCCTCGGTCAGCGTCTTGACCGCGTTGAAGTCGGCCACCATGAAGTCGTCCGGCTTGATCCCGGTCAGCTCGGTCACCGTGCGCATGGTGCAGCTCGGCGTCCGGTCGTCCTGCCCGAGGCTGGTGTTGAAGCGGACGCGCTCGGAGCCCGGGATGATCTTCTGGGTGCCGTCCTCCTGCTCGGTCGGGCAGTCCGGGACGTCGACGATCAGGTCGCGCGGGATGCTCAGCGCGGTGGCGTTGGACCGGTCCTTGGAGACGTGCAGCAGGATCGTGGTGTCGGCGTGGCCGGCGCTGCCCGCGTCGCCGTAGCCCTCGTTGCCCTTGCCGGTGCGCTTGTCGGTGCCGATCAGCAGGATGTTGATCGCCTCGTCCTTGCGGAAGCCACCGGTGCTGGCACCGTCGTCGGACACGGACGTGATGTTGTCGTTGAGGTGCTTGATGTAGAGGTAGCCGGCGGCCGACACGGCGACCAGCACGAACGCCATGGACCCGCCGGTCCACAGCAGCACCTTCTTCGCCCGCGACTTCTTCTTCGGCGGACGCCGGGACGCGCGCCGGCCCTGCGACGCCTCCGGCTCCGCGCCCCGGCGCCGGGCCGAGCGGGGCGCCGGCACCTCGGAGGCGCGCTCGGCCCGGGACGACTGCCGGCCTTCCTTGTCCGGCTGCGGGTTCTCCCCGCCCTGCCGCCGGGCACGGCGGCCCGCCGCGCCACCGTCCGGTGCGGACGGTTTGCGCGGTCCGGGAACCGGCGGCTGCGCTGCGGAAGGGCTCAGTCGCAGTTCGTATTCGCCGGTGTCCGGATTGAGCACCCACTGGTCTGCGGGGTCGATGTTGTCCGCCCGCCCACGGCCTTGCGCGTCCACGGTTGTCCGAATCCTCCGTCGGGGCCACGCGGCGCCTTCCCCCTCCAAGGCGCTCGGGTCTCGGTGAAACAGTGCACGACCCAGGACGGACCTCGCGGCCAGGTGCACCGGATCGCTCACACTATCCGCCCAGTTCAGCGTCGGGCGACGCCGGTGACAAATTCGACGTTCCTACAACCGGGCAATCCCCCTCATTTTCCGAACCGGAGTGCGCCGTTTCCGGTGGACGGCTCACTCACAGGTGTGTTCGGCGGCGGTGTACCCGCGGAACGTCGGGGCGGGCGCGGGGCCGTCCGGGCCGCCCGCGCCCGTGTCCTGCCGGGGAACTTCCGGTGAATTCTCCGGGGTCACCGCCACCGGCCGGTCGGCCCGCAGCCGCGCGAACAGTTTCTCCGCCTCCGGCTCCACGAGCTGGTCGCGATTGGCGTCGTAGACGTACGACGTCCTCGGGACCGTCAGGAACCGCACCTGTTCGGCGGGGATGTCGCGCAGTCCGCGTGCCAGCTGGTACAGCCCGCGCAGGCTCGCCAGCCCCGGGTCGGTGGTCAGCGCCGAGGTCGCCGCGTCCAGCAGCGGATACAGCTTCACCGGATTGAGCAGTACGGCGTCGCCACGCACCTTGTCGACGAGCGCGCCGAGGAACCGCTGCTGGCGTTTCATCCGGTCGGTGTCGCTGCCGTCGCCGAGCGACTTGCGGGCGCGCACGTACCCGAGCGCCTGCTCCCCGTCCAGCGTGATGCGCCCGGCGGGCAGCCGCAGCTTCGCCGCCTTGTCGTCCACCGGTTCGCTCAGGCACACCTCCACGCCGTCGACGGCGTCCACCATCTCCTTGAAGCCGGCGAAGTCCAGCACCATGTGGTGGTCGACGCGGATGCCCGTGAGCTTCTCCACGGTCCGGATCGTGCACGCCGAACCCCCCACCTCGTAGGCGTGGTTGAACATCGCGAACACCGGATCGCCGCGCGTGCCGTCCTCCCGCCGGCAGGAGGGGATGTCCACCATCAGGTCCCGGGGCAGCGAGACGGCGGTGGCGCTGGTCCGGTCCGCGGCCAGGTGCAGCAGGATCGTGGTGTCCGAACGCTGGCCGACGACGCCCTTGCCGTACCCGCGGTTGGCGTCCCCGGCCCGGGTGTCGGACCCGATCACCAGGATGTTCTGCGCGTCGCGCACCAGCGCGGTGGGCCGCTCCCGTTCATAGCGGGCCAGTTCGGCGGCGGCGGCCTCGTCGGGGGTGATGTTGGCGCTGAGTCGGGCGTAACCGGCCCAGCCGGCGCCGGCGGCGGCGAGGAGGAGGACCGCCGCCCCCAGCGCCGAGTTCCGCAGCCGGCGCCGCCGCCGACGCCGTATCAGCCCGTCGCCGGTGGCCGAGGCCCCGGAACCGGTACCGAGGGAGGTGCCTGCGGTGTCGGTCACGATGGGCCGTCCCCTCATGCCGTACGAGCGTCACGTGCTGCACTTACGACGATGGCGGGGCAGGGGAGGGGGAGCGCCCTTTGCTGCGCCGAACGGGTGACGCGGAGTTCCGGGGCGCGGCGGCCGGGGGTCGCGGACCGCCTCAGCGGCGGACCGCGGTGACCCGCTCGCTCTCGACGCGCTTGGCGAGGGCCTCCTCGTCCAGCCGGCCGAGGTTCCGGCACAGCACCACGGACCCGCCGACGGCCAGCGGCGCGTACAGCCCCGCGCTCAGCCCCTCCCAGGTGTCGTACGGCAGCCCCGACAGCAGCCGCGAGCCGGGTCCGGTCAGCTCCAGCGCGGGCGCCTCGGCCGCGGCCCGCTCGACCGCTTCCGCTCCGGTGAACTCCCGCCCGGCGACGACGAGCGCCGGCTCCCGCGGGTCCACCGGGGCGAACGGGGTGAACCGGTCGCCCTGGCCCGGCGCCTCCACGGCGTAGTCGAGGAACCCCTCGGGCGGCTGCGGGAACCGCCCGCCCAGGGGCCGCAGCGCCAGCGCCACCCGCTCGCCCCGGCAGGCCCGCGCGGCCTCCAGCGTGTCGGGACCGCTCACCACGACGTCGGCCGCCGCCGGGTCCCCGCCGACGTCCGCGACCACGCCCACCGAGGAGCAGGCCAGCAGCCACACCGCCGTCTGCCAGTGCGCGGGCAGCAGCAGCGCGACACGGTCGCCGGGCCCGGCGGCGAGGTCGCCCTGGAGCAGGTTGGCGGTCTTGGCCACCCAATTGGCGAAGGTGGCCACGGACAGTTCGACACGCTCGCCCGTGGCGTCGTCGTAGAAGGTCACCAGCGGGCGGCCGGGGTCCGCGGCGAGCGCGGAAGTCAGCAGGTCGGCGGGGGTGCGATCGGTGGCGTTCACGCGGGACAGGGTACGCGCGGCCGGGCGCGCGCAGGGAGGAACGGGCCACCGGTTCGGCGGAGCGCCGTCCGACGGTCCGTCAGTTGACCTATGGACAGATTTACATGGTTATGTCCAAGATCGGGCGCATGCGTGGATTCCTCACTTCCCCTTCCGGCGTCTCCCCGCTCGTCGTCCGCTCGGCCGGCACCGCCTGCGCGGCGGTCCTCGCCCTCGCCCTCGTCCCGGCCCCGCCCGCCGCGGCCGAGGGCGGACGGGCCGGGGACGCGGTCGCGGGCAGCACGCGCTCGCTGCCGCTCGTCCCGCTCGACCGTGAGCGCGCCCCCGACGCGCCCCCGGACCAGGGGCTGCGCCGCACCGGCCTCGCCCGGTTCGCGCTGGTCGGCGTGGTCTGGGACGACCCCGGCAGCGAGCTGCGCGGCCGGGTGCGGGTGCGTACCCGGTCCGCCCTGACGGGGGCGTGGACCGGCTGGCAGGACGTCGGGACGCACACCGCCGACCACGGCGCCGACCCGGGCACGGCGGAACGCGCCGCCCGGGGCGTGCGCGGGGCGACCGCGCCGCTGTGGGTGGGTCCCTCGGACGGCGTGGACGTACGGGTGCGGGCCGACGGGCCGGGCGGCGACGGGCGCGCGGGGAACGGGCACGGGGCGCTGCCGCAGGGGCTGCGCGTGGAACTGGTCGACCCGGGGCAGGACCCGGGGAGGACGGCGGCGGGGCCGGGCGCGCGGGGGCGGGCGGGGACGCCCGTCGACGACCCGCCGCACACCGGGCTGGACACGGAGGCCGCGATCGCCGCCTCGGGCGCCAACGCCGGCATCGCCGCCTTCGGCACCACCGAGATCCCGGCACTCGACGGGCCGGCCACCGTGGCGGAGCTGACGAGGCTTCAGGGGCCGGTGCGGGGCAAGCCGTACATCGGGCCGCGTCCGAACATCGTCACGCGGCGGGGCTGGGGCGCCGACGAGTCACTGCGCGAACGCGGGTTCGTCTACACGAAGAAGATCAAGGCGGCCTTCGTGCACCACACGGCCTCGGGCAACAAGTACACCTGCGCCCAGGCCCCCGCCGTCATCCGCGGCATCTACCGCTACCACGTCAAGAGCCTGGGCTGGCGGGACATCGGCTACAACTTCCTCGTCGACAAGTGCGGCACCCTCTACGAGGGCCGGGCCGGGGGCGTGGCCAAGGCGGTGCTCGGCGCGCACACCCTCGGGTTCAACACCGACAGCATGGGCGTGGCCGTGCTCGGCACCTACGGCACGACCAAGCCGGCGGGCGCCGCGGTGACGGCCGTCGCCCGGCTGGCCGCGTGGAAGCTCGGCCTGCACGGCGTCGACCCGAGGGCGAAGACCTACCTCACGTCCGGCGGCGGCAACCTCTACCCCAAGGGGAAGAAGGTACGGCTGAACGTGCTGTCCGGGCACCGGGACGGGTTCGCCACCGAGTGCCCCGGCAAGCAGCTGTACGCCAAGCTGGGCACGGTCCGCACCGGCGCGGCGCGCTACCAGGGGCGCTGAGGCGCGGCGGACGGGGGAAACCGCGCGCCGATCCCGTGGGACACCGCGCGGCCGGCGCGGACGCCGCCGGCCGATCTGCCTACACTGACCGGCCGAAACGAGTGAGACGAGCAGTTCGGGCGGGCCCGGCGGGAAGCAGAGACGACAGGTGACAGAAGCGATCCTCCTGGTCGGCGGCAAGGGCACCCGGCTGCGACCGCTCACGGTGCACACGCCCAAGCCGATGGTCCCGGCCGCCGGGGTGCCGTTCCTCACCCACCAGCTGGCGCGGGCGCGCGCGGCGGGCGTGGAGCACGTCGTCCTCGCCACCAGCTATCTGGCCGAGGTCTTCGAGCCGTACTTCGGCGACGGCTCCGCGCTCGGCCTGCACATCGAATACGTCACCGAGGAGGAGCCCCTCGGCACGGGCGGCGCCATCCGCAACGTCGCCGGGCGGCTGCGCTCCGGCCCCGACGACCCGGTGCTCGTCTTCAACGGGGACATCCTGACGGGCCTGGACATCAGGGCGCTGGTGGACACCCACGAGACGGCGGGCGCGGACGTCTCGCTGCACCTGACCCAGGTCACGGACCCGAGGGCCTACGGCCTGGTCCCCACCGACCCCACCGGCCGGGTGCTGGCCTTCCTGGAGAAGCCGCAGACGCCGGAGGAGATCGTCACCGACCAGATCAACGCGGGGGCGTACGTCTTCAGGCGGTCGGTCATCGACACGATCCCGGCGGGCCGGCCGGTCTCCGTGGAGCGCGAGACCTTCCCCGACCTGCTGGCGGCCGGGGCCCACCTCCAGGGCATGGTCGACTCCACGTACTGGCTGGACCTCGGCACCCCGGCCGCGTTCGTGCGCGGCTCGGCCGACCTGGTGCTCGGCCGCGCGCCCTCCCCGGCGGTGCCCGGACGCCGCGGCGACCGTCTCGTCCTGCCCACGGCCACGGTGGCGCCGGACGCCAAGGTGACCGGCGGCACGGTGGTGGGCGAGGGCGCGTTCGTGGCCCAGGGGGCGCGGGTCTCCGGCTCCGCCATCCTGCCCGGCGCCGTCATCGAGCCCGGCGCGGTCGTCACCGACTCCCTCGTCGGCAGCCGCGCCCGCGTCGGCGCCCGCACCGTCCTCACCGGCACGGTCATCGGCGACGGCGCGGTCGTGGGCGCCGACAACGAACTCCGCGAGGGCGTACGGGTATGGTGCGACGCCCGCATCCCGGCGGGAGCACTCCGCTTCTCGTCCGACCAGTAGTCCGGCCCCGGCACGCCCGGACCGTCGACCCGGCGCACCGCCCGCGGGATCACCCCAGGGGCCCGGCGGCCCCGCGGCGGCTCCATCACCGCGGCTGCGGCATCACAGCAACCCGATGTCCACCCGGGGCATCTTCGGCTTGCGCCGGGCCGGGACGCGGCCGCTCAGCAGGATCAGGCGGGCCGCCCGGTGCCGCTGCCCGGCGTACGGCTCCAGCAGGCGCAGCATCTCCGTGTCGTCGGCCTCCCGGTCCCCCGCCAGCGCCCACCCCACGATGCCCGGCAGATGCAGATCCCCGACGGTCACCTCGTCCGCCGCCCCATGACTGCGCTGCACCACTTCCGCGGAGGTCCACGGCCCCACCCCGGGCACGACCTCCAGCCGCGCCCGGGCCTCGGCCGCCGGCATCCCCGCCGCCTGCTCCAGCCGCGCGGCGACCCGTACGGCCCGCAGGATCGTGGACGCCCGCTTGTCGTCCACCCCGGCCCGGTGCCACTCCCAGGAGGGGACCAGCGCCCACGTCCGTGCCGCCGGCATGACGTACATCGGCCGTTCGCCCGCCCCCGCGGGCCCCGGCGCCGGCTCCCCGAACCGCCGTACCAGCAGCCGCCACGCCCGGTACGCCTCGTCGGTCGTGACCTTCTGCTCCAGCACCGAGGGGATCAGCGACTCCAGCACCAGCCCGGTCCGGACCAGCCGCAGGCCCGGCCGGCGGTGCCGGGCCAGCGCCACCACCCGGTGCCGGGGCACGAACGCCCCGGGATCGTCGTCGGCGCCGAGCAGCCGGGGCAACCGCTCCAGCAGCCACTCCGCCCCCGGCCCCCACGCCTCGCCGGTCACCTCACCGCCGTCCACGCGCACGCGCACCGTGCCCGGCCCGGCGGGCGTACGGCTGGCCCGCCACACGGATCCGTCCGCGGTGGCCCGGAACGTCGGGTCGGCGGGCCCGCGCCGCAGCGGCCCGAGGGTCAGCCCGAGGTCCAGCGGACCCTCCGGCACCCACCGCCGCGCCCGCGCGGGCGCCGCCGCCTGCCGGGGGACCCCCGCGGGCACGGCGACCTGCCCGCCGCGCACGGTCGTACGCGTGGGCCGCTGGGGAAAGCGTCCTGCCACGAGGAGTCCTAGAGGGGCCGGCCGGGATGTTCCGGAGGGGTCTGTTCCGCTTTACGAGGGTAGGTGCTCAGCGCACCTCCACGAACGCCTCCGCGTCCCGCGCCGGCCGGGGCCTCGGGTCCTCCGCCGGCCGGCCGACCGCCACCGCGCCCATCGGGTCCCAGTCCGCCGGCAGCCCCAGCACCTCGCGCACCACGTCCCGGCAGAACATCGTGGACGACACCCACGCCGAGCCCAGCTGCTCCCCGGCCAGCGCGACCAGCAGGTTCTGCACGCCCGCACCCATCGCGACCACGAACATCTCCCGCTCGGCACCGTCGCGCCGGGCGTCCCCGTAGGTGTGCGAGCCGTCCATGACGAGGCACGGCACGATCAGGTACGGCGCGTGGCGCAGCACGTCACCGCGCCGGATCCGCTTCGCGACGGACTCCTCGCTCTTGCCGTCCCGGCGCAGATCGGCGATCCAGGCGTCCCGCATCGCGTCGAGCAGCCGGGCCCGCGACTCCGCCGACTCCAGCAGCACGAACCGCCAGGGGGTGGTGTGGTGCGGGGCGGGCGCGGTGACCGCCGCGGCCACCGCGCGGCGGACGGCGCCGGGATCCACGGGGGCGTCGGTGAACGCCCGCACGGTGCGGCGCTGGGTGACGGCCTCCCGGACCGCCTCGGAGGTGCCGAGCCGGAACATGTCGTCCCGGGCGGTGCGCACCAGCGCCCGCGCGCCCTCGTCCGCCGCACCGGCGGCTCCGGGTTCCACGACGTGGGGCAGCCCGCGCACGACGGCCACCGGGCGGCCCGCCGCCTTGCCCTTGACCAGGTCGCCGGCGGCGGCCAGCTCGTCCGCCGTGGCGACGACGGTCGCGCTCAGCGGATTGCCGTACGCGTCCGTGCCGCCGCGCAGATCGTCCAGCACGCGCACCCCGGCGGCGCCGATCGCCACGTCCGTGAGGCCCGAGCGCCAAGGTCGCCCGAACGTGTCGGTGACGAGCACCCCGACGTTGACGCCGAGGGCCTCGCGCAGCCCGGTCCGGATGGCGCGCGCGGAGGCGTCCGGGTCCTCGGGCAGCAGCAGTACGGTCCCGGCGGGGGTGTTGGAGGCGTCGACCCCGGCGGCGGCCATCACCAGGCCCTGCCGGTTCTCCACGATGCGCAGCGTGCCGCGCCGGGCCACCACCCGGACCGTCTCGGCGTCGATCGCGGACTCCCGGTCGGCGGCCCGCACGATCCGGCCCTCCGCCTTGGAGACGATCTTGGAGGTGACGATCACCACGTCCCCGTCGGCCAGACCGGGCCCGGCCTCGGCGATCAGCTTGGCGATGTCGTCGCCCGGCCGCACCTCGGGGATGCCGGGCAGGGCCCAGACGCGGAATTCCGGCCGCTCGTCCGCCGCGGCGGACGCCGTCGTGCTCACGCCGCGCGCACCTCCTCGGCCAGCGCGAGCGCCTCCCGCGCCATCTGCGCGGCGGCCTCCACGTCGGTCATCATCAGCGGCACGGCGCGGCAGCGGATGCCGTCCGCCTGGACCCGCTCCACCGCGCCCGCGTCCACGGCGTCGACCAGCCAGCCGTCCAGCAGCCCGGAGCCGTAGTGCTCGGCGACGGCGGCGGCCGTGGCCTCCACGCCGACCGCGGCGAGCACCTTGTCGGCCATGCCGCGCACGGGCGCGTCCCCGACGATGGGGGAGAGGCCGACCACGGGCACGCCCGCGTCCGCGATGGCCTCGCGGATGCCGGGCACGGCGAGGATCGTGCCGATGGACACCACCGGGTTGGACGGCGGGAAGAGGATCACGTCCGCCTGGGCGACGGCCTCCAGGACGCCCGGGGCCGGCTTGGCCTGCTCGGCGCCGACCGGGACGACCGCCCGGGCCGGGACGGAGGCGCGCAGCTTCACCCAGTACTCCTGGAAGTGGACCGCCTTGCGCTCGCCGTCCAGCTCGACGGCCACGTGGGTCTCGACGCGGTCGTCGGTCATCGGGATCAGCCGCACGCCCGGCCGCCAGCGGTCGCACAGCGCCTCGGTGACCGCGCTGAGCGGGTAACCGGCACCGAGCATCTGCGTCCGCACGATGTGCGTGGCGAAGTCCCGGTCGCCGAGCCCGAACCACTCCGGTCCGACGCCGTAGGCCGCCAGTTCCTCCTTGACGTGGAAGCTCTCGTCCGTCCGCCCCCAGCCCTGTTCCTCGTTGATGCCGCCGCCCAGCGTGTACATCACCGTGTCCAGGTCCGGGCAGACCTTCAGACCGAAGAGGTGGATGTCGTCGCCGGTGTTGCCGATGACCGTGATGTCCGCGTCCGGCGCGGCCCGCTTCAGACCACGCAGGAAACGGGCACCGCCGATGCCGCCTGCCAGAACCACAATGCGCATGGGGCAAGTCTTGCAGGCGGATACGACACCGCGTCAGGCGGTCACCGCGCGCGCCGCGCAGTGCGGGGAGGCGTGCATGGGCATCTCGGTCAGCCCGGGGTGGTAGACGTGCAGACTGACCGCCGGCTCCAGCGCGTCGTTGACGACCTCGTGGACGTACCCCGGCGCGAACACCCGCTGGGCACCCGCCCCCAGCGCGCGCGTGCCGCGCACGGTGTGCTCCGTGAGCGCGCCCTCCAGGACCGTGAGCACCCCCGAGGAGCGGCCGTGGTCGTGCCGTCCGCTGCCCTGCCCGGGCAGCCAGGACAGCAGCCAGACCTCGTAGCCGGGGCCGGTGCGCAGCCGGTGGTACCAGCGGGTGGTGGCGTCGAAGCGGACCAGGTGCGCCCATTGGTCCCGGTCGGCGGCGATCGAGCGGGCGAGCCCCACGAACTCGGCGACGGTGGCCGGGTGTTCGCGCGGCGGCTGGAGCAGGTGCGGGACTTCGAGGATGTCGCCGGCGATCTGGAGGTCGTTGTCGCTGTTCATGGGGGTGCGGTGGTCCTCGGCGGAAGAGTGGGGGCCGGAGCTGGGGTGACGCGTGCGGTCCGCCCGGGTCGCGGGCGGGCGGGATGCCCCGGATGAGGGGGATCAGGCAAGGCGGGACGCGGCCGAGCCGGGATGGGCTCGGGAACAGCCGGAGCGGGCGTGGCTCAACAGCTGGGACAGCAGCAACAGCTACAGCGCGCGCGGGCGGCACCGAGGGACCCGCGGGTGCGGGTCGAGGTGGGTGCCAAGTTCGCGAGCATGCCCACTAGGACATCGGTTCACACGCGCAGTGTCAACTCTGCGCCCGGTATGTGGGACATGTTTCACCTCATCCGGTTTATTTCCCAGGCGAAAGGTTTGCTCATCGGGGTCTCGGGACACATGGGGCACATCCGAGCGCTCGAGCCTCGCGGAACGGCATCGAACACGGAGACGTCCTTCTCCGTACAGGGGATCTGTACGGAGAAGGACGTCTCCGTGGGTCCGGCTGCGTGTCAAGGTTTATGCCGATTTGAACACTTTCCGCATGGCCTTGGTTCCGCAGAGTGAATAACGGGCCCAATAGCAGATCTCGGCTTGACTCGCCCGGAGCAGCACACTTGTAATTTCACTCGTGTCGTTCAGCCGAAATCGGTGACGGCTACGCACGGGGACGCGAGACAGACGAGGGGCGCACATGACCGAGCTGGTGCAGCAACTGCTGGTCGACGACGCGGACGAGGAACTCGGCTGGCAGGAGCGCGCACTGTGCGCCCAGACCGACCCCGAGTCCTTCTTCCCCGAGAAGGGCGGCTCCACCAGAGAGGCCAAGAAGGTCTGCCTCGCCTGCGAGGTCCGCTCCGAGTGCCTGGAATACGCCCTCGCCAACGACGAGCGCTTCGGCATCTGGGGCGGCCTGTCCGAGCGCGAGCGCCGCCGGCTGAAGAAGGCCGCCGTGTGACCGTACGCGCGACCCCGAAGGGACCGGACGCGCGACCGCGAAGGGCACGAACGGCCCGTCGCACGTGGGTTGTCCACAGGCGGCGGGCCGTCGTCGTGCCCAGCCGATAGTGTGGGCGCTCGTCCGAGACGCCCCGCTGTCCCTCGGCCACGAGAAGACGCGGGTGTCCACCGCAGTCCATCGAACCGGGGCCCGTACCTCGATGTCCGTGCACAGCCATGCGGCAGCCCAATACCGCGCCGCGCCCGCCGGGTCTGACCCGTCCCGCCCACCCGAGTTCCCGCGCCACGTGGTGACCGCGGTCCTCGTCTCCCACGACGGCGCCCGCTGGCTGCCCGACGCGCTCGCCGGGCTGCTCGGCCAGGAGCGCCCCGTCCAGCACGCGGTGGCCGCCGACACCGGCAGCGCGGACGACTCCGCCCGGCTGCTCACCGAGGCACTCGGCGAGGCCGGCGTGCTGCACCTGGCCCGCCGCACCGGCTTCGGCCAGGCCGTGGAGGAGGCGAGCCGCACCGCGCCCGTCCTCACCCCCGAGGACCTGCCGTACCTCAAGCGCCCCAGCGGCTGGGACCCCGCCACCCGCACCTGGCGCGACGACGCGTACGACCTGCCGGAACTGCCGCACGGCGAACCCGTCCAGTGGCTGTGGCTGCTGCACGACGACTGCGCCCCCGAACCCGGCGCCCTCGCCCAGCTGCTGCGGGTCGTCGACAACGAACTCGAACTCGGCCGGGACGACGTCGCGGTCGTCGGCCCCAAGCTGCGCGGCTGGTACGACCGCCGCCAACTGCTGGAGGTCGGCGTCTCCATCGCCAACTCCGGCCGCCGCTGGACCGGTCTGGACCGCCGCGAACAGGACCAGGGGCAGCACGACCACGTCCGCGACGTGCTGTCCGTGTCCACCGCCGGCATGCTCGTCCGCCGCGACGTCTTCGAACAGCTCGGCGGCTTCGACCGCCGGCTGCCCCTCATGCGCGACGACGTCGACCTGTGCTGGCGCGCCCACACCGCCGGCCACCGCGTCCTGATCGCCCCCGACGCCGTCGTCCGGCACGCCGAGGCCGCCTCCCGCGAGCGCCGCGCCGTCGACTGCGCGGGCCGCACCACCGCCTCCCCGCACAAGGTCGACAAGGCCGGCGCCGTCTACACCCTGCTCGTCAACGCCCGTACGGCCGCGCTGCCCTGGGTGCTGTTCCGGCTGGTCCTCGGCACCGTCCTGCGCACCCTCGCCTACCTCGTCGGCAAGGTTCCCGGCCAGGCCCTGGACGAGATCCGCGGCCTGCTGAGCACCTTGCTGCGGCCCGAGCGGATCATCGCGGCCCGGCGCCGCCGCGGCCCCTCCCGCATCGACAAGGCCGAACTGCGCCGGCTGTTCCCGCCGCCCGGCGCCACCGTCCGGGCCACCGTGGAGCAGATCGCCAGCAACCTCACCGGCGGCTCCGACACCGACACCTCCTCGGCCGGCCGGCACGGCGGCGCCGTGGAATCCGGGCCCGGCGGCGACGACGCCGACTTCCTGGAGGTCGAGCAGTTCGCCCGGCTCAAGCGGATCGCCCGCCGGCCCGGCCCTGTCCTCTTCCTCGCGCTGCTGCTCGTCTCCCTCGCCGCCTGCCGCGCCCTGCTCGGCGGCGGCGCCCTCGCCGGCGGCGCCCTGCTGCCCGCCCCGGCCGGCGCGACCGACCTGTGGTCGCGCTACCTGGACGCCTGGCACCCGACGGGCACCGGCGGCACCCCCGCCGCACCGCCCTACCTGGCCCTCGTCGCCACCCTCGCCTCCCTCCTGTTCGGCTCCACCAACCTCGCCGTCACCGCCCTGCTGGTGTGCTCCGTGCCGCTCGCCGGCTGCACCGCCTACCTCGCCTCCCGGCCCCTGGTCCCCTCCCGGCTGCTGCGCGCCTGGGCCGCCGTCGCCTACGCCTTCCTGCCCGCCACCACCGGCGCCCTGGCCGGCGGCCGCGTCGGCACCGCCGTCCTCGCCGTGCTGCTGCCGCTCCTCGCGCGCGCGGGCATCGCCGCGAGCGGCCTGGCGGCCCGCGCCGGCACCCGCGGCAGCTGGCGCGCCACCTGGGCGTACGCGCTGCTGCTGACCATCGCCACCGCCTTCACGCCGATCGTCTGGCCGCTCGCGCTGCTGCTCGGCCTCGGCGTCCTGGTGCTGCGCCGCCGCGACCTGCTCGGCTACGGACCGCGCCTCCTCGCCCAGCTCGGCACCCCGCTGCTGGTCCTCGCCCCCTGGTCGCTGACCCTGCTGCCGACCGGCTTCTTCCGCGAGGCGGGCCTGGCATACGGCCCCTCGGCCGCCTCCGCGTCCGACCTGCTCGGCGCCGCCCCCGGCGGCCCCGGCACCGTGAACGGCCTGCTGCTCCTCGGCATCGTCCTCGCCGCGCTCGCCGCCCTGCTGCGCTCCGAACGGCGGCTCGGCATCCGCACCGCCTGGGCCGTCGCCCTGGCCGGCCTCGTCTTCGCGGTGCTGTCCAACCGGTCCGCCTGGGCCGGACCGGCGACCCTCGTCTACGGCATCGCCCTGCTGGCCGCCGCCGTCCTCGGCGCCGACGGCGCCCGCGCGCGCGTGGCCGAGCAGAGCTTCGGCTGGCGCCAGCCCGTCGCCGCCCTGATCGCCCTCGCCTCGGCCGCCGGCCCGCTGCTCGTCGCCGGCGGCTGGATGATCCGCGGCGCCGACGGCCCCCTGGAGCGCCGCGACCCGGCCCAGGTGCCCGCGTTCGTCGCCGAGGACTCCACCGGCGGCGACCAGGCCCGCACCCTGATCCTGGACAGCGACTCCCCCGCCCGCGTGCGCTACAGCCTGGTCCGCGGCTCCGGCGCCCGCATGGGAGACGCCGAGTTCACCGCCGCCACCGGCGCGAACAGCCGCCTGGACCAGACCGTCGCCCACCTGGTGGCCGGTTCCGGCGCCGACCAGGCCACCGAACTCGGCGGCTTCGCCGTGCGCTACGTCCTCGTCCACCAGGGCGCCCCCCGCGAGATCACCCGCGTCCTCGACGCCACCCCCGGCCTGACCCGGCTCAGCCAGCAGAACGGCGCCGCCCTGTGGCGCGTCGACCAGGAGGTCTCCCGCGCGGCCATCGTGCCCGCCGGCGGCTCCGGCAAGGCCCGGCCGGTCACCGCCGGACCGGTGGAGGTGCACACCACCGTCCCCGCCGGCTCCGACGGCCGCGTCCTGCGCCTGGCCGACGCCGCCGACGACGGCTGGACCGCCACCCTCGACGGCAAGCCGCTCACCCGCACCACGGTCGACGGCTGGGCCCAGGGCTTCCGGCTCCCCGCCCAGGGCGGCCGGCTCGACGTCACCTACGACACCCCGCTCGGCCACACCGCCTGGCTCTGGGCGCAGGGCCTGCTCGCCGTCGTCCTGGTCGTCCTCGCCCTGCCCGGCCGGCGCCGCGACGTCGACGACGACCTGCCCGAGGAGCAGCCGCCGCCCGCCCAGGCCGTCGCGGGCGAGGGCCGCCGCGCACGCCGCCTGCGCGCCCAGGCCGAGGAATCGCCCGCCGGGGAGCCGCCCGCCGGGGAGCCGCCCGGCACCCCGCCGCCCCCGGCCGCCGTACCCCGGCAGCAGCCGTATGAGGAGTACGACCCGGCCGCGTACGCGAACACCGGATACGCCGGCTACGGCACGGACCCGTACCCCGCCGCGACCGGCTACGACCAGCAGCCGTACCCGCAGCCCGACCCCTACCAGCCGGCGGCCCCCTACGACCCGTACGGCTACGGCGGCACCGACGGCCAGCCGTCCTACGACCCGACGGCCTACCGGCACCAGGGCTACGACCCGGCGTACGACCCCGCGCCGCAGGGCTACGACCCGGCCCAGCACCCCCACGGCACCGGCAGCCAGCGCCCCGACGGGAGCCAGCAGTGAACCGCACCACCCTGTCCCTGATCGCCGGCACGGCCGCGCTGGCCGCCGTCACCGCGTTCGCCGCGGTCGACTCGCCCTCCGCGTCCGGCGCCGCTCCCCGGGCCGCCGCGCGGCTGCCCGTGGAGCGCACCGGCCTGGTGTGCCCGGCACCCAGCACCTCGGACCTCGCCGAGACGACGTACACCTCGTTCACGCCCGTCACCAAGGGCGCCGCGAGCGGCGGCGCGGCCCGGCTGCGGGCGGCCGGCGAGCAGTCGGCGGACGACGGCTCCGGCGAGGACAAGGGGGGCAAGGGAGACAAGGGGGGCAAGGGCAGCAAGAAGGGCGAGGGCAAGAAGGCCGGGCAGCCGGTGCTCACGCCGAAGGCGCCGGGCACGCCGGCCACCGGCGACACCTCCGGCGGGGACGCCCCCGCGCTCGTCGGCACCGCGGACGGCGCCTTCGCGCCCGGCTGGACCGTCCAGGAGACGACCGAGGTCGCCGCCGGCACCGGCCGCGGCCTCCTCGGCGTCACCTGCGCCGGCGCGGACACCGAGTTCTGGTTGCCGGGGGCGAGCACGGCCGCCGGCCGCACCGACTACGTCCACCTGACCAACCCCGACGACTCCGCCGCCGTGGTCGACATCGAGCTGTACGGCAAGGACGGCGAGGTCAAGACCCCGCTGGGCGAGAACCTCACCATCGCCCCGGGAGCGAGCGACGCGATCCTGCTCCCCACGCTCACCGAGGAGCGGCAGACCGACCTGACCGTGCACGTCAGCGTGCGCGGCGGCCGGGTCGGCGCGGCCGTGCGGGCCCTGGACGACAAGGCGGGCGGCGACTGGCTGGCCCCCGCCGCCGACCCGGCTGCCGACCTGGTCCTGCCCGGCATCCCCAAGGACGCCACCGACGTCCGCCTGATCGCCTTCGCCCCCGGCGACGACGACGCCGACCTGAGGATCCGGCTGGCCACGCCCGACGGCCTGATCACCCCGGCCGGGCACGAGACCGCGCACGTCAAGTCCGGCATGACGGCGGCGGTCGACCTCGGCGACGTCACCCGCGGCGAGGCCGGCTCCCTGGTCCTCACCCCGACCGGCCGGGCCGTCCCGGTCGTCGCGGCGCTCCAGGTGGTGCGGGGCAAGGGCGACCAGCGGGAGACGGCGTTCATCCCGGCCACCGCCGCCGTCGGCACGCGCGCGACCTCGGCGGGCAACGGCGCGAAGGGCACGACGCTCGCCCTGACGGCGCCCGGGGGCACCGCCACGGTCAAGGTCACCGCCTCGGCGGGCAGCGAGGGCGGCACCCCGGCGGCCAGGACGTTCACGATCAAGTCGGGCACCACGCAGAACGTGGACGCCCCCGTTCCGACGGGCCTGAAGGGCACCTACGCCCTCACCGTCGAACCCGTCTCCGGCGGGCCCGTCTACGCCTCCCGCACCCTCACCGCCCCCACCCGCTCCACCGCCGCCTTCACCGTCCAGACTCTCCCCACCGACCGCGGCCTGGTGCCGGTGCCGGAGACGGAGCAGGACTTGTCGATCCTGCAGAAGTAGCGGGCCGGGGAGGCCCGGGGAGCGTGTGCGCCGGCGCCCTAGTCCTCCCCGTACCGGGGATCCACGGTCTCCGGGGTCAGTCCCAGCAGCTCCGCCACCTGCTCCACGACCACCTCGTGCACCAGCGCGGCCCGCTCGTCGCGCCCCTTGGTCCGGATCTCCACCGGCCGCCGGTACACGACCACCCGGGCCCGCCGCCCGTCCCGCGCCGGCACCACCCCGCCGAGCGGCACGGCCTCGTCCTCCCACACCGGTCCGTCGCCCCGCCCGTCCAGCCGGGGCACCTCCAGCACGAGGAAGTCGATGTCGGCCAGCTGCGGCCAGCGCCGCTCCAGGCGGTCCACGGAGTCCTGCACCAGATCCGCGAACACCTCGGCCCGGCTGGCGGCCAACGGCACCTGCGGCGGCGCGATCGGCCCCCGCATGCCCCGCCCGTGACGATCACGGCGACGGGGCCCGGGGCCGCTGGCACGGGGCGGTACACGGTTGTCCATCACCGGTGAAGCGTAGTCCCCGCACCCTGCGCGCGTCCGGCTCCACACGGCAACCCGCCCCCGTCGCCCCTGTCGCAGGATGACCATTCAGGCCAACGTCTGGCTCGTTTCCGTAACTTTCCGAGACCACCGAACTCAAGGCAATTGACGCTGTTTGTGCCGACTCCTGACCGGACGCGTCTCCTCCGGTCCCGCGCCGCGATGCCGTCCACGCAGGTCAGCACAGTCCCCCCGAAGGGGTGTGTGGGGCGTTTCACACCACGACACGGTGGAGTGACCTGGTGGGGAGTCGTCGCGGCCCGCTCAAGAGTGCGGTACCGTCCAACATCGTGAGCCCTGTACGTCGCTGTTCGCGCACCGCCTGCGGCCGACCCGCCGTCGCGACGCTGACGTACGTCTACGCCGACTCGACCGCGGTCCTCGGCCCGCTCGCCACCTACGCCGAACCCCACTGCTACGACCTGTGCGCCGAGCACTCCGAGCGCCTCACCGCCCCGCGCGGCTGGGAGGTCGTACGACTCCTCGACGGCTCCGCGCCCGCGCGGCCCAGCGGCGACGACCTCGAAGCGCTCGCCAACGCCGTGCGCGAGGCGGCCCGCCCCCAGGAGCGCGCGGCCGAGGCGGGCGGCGGCGGAGCCCGCGCCGTGGACCCCATGGAGGTCGCCCGCCGCGGCCACCTGAGGGTCCTGCGGTCCCCGGACAACTGACCGCGTCCCCGGACGGCCGGCCACACCGCGCGACGTTCCGGGGCCTCCACCCGGTGTCCGCACGCCTCCCTCCGTCCCGCGACGGGTAGTTTTGGGCACCCACCAGGACTTTCAGGAGGATGGCCGTGACTGCTGATCTGTCACAGATCGTGAAGGCGTACGACGTGCGCGGAGTGGTCCCGGACCAGTGGGACGAGGCACTGGCCGCACTCTTCGGCGCCGCCTTCGCGGACGTGACAGCGGCGGCGGCCGTCGTCGTCGGCCACGACATGCGCCCCTCGTCCCCCGGCCTCTCCCGCGCCTTCGCGCGCGGCGCGGCGGACCGCGGCGCGGACGTCGTGGAGATCGGCCTGTGCTCCACCGACCAGCTGTACTACGCCTCGGGCGCGCTGAACCTGCCGGGCGCGATGTTCACGGCCTCGCACAACCCGGCCCGGTACAACGGCATCAAGATGTGCCGCGCGGGCGCCGCCCCCGTCGGCCAGGACACCGGCCTCGCGCAGATCCGCGAGCTGGTCGAGCACTGGCTCGCCGAAGGCGCCCCGGAACCCGCGGCCCGGCCGGGCGCCCTCTCCCGCCGCGAGACCCTGGAGGAGTACGCGGCGCACCTGCGTTCCCTGGTCGACCTCGCCTCCCTGCGCCCCCTGAAGGTCGTGGTGGACGCCGGCAACGGCATGGGCGGCCACACGGTCCCGCCGGTCTTCGCCGGCCTGCCCCTGACCCTCGTCCCGATGTACTTCGAACTGGACGGCACCTTCCCGAACCACGAGGCCAACCCGCTCGACCCGGCCAACCTCGTGGACCTGAGCAAGCGGGTCCCCGCGGAGGGCGCCGACCTCGGCATCGCCTTCGACGGCGACGCCGACCGCTGCTTCGTCGTGGACGAGAACGGCGACCCCGTCTCCCCGTCCGCGATCACCGCGCTGGTCGCCGCCCGCGAACTGGCCCGCAACGGCGGCAAGGGCACCGTCATCCACAACCTGATCACCTCCCGCACGGTCCCGGAGGTCGTCCGGGAGAACGGCGGCACCCCGGTCCGCACCCGGGTCGGCCACTCCTTCATCAAGGCCGAGATGGCCCGCACCGGCGCCATCTTCGGCGGCGAGCACTCGGCGCACTACTACTTCAAGGACTTCTGGAACGCCGACACCGGCATGCTCGCCGCCCTGCACGTCCTCGCGGCCCTCGGCGGCCAGGACGGCCCGCTGTCCGCCCTGGTCGCGCAGTACGACCGCTACCGCGGCTCCGGCGAGATCAACTCCACCGTCGCCGACCAGTCCGCGCGCCTCGCCGCGGTCCGCGCCGCGTACGAGGGCCGCGCCGACGTCACCCTCGACGACCTCGACGGCCTCACGGTCGCCGCCGCCGACTGGTGGTTCAACGTCCGCCCGTCCAACACCGAGCCGCTGCTGCGCCTGAACGCCGAGGCGAAGGACGAGGCGACGATGGCCAAGATCCGCGACGAGGCCCTGGCGATCATCAGGGGCTGAGCGGCCCGCCCGACGGCGGTACGCTGACCGGGCATATCCACCGACACCCATCCGCCCCCCGAAGGGACACCCCATGGCGCTCGAAGCCGGCCTCCTGGAGATCCTCGCCTGCCCGGCCTGCCACGCCCCCCTGAAGGAGCAGGACGCCGAGCTGATCTGCACCGGTGTGGACTGCGGCCTCGCCTACCCGGTGCGCGACGGCATCCCGGTCCTGCTGGTCGACGAGGCCCGCCGCCCCGCGTGACCGGGCACCCCACCGCCCGCGAGAGCGCCGGCGCCGCCCGGTTCGACCGACGGCGCCGCGTGCCGGTGCCCGTCACCTCCTAGCACCCCAGGATCCCCGGCGACCGGAGGCTGCCGCCCATGCTGGACGAATCGCTGCTCGACACCCCGGAGGGCCTCGCCGAGGCCGACCACCGAGGCCTGCTGCGCGGCGCGGCGGAGGCCGGCGCCCGCGTCCGCACCGCCGCCCGGAACGCCGCCGAGGCCGGTGTCGGCGGCCTGAAGCCCGACGGCCGCCCCCGCGCGGTCCTCATCGCGGGCCCCGGAGCCGCCGCCACCCACACCGCCGACCTGCTCGGCACGCTGGCCGGCCCGGGCAGCCCCGTCGTCCGGCTCGCCCCGGCGGGCGTCGCCCCGGCCGCGGGCGCCCTGCGCTGGGAACTGCCGGGCTGGGCCGGCGCCGTGGACCTGCTGCTGATCGCCACACCGGACGGCACCGAACCGAGCCTGTCCCTCCTCGCCGAACAGGCCTACCGCCGCGGCTGCTCCGTCGTCGGCGTCGCCCCGCCGCAGACCCCGCTCGCCGAGGCGGTCACCGGGGCGCACGGCCTGTTCCTGCCGATGGAGACGGCACCGTACGACCAGGAGGAACCGCTCGCCGCGTCCTCCCCCGGAGTGCTCTGGGCGCTGCTGACCCCGCTGCTGGCGCTCCTGGACCGGGTCGGCCTGATCGACGCCCCGCCGGAGGCCCTGGAGAAGGTCGCCGACCGCCTGGACCTCGTCGCCGAGCGCTGT
The DNA here is from genome assembly GCF_055583025.1 of Streptomyces sp. NPDC104831. Classification (NCBI taxonomy): domain Bacteria; kingdom Bacillati; phylum Actinomycetota; class Actinomycetes; order Kitasatosporales; family Streptomycetaceae; genus Streptomyces; species Streptomyces sp. NPDC104831. The sequence continues at coordinate 104,280 of NZ_JBVJOT010000030.1, forward strand.
GGACCCGCCATCGCGACCTACAGCAACCCGGCCAAGACCCTCGCCGCCGAGCTGGCCGACGCGCTGCCCGTGGTGTGGACGGAGGGCACCTCGGCCGGCCCGGCGGGCCGCAGGTTCGCCGCCGCCCTCGCCGAACTCGCCGGCCGCCCGGCCCTGGTCGCCGAACTGCCCGAGGCGCTCGCCGCGCACAGCGCCCTGCTGGCCGGCCCGCTCGCCGCCAGCGCCGACCCGGACGACTTCTTCCGCGACCGCGTGGAGGAACCGCCCGCGCTGCACGCGCGCGTGGTGCTGCTGCGCGACCGCCCGATCAGCGGTCTCACCGCCGCCCCCGCCGCCCGCGACGTGGCCCTCAGCCACGACACGCCGGTCAGCGAACTCGAACCGGAGGAGGGCGGCGAACTGGAGACCCTCGCGGAACTGATCGCCGTCACGGATTTCGCCGCCGTTTACCTGGCGCTCGCTTCGGGGGCCTGATCTGGCTCCGGCCCACCGCCCGCACCCGCCGCCGGCCCGGACCTCCCGCCGAGCGCGCGGGCGGATCCGGCGGCGCCCGGAGCGGACGCGACGGCGCCGGCCGAGCAGCGCACGTACGGAGACAGAGAAGACACATGGACCGCCTCGACAACACCATCCGCCCCTACGCCTGGGGCTCCCCGACCGCCATCCCGCACCTCCTGGGCGTCGAGCCGACCGGCGAACCCCAGGCGGAGATGTGGATGGGCGCGCACCCCGGCGCCCCGTCGCGCACCCCGCGCGGCACCCTCGCCGAGGTCGTCGAGGCCGACCCGGAGCGGGAACTCGGCGCCCGCGCGGTCGCCAGGTTCGGCCCCCGGCTGCCGTTCCTGCTCAAGATCCTCGCCGCCGGCGCGCCCCTGTCCCTCCAGGTGCACCCGGACCTGGCGCAGGCCCGGGAGGGATACGCGGAGGAGGAGCGCCGGGGCGTCCCGGCCGACGCCCCGCACCGCAACTACAAGGACGCCAACCACAAGCCCGAACTGATCTGCGCGCTCACCGAGTTCGACGGGCTGTGCGGCTTCCGCGACCCCGTGCGGGCCGCCGGTCTGCTCGACGGGCTCGGCGTCGGCTCCCTCAAGCCCTACGCCGACCTGCTGCACGCCCGTCCCGAGGACGCGGCCCTGCGCGAGGTCCTCACCGCGGTCCTCACCGCCGACCCGCGGGAGATGGCCCGGACGGTCGCCGAGGCCACCGCCGCCTGCGTCCGCCTCGGCGGCGCCTACGCCCCCTACGCCGGCATCGCCCACCACTACCCCGGCGACCCCGGCGTGATCGCGGCCATGCTCCTCAACCCCGTGCGCCTGCAGCCGGGCGAGGCCCTGTACCTCGGCGCCGGCATCCCGCACGCCTACCTCGGCGGCCTGGGCGTGGAGATCATGGCCAACTCCGACAACGTCCTGCGCTGCGGCCTGACCCCCAAGCACGTCGACGTCCCCGAGCTGCTGCGGATCGTCCGCTTCGAGCCGAGCGACCCCGCAGTGCTGCGCCCCGAGGCCTCCCCGGACGGCGAGGAGGTCTACGAGACGCCGATCGACGAGTTCCGGCTCTCCCGCTACGTCCTGCCCGAGGGCGGCCCCGCCCGCGACGTCACCCGCGACACCCCGCAGATCCTGCTCTGCACGGCCGGCACCGTCCGGGCGGGCGAGCAGGAGCTGCGCCCCGGCCGGTCGGTCTTCGTCCCGGCCGGCGAGACGGCGGAGATCTCGGGCGCGGGCACGGTCTTCCGCGCCACCGTGATCGTATGACCGGGGGTTGTGGGTAGACGGGCGTTCATATGACCGGGGCTGTGGACACCTGACGCACCGGCGCCCGGCCGGGCTGTAAGAATGACCCACCGGCAAAGGCCGGGCAAAGCCGGGCACCTGCCCGGACGGACGCACGAGGCCGACACAGGCGAAGGGACACCGCGAACACATGAGCGCGTCAGGCGGTACGAAGGCGATCGTGGCGGCACTGGGCGCCAATCTCGCGATCGCGGCATCGAAGTTCGTGGCGTTCGCGTTCAGCGGCTCCTCCTCGATGCTCGCCGAGGGCGTCCACTCGCTCGCCGACTCCGGCAACCAGTTCCTGCTGCTCGTCGGCGGCAAGAAGGCGCAACGCCAGGCCACCCCCCAGCACCCCTTCGGCTACGGCCGCGAGCGGTTCATCTACGCCTTCCTGGTCTCCATCGTCCTCTTCTCCATCGGCGGCATGTTCGCCGTCTACGAGGGCTACGAGAAGATCCGCCACCCGCACGATCTGGAGAACTGGTACTGGCCGGTCGCCGTCCTGGTCTTCGCGATCCTCGCCGAGGGCTTCTCCTTCCGCACGGCGATCAAGGAGTCCAACGCACTGCGCGGCAAGCTCTCCTGGAAGGAGTTCATCCGCCGCGCCAAGGCGCCCGAGCTGCCCGTCGTCCTCCTGGAGGACTTCGGCGCGCTCATCGGTCTGGTCCTCGCCCTCGGCGGCGTCGGCCTCTCCCTGCTCACCGGCGACGGCGTCTGGGACGGCGTCGGCACCCTCTGCATCGGCATCCTGCTCGTCCTGATCGCGCTGGTCCTGGCCGCCGAGACCAAGTCGCTGCTGCTCGGCGAGGCCGCGGGCGCCGAGGACGTCAAGAAGATCGAGGCCGCGATCGTCGACGGCGACACGGTCACCCGCGTCATCCACATGCGCACGCTGCACCTCGGCCCCGAGGAACTGCTGGTCGCCGCCAAGATCGCCGTCCGGCACGACGACACGGCCACCGAGATCGCCACCGCCATAGACGCCGCCGAGGCCCGCGTCCGCGCCGCCGTCCCCATCGCCCGCGTCATCTACCTGGAACCGGACATCTACAGCGAGGCCGAGGCCGCCAAGGGCCCGGACCCGGAGGCCACCCCGGGCGGCCCCACCCCGCACGCCGCCGGCCACTGACGACGCCCGGTACGGCGGCCGGCCTCAGGGGTACCGCACCGGCCAGGGCGCCGGCACCACCGGCGCCCTCCGCCGCCGTACCACGAGGAAGGCGCCCCCCAGCCCGCCACCGGTGAGCACCAGCGCGCCGGCCGGGCGGAGCCACCCCGCCCGCCTCGACGGAACGGACGGACGGGACCCCGTCCACCGCTCCAGGCGGCGCCGGACCCGCGCGACGCCGTCCCGGCCGCCCCGCGAGCGGAACCGGACGGCCCGGCCGCCCGCGTCCCGCACCGCTCCACCCCCGGTGCGCCCCCGGAACCCCACCCGGCCGACCTCGGGAAGACGCGACGAATCCGGACGCGGACTGGGGGCGACCCGGTCGACCGGTGTAGCTTGGGACGGAGCCAGACGTCGCTGCTGATGGCGGTCGGGCGGCCCACACGGGCCGACCGAGGGAGAGAGGGCCTCCGACGGACTGCGCTGCGCGCACGCGGGCATGCCTGTGTCCTCTTCTCGGGCACCCCTGTGTCCGCCGCCGCGCAGACCAGCCGTACCCACCTCGCCCCAACCCCGAGGAGCAGCTCGTAATGACGACTGTCGACAACCGACAGGACTTCAAGGTCGCCGATCTTTCGCTGGCCGAGTTCGGCCGTAAGGAGATCACTCTCGCCGAGCATGAGATGCCCGGTCTGATGGCGATCCGCAAGGAGTACGCCGAGGCGCAGCCGCTGGCCGGTGCGCGGATCACGGGTTCGCTGCACATGACGGTGCAGACGGCCGTGCTGATCGAGACGCTGGTCGCTCTGGGCGCGCGGGTGCGCTGGGCGTCCTGCAACATCTTCTCCACCCAGGATCACGCGGCCGCGGCGATCGCGGTGGGCCCGCAGGG
>NZ_JBVJOT010000031.1:0-35128 GCF_055583025.1 Streptomyces sp. NPDC104831
CGTTGCCGCGGGTGGGGGTTGTGTGGGGGGCTGTGGTGGTGGTGGTGTTGCGGGGGGGGTTACCCCCCCCCACCACGGGTGTGTCACTGGGCCGCCCGCCCGGGACCGGCCGGCGCGGATCGAGGCCGGCGCACGGGAAGTGGGTGACGTCGACCGCGGCCTCCGTCGGGCCGTAGAGGTTGACGAGCGCGGTGCCGTGGGGCGCGGTGAGCAGGTCGGCGAAGCGGACGGCGTGGGTGGTGCCCAGTGCCTCGCCGCTGGCGAAGACCCGGCGCAGCCGGTGCAGGGCGGCGCTGTCCCCGGCGACGTACTGGAGGAACGCCTGGAGCATCGAGGGCACGAAGTGGACGGTGGTGACGCGGTGTTCGGCGATCCGGGCGACCAGGGCCGCGGGGTCCTTCTCGTGGCCGGACGGCAGGGTGCACACGGCGGCTCCGGCCAGCGCCCACCAGAAGATCTCCCACACGGACACGTCGAAGCCGAACGGCGTCTTGTGCAGGATCACGTCGTCGGGGGCGAGCGGGTAGGCGCGCTGCATCCACACCAGCCGGTTGACGACGGCGCGGTGTTCCAGCATCACGCCCTTGGGGCGGCCGGTGGAGCCGGAGGTGTAGATGACGTAGCACAGGTCGTGCGGTCCGGCGCTGTCCCCGGGGGCGGGCGCGTCGCCGTCGAGGGCGCCGGGTGCGCCGGCGTCGACGAAGGTCCCGGTGTACGGCAGTGCGGCGCGGGTGGCGGCGTCGCCGACCACGACGCCGGCGGCGCTGTGCTCCAGCAGGTAGGCGACGCGGTTGGCGGGCAGCGTCGGGTCGATGGGCAGGTAGGCTCCGCCGGCCTTGAGGACCGCGTAGACGGCGGTGAGCGCGAGCGGGCCGCGCGGCAGGCAGACGCCGACGACGGTGCCGGGGCGTACGCCTGCGTCGCGTAACCGGTGGGCGAGCTGGTTGGCGCGCCGGTCGAGTTCCGCGTAGGTGGTGCCGTCGTCGCGGATCGCGATCCGGTCGGGGGTGCGGGCCGCCTGCGCGGCCAGGAAGCCGTGCAGGGTGGCGTCCTCGGGCAGGTCCGCCGTGGTGGCGTTGAAGCGGGCGATCTCCTCGCGTTCGGCGGGGTCGGCGTCGAGGAGGGGGCCGAAGGGGGCGTCCGGGTCGTGGGTGGTCGCCGCGAGCAGCCGGGCGCAGGCGGCGGCCAGGCGGTGCGCGGTGGCCTCGGTGAACAGGTCGGCGCGGTAGCGCAGGGACAGGTGCGGCTCGTCCGCGCGCAGCCGTACGTCCAGTTGGACGACGCAGCCGGCCTCGTCGGCCGCGGCGGCGGGGAGGTCGCCGTCGGCGCCGGCCGCGAGGTCGGTGGGGAGGCGGTCCTCGGTCCGCAGGAGGTGGGCCACCGGGATGTCCAGGTGTCCGGTGGCCTCCTGGTAGGCGGTGCGGGCGGCGCCGAGCAGCCGGCGCAGGGTGCCGTCCCGGGTGACGGTCAGGCCGAGCGGGAAGGCGACCGTCTCGCCGGTGCCGGGGCGCGGGTGCCCGGTGACGACCTGGACCTGTTCGGTGTCGGTGGCCCGGGCGGCGGCCACGGCGAGGACGGCGCCGGTGAGGACGCGGGCGAGGGCGGGCTGGTCGCGGGTCAGTTCCCGGCAGCGGGCGGCGCAGCCTGCGGGCAGCGGGACGGTGATCCGGTCGTGGGCGGCGACGGCTGCGCGGTCCGTCCGGTCCGCCTGGTCCGTCTGGTCCGTCCGCGCGGCGTCGGCGGTGTGGGCGAGGAAGTCGCGCGGCAGCAGGGTGGGCTGCTCCCAGGCGGCGAGGCGGGACCGCCAGTACCCGGCCTGCTCCGGATGGGCCTGCAGGGCGCGGCTGAGCTGGAACGGGGTGGTCATGGTGTCCTTCGTCTGCGTCGTCACGGCGAATCAGAGGTCGAAGTCCGGGAGGTGCGCGGCGGGTGTCGCGGTGGCCGTGCGGCGCACCGGGGCCGTGGGGTCCGTCAGCAGGTCGTCGAGCGCCGCCAGGTACTCGTCCAGGAGCAGGGCGGCGGACGCGTGGTCGTAGAGGTCGGTGGCGTACTCCAGGTCGAGTCGCACCTCGTCGGGGCGCAGGTACGCCTGGAGGTTGAGGTCGAACCGGGTGGTGCCGGGGTTCAGCAGGTGGGTGCGCGCGGTCAGGCCCGCCGAGCGCACGACGTGGAAGTCGATGTCCTGGAGGGCGAAGAGCACGTCGAACAGGGGGTTGCGGGCGGGGTCGGGCGGCAGGTCGAGCCGCCGGGCGAGCTGCGGGAACGGCGGTCCCTGGTGGGACAGCGCCTCGGCGGCCAGCCGGTCCGCCTGGGCGACCAGCGCGTCCAGGGTGGTGTCCCGCTCCAGCCGTACCCGCAGGCAGGCGGTGTTGACGAACATGCCGACGACGTCGGCGAACTCCGGGCGCGTCCGGCCGCTGGTGGGGGTGCCGACGACGAAGTCACGGCGGCCGGACAGCCGCGCGAGGGCGGCGGCCCAGGCGGCGAACAGCACGCCGAACGGGGTGCTGCGGTGCCGTCGTACGGCCGCCCGCACCCCGGCCAGCCGGCCCGCGTCCAGGACGGCGGTCACGACGGCGCCCCGGGTGGCCCGGTGCGGTCCGCGGGGGCGGTCCACGGGCAGGACGGGCTCGGTGGGCGCCCCGGCCAGCCGGCGCAGCCAGTAGGCCTCGTCGTCCGCGTCGGCGCCCCGGGCCGCCCGCTCGTGGGCCCAGCGGGCCGCGGTCCGGTAGCCGGTGGTCCGCTCGGGCAGCGGCGCGCCGTCGTGGGCGGTGAGCAGCTTCTCCAGCAGCAGCCGCAGCGAGACCCCGTCGAAGACGATGTGGTGGGTGTCGAGGTACAGCTCGTGCCGGTCCGGCGCCCCGGTGCGCACCAGCAGGGCGCGCAGCAGCGGGGAGCCGTCGGGCCGGTGGGGTGCGAAGGGGCGCACGAAGGCGCGTACGGCGGCCTCGTCGGGCGCGTCCAGGACGGTGAACTCCGGTGCGGCGGGCGGGTCCGGTTCCTGTGCCACGCCGGTGCCGTCGACGGTGAACCGCATCCGCAGCGCCTCTTCGCGGGCGACCACCTCGGTGAGCGCGTCCCGCAGCCGGCCGGGGTCCAGCGGGCCGGTCAGCTCCACCCGGACGGGGATGTTGTAGGCCAGGGAGCCGGGTTCGGCCTGCCAGATGGTGAACAGGCCCTGCTGCTGCGGGTGCAGGGGGGCCGCGCCGGGTGCCGGGGCGGGCAGGTCCTCGACGGGTGCCGGGGCGGCCGCCGCGACGGCGCGGGCCATGGCGGCGAGCGTGGTCGCCGCGAACGCCTCGGCGTAGCCCAGCCGCACCGAGGCGTCCCGGTGCAGCCGGCCGAGGAGGACGCCCAGGCGCAGGGAGTCGCCGCCGAGCGCGAGGAAGTCGGCGTCGGGGCCGAGGTCCGCGGGATCCAGCTCCAGGACGTCCGCCCACAGGCGGGCCAACCGCCTCTCTGCCGCGTTCGGTTCGCGGGCCGGTGCCGGGGGTGCGGGTGCGCGCTCCGGGACGGGCAGGGCGTGCCGGTCGACCTTGCCGGCGGCGGTCAGGGGCAGCCGGTCCAGCCGGACGAACCGGTCGGGGCAGAGGTAGCCGGGCAGCCGCTCGCGCAGCCGGCGGCGGATCTCCTCGGTGTCCTCGCCGGGGGCGACCACGTACGCGGTCAGGAAGCGTTCCCCGCCGGGCTCGCCGACCACCCGGGTGTGCGCGTCGGTCACGCCCGGCAGGGCCAGCAGCGCGGCGTTGACCTCGGCCGGCTCCACGAGGTGCCCGCGGATCTTGACCTGGTCGTCCCGGCGGCCGTGGAAGTGCAGCAGTCCGTCCTCGTCGGCGTGGACGAGGTCGCCGGTGCGGTAGTGGCGTACGCCGTCCAGGGTGACGAAGGCGCGGTCGGTGAGGGCGGGGTCGGCCAGGTAGCCGCGGGCGAGGCCGGCGCCGGCGACGTACAGCTCGCCGGTGGTGCCGGGCGGGACCGGGCGGCCCCGCTCGTCGCACACCCGGACCGTGGTGCCGGGTATCGGGCGGCCGATGGGCAGCGGGCCGTCGTTCGCGTCGGGGACGGGGAAGGTGGTGGTGAAGGTGGTGTTCTCGGTGGGGCCGTAGCCGTTGACGACGGTGAGCCCGGGGCAGGCCGCGCGCACCCGTGCCACGTGTCCGGGCGAGACGACGTCGCCGCCGGTCACCAGGGTGTCGAGGGCGGCGAAGGCGGCGGGGTGTTCCTGCGCCACGCGGTGGAAGAGCGGGGCGGTCACCCAGGCCAGGGTGATGCCGCCCTCGCGCAGCGCCCGCTCCAGGCGCCAGGGCACGACCGCCGTCTCCTGGTCGACGACGTGCAGACAGGCGCCGTTGAGCAGGGCGCCCCAGATCTCGAAGGTGGCCGCGTCGAAGGCGAGCGAGGCGGCCTGGAGCACGTGCCGGCGGGGGGAGAAGTCGACGTAGTCGGTGTCGGTGACCAGCCGGAGCACTCCGCGGTGTTCGACCATCACGCCCTTGGGACGGCCCGTGCTGCCGGAGGTGAACATGACGTAGGCCAGTGGGGAGCGCCCGGCGGGGAGCGGTCCGGCCGCGGGTACGGGCGTGTCGTCCCGCTCCCCGAGGCGGAGCAGTTCCCCGAGGCCGTGGGTGGTGGCCGGCCGCGGCGCGGTGAACCGCTCGCGCACCGGGTCGGGGCAGACCACGAGCCGTAAGCGCGCCGCTTCGGTGATCCGGCCGAGCCGGTGCTCGGGATAGGCGGGGTCGAGGGGGACGTAGGCGCCGCCGGCGAGCACGATGGCGAGCAGCGCCACGATGGAGTCCGCGGACCGGTCGAAGGCCAGGCCGACCAGGGTCTCGCGGGTCACGCCCAGCCGGCGCAGCCCGGCCGCGGCCGTCTCCGCCCGGTGCCGGAGCCGGTGGTAGGTCAGGGTGGTGCCGTCCGCGACCAGTGCCGGGCTCAAGGGGTGTGCGTCGGCCTGTGCGCGGAAGCGGTCCTCGATCAGTCCGTCCCAGGACGGAGCGTGGCTCATGGCGTTCTCCAGGTGCGGCCGAACAGCGGCGGGTCGGCGGTCGACGTCGGAGCGGGGGTACCGGGAACCGTGCGGCGGACGAAGGGCGGGAGATCGGGCCGGTCATGGATATCGCGGCCGACGCCCGGAATGTCGCGGATAATCGCCGGTCAACCGGACGTCAATGTCCGGGCGTCAGCGACGGCGGCCCAGTCCTGCCATTTCGGAAATCGGAGCGGGGCACGGCCGGCCTTGGCCGGGTCCAGAGAAGTTGCGCAAAAGCCGCCCCCGCATGCGGATTGGAGTCCTGTGCCGCATCACTTATACCCATACCCCCTAGGGGAAGCAAGGTGTTTGAGCACGGAGACAGGGGCCGGACCGGTCCCCGAGGCACATCGGATTACCGCTCGATTACCGGCCCCCCGCTCTTTGCCGCCCACCCGGGCGGGAGGGCTTCACTCCTCTCTTTTCGTCCGCGCGACCCCGTCTCCGCCCCCGCTTCCCCTCTCCGGAAAGGGGATCTTCCCCCGTTGACAACGCCTGCCCCCTTAGGGTTTCCTCGGCACGGTCGCAACAGAGCACAGTCGGCGCCGGGTCGAGTACCCGGGCACAGCAACTGACGTTCGGTTGGGAGATGGGGGACGGCAACGATGGAGACATCGACGATGCAGGGACCGATCGCGACCGCACACCGCTGTCTGTGACGGCGCCGGGGCGCGCTGACACCTCCGGGGCCGATCGACTCGCCCACCCGATTTCCCCGAGCCGGCCGAACCCGTTCCGCGTGGCCGCCGGGACGCAGCCGCGCGCCCGCCGCATCCCGGGCGCGGCGGCCTCTTCCTTCTGATTTCCGATTTCCGCCCACAGCCAACGGATTCACTGCACACCGGCACCCCGGCCTGCTGCGCGTTCCCCCGGGGCCGGCCCCATCCCAGGCACGAGTTCGCCCTGCGCCCACGCGCGTCGGCGGACACGTCAGCGTTCTCACACCCGCACTGGACGAGAGGACTCATGGACATCATCGGGAAGCCGTACGCACACGAGCGCTTCGCCGCCGTGGCGGCGGCTCGTGGCGAGGCGACAGCGGTGGAACACGACGGCCGCCGGATCGGCTACGCCGAACTCGACGCGGCCGCGGACCGGCTGGCACACCGGCTGCGGGCCCGCGGCGCGGGGCGCGGATCGGTGGTCCTGGTCCACCTGGAGCGCTCCATCGACCTCGTCGTGTCGCTCCTCGCGACGCTCAAGGCGGGAGCGGCCTACCTTCCGGTGGAGCCGGGCGTCCCGGACGACCGGATCGCCGCCTACGTCAAGGAGACGGGCTGCGCGGTCGCCGTCACCCGCCCCGAGCACGCCGGCCGGTTCGCCGGCCTGCCGGTCACCACCCTGGACCCGGCGGCCGGGACCGCCGGGGACTCCCCCGGCGCCGGGCCCGCCGCCGTCGGGCCCACGGACACCGCCTACGTCATCTACACCTCGGGATCCACCGGTTCCCCGAAGGCCGTACGGGTGGCCCACGCCTCCCTCGCCCACCTGTGCCGCAGCGTCAACGAACGGTACGGCGTGGGGCCGGGGGACCGGGTGCTGCAGTTCGCCGCGCTCTCCTTCGACACCTCCGTCGAGCAGATCCTCAACACCCTGCTCCACGGCGCGACCCTCGTCCTGCCCGAGTACGCCTGGGCACCGAGCGAACTGCCCGGCCGCCTGGTGTCGCTCGGCATCACGGTCATGGACCTGACCCCGCCCTACTGGCGTGCCTTCCTCGCCGAACTGGCCCGCGAATCCGTCGACTTGCCGGTACGGCTCACCATCGTGGGCGGCAGCGCGGTGCACGCCGAGGACTGCCGGACCGCCCTGCGGCTGATGCCGGGCTCCCGCCTCGTCAACGCCTACGGGCTGACCGAGACGACGATCACCTCCTGCACCATGGAGATCACCCCGGAGGCGCTGCCGGCGCAGGGCCCCGCGCCCGTCGGACGGCCGCTGCCCGGGACCGTCGTCCATGTGCTGGACGAGGACCTGAACCCGGTCCCGGCCGGGCGGCACGGCGAGATCTACCTGGGCGGCGCCGGCGTCGCCCAGGGCTACCTCGCCGACGAGGCACAGAGCCGGCAGCGGTTCGTGACCCTGCCGGGCGCGGCGGCGGACACCGGGACCGTGTACCGCACCGGCGACCTGGGCGGCTGGACTCCCGACGGCTACCTGGAGATCGTGGGGCGGGCCGACCGGCAGCTCAAGATCCGCGGCTTCCGCGTCGAACCCGCCGAGATCGAGGCGACCCTGTCCGCGCACGACCTCCTCGACGACGCCGCCGTCACGTCCTTCACCCACCGGGGGGAGGAACAGCTCGTCGCCTACTTCACCGCCCGGCGCGCCCCGCACCGGCTCGACCCCGGGGAACTGCGCGCCTTCGTCGCCCGCCGGCTGCCCGCCTACATGGTCCCGGCCCGGTTCGTCCGGCTCGACGCGATGCCGACGACCGCGCACGGCAAGGTCGACCTCGCCGCGCTGCCCGACCCGTCCGAGCCGCCCGCGTCCGGTCCGGCGGCCGGTGCCGGGGCGTCCTCGGCGAGCCTGGCCGAGCGCGCCGTCGCCGGCCTGTGGTGCCAGGTGCTCGGCGTCGAGTCGGTGGAGCCGGGCGACAACTTCTTCGACCTGGGCGGCAACTCGATCCTCGCGGCCGAGCTGATGGCGAAGGTACGGGCCTCGCTCGGCGTCCTGATCACCCAGGTGCGTCCGCTGATCCGGCTGCTGCTCGACGACGCCACGCTGCGCGGCTTCGCCGCCGCGGTGGAGTCGGCCCGGGCCGGCACGCTCAGCGCGGACGGCGCGGCCCCGACCGACCTGTGGGCGGACACCGCCGTCGGCGTGCCGATCCAGGCGCGGCCCGCCGGGGAGACGGCGTGGGCGGACCCGGACCATGTCTTCCTCACCGGGGCCACCGGCTTCCTCGGCGTCTACCTGCTGCGCGATCTGCTGCGGACCACCCGCGCCACCGTGCACTGCCTGGTGCGGGCCCGCGACGCCCGGCACGCCGTCGAGCGCGTCCAGGCCACCGCGCGGCGCTATCTCGCCGAGGACCTGGCCGAGCACGTGGCGTCCGGGCGGATCGCGGTCGTGCCCGGCGACCTGGACCGGCCGCGCTTCGGGCTGAGCGAGGCCGAGTTCGACCACTTCGCCCGGGTGGTCGACGTCATCCACCACCCCGGCGGGCTGGTCAACTTCATCTACCCCTACTCCCACATGCGCCCGACCAACGTCGAGGGCACCCGGGAGATCATCCGGATGGCCGGACGGTACCGGAACATCCCCGTGCACTACGTCTCCACCATGGCCGTGGTCTCCGGCTTCGGCACCGCCGGCGTCCGGCACGTCACCGAGCGGACCCCGCTCGACCACCCGGACCGGCTGTCGGTGGGATACGTGGAGAGCAAGTGGGTCGCCGAGGGGCTGCTGCTGAACGCGGCCGAGCAGGGCCTGCCGGTCGCCGTCTACCGGGCCGCCGACATCTCCGGCGACCGCACGACCGGCGCCTGGAACACGGCCACCGAGATGTGCGCGATGAAGAAGTTCATCGTCGACACCGGCACCTCCCCCGTCGCCGAACTCCCCCTCGACTACACCCCGGTCGACTGCTACTCCGCCGCGCTGCTGCACATCGCGTCCGCCAAGCTGCCGGCGGGCGAGGTCTACCACCTGACCAATCCCGGGAAGGTGAACGTCTCGGTGCTGGCCGACCGGCTGCGGGCGCACGGGCACACCATCCGCGAGGTGCCCTGGGAGGAGTGGATCGACGGGATCGTGAGGACCGCGATCGAGCGGCCCGACCACCCCATGACCCCGTTCGCCCCGCTGTTCATCGACCGCTGCTCCACCGGCGAGATGAGCGTGGCCGAGATGTACCTGGAGACGACGTTCCCCGTGTTCGGCCGGGACAACGTCGAGAACGCGCTGCGCGGCAGCGGCATCGAGATCCCGCCCGTGGACGCGGAGATGCTCGACCGCTACATCCGGTACCTGACCTCCATCGACTTCCTGTGAGGTGGACGTGTACATCCGTACGCTGGCGCGTACCGGCGGCCTGTGGGAATCGCTGGACGTCCGCGGCGGCCCGGCGGACGGGCCCGTTGCCTTCGGGGGCGACCTCGGCCCCCAGTCCCTGCTCGCCGCCTACCGGCGCGGCCTGTACCCCTTCCCGGCGGCGACGGCCGAACAGCGGATCGTCAACGAGCTGATCTACGAGGCCGATGTCGCCGCCGGTGCGGTGAAGGTGCTGCCCGGCGGCGACGAGCCCTACTCCATCGCCTGGTGCTCCCCCGACCCGCGGCCCGTCATCCACGTCGGCCAGGCCCGCCTCCAGCGCAGCCTGCGCCGGCAACTGCGCAGCACGCCGGACTGGACCACGACGGCGGACCTGTGCTTCGAACGGGTGGTCCGCCAGTGCCGCTCCGGACGCAGCGAGCAGTGGCTCACCGACGACCTGCTGGGCGGCCTGTGCGTGCTGCACGAACTCGGCCACGCGCACAGCGTCGAGGTGTGGGACGGTGACGAACTGATCGGCGGCACCTTCGGCGTCCGGGTCGGCTCCGTGTTCAGCGCCGACTCCCAGTTCACCGTGCGCAGCGGGGCGGGCAAGACCGCCGTCGCCGATCTGACCCGGCGCTTCGCCGCGGCCGGCGGGGTGGCCGTCGACGTCCAGCGCGACGGCGACCACGTGCGGCTCCTGGGCGCGCGGCCGATCCCCCGGGCGCGCTACCTCGCCCTGCTCGCCGGGCGGCGCGACGTCCGGCCGCTGCCCACGGAGCGGCTGCCCGCCCGCCGGCTCGCCGGGTGAGGACCACCACCACGACCGTGCCCGCGCCCACCGACGGGAGCAATGCCATGAGCACCACCAGCACCGGCCTGCGCGTGACCAGCCTCGCCGAGCGGCCCGACCTGGAAGAGGCGATGATCACGATGGAATCGTCGTGGCCCGCCTACATCCGCCCCGATCCGCTCCTCGTGGACTGGGCGCTGCGCCGTCACGCCGAGCACCAGCTCGTCGTCCTGGACGAGGAGGACCGCGTCGTCGCCCGGGCGGCCAGCGTGCCCTTCGCCTGGGACGGCGACCCGGACGGGCTGCCCGACACCGGCTGGGACGAGGCGCTGCGCCTGTGCCTGTCCGACACCGCCGCCGGCCGCGAACTCACCGCGCTGTGCGCGCTGGAGATCGCCATCGTCCCGGACCGCCTCGCGCGGAACATGTCCGTGTACGCCCTGCGCGCCCTGATCGGCCACGCCCGCGCCAAGGGGTTCGGCGACCTGGTGGGCCCGGTGCGGCCCAGCGGCAAGCACCGGCACCCGGGGCTGCCGCTGGGCGAGTACATCGCGCTGCGCCGGTCCGACGGGCTGCCCGAGGACCCCTGGCTGCGGGTGCACGTACGGGTCGGCGGCGAGGTGCTGCGGGTGTGCCCGGCGTCCATGACCATCTCGGGCAGCCTGGCCCAGTGGCGGGAGTGGACCGGGCTGCCCCTGGACACCGACGGGCCCGTGGAACTGCCCGGCGCCCTGACCCCGCTCACCGTGAACACCACCCACGACCACGCCGTGTACGTCGAACCCAACGTCTGGGTCCGGCACCGCCTCACCGGCCGGCTCCCCTGACGAACCGGCGGGCACACCCACCGGTATCCCCCACTCTCCCCGAGCGACCTCACGAGAAGGAGTACGACCATGAGCACGACTGGGCAGGACGTCCTCGCCACCGGCAAACTGGATCTCCGAGCCGCCCTGATCGAGCGGATCGGCGGCTACATGACCGCGCACGGCATCGGCGTGGCCGCCGAGCTGGGCCTCGCGGACCTCATCGGCACGGGCGCGCGCACCAGCGGCGAGCTGGCCGACGCCACCGGTACGCACGAGCCCTCGCTGCGGCGGCTGCTGCGCATGCTGGTCGCCGTCGGCATCGCCGAGGAGACGGAGCCGGGCCGCTTCGCGCTGACCGACATCGGCTCCCAGCTGCGCTCCGACTCCCCCGACTCGCTGCACAAGTTCGCCAGGATGTTCAGCCACCCCATCTTCCTCACGTCCTGGCAGAGCCTGCGCCACACGGTCACCACCGGCGAGCGCGCCTTCGACCACGTCTACGAGATGGGCGTCTACGACTGGCTGGCCCAGCACGGCGAGACCAGCACCCTGTTCAACGAGGCGATGAGCGAGGAGTCCCGGCTCTCGGCCGCGCAGCTGGCCGCGGGCTACGACTTCCCCGGGACCGGTACCGTGGTGGACCTCGGCGGTGGCGACGGCACCCTGCTCTCCGCGATCCTCCAGGCCCGGCCCGGGCTGCGGGGCATCGTCTTCGACAGCCCGAGCGGTGTCGCGGAGGCACCGGCCACCCTGGGCAAGGCCGGTCTCGGCGACCGGTGCGAGGTGCGGTCCGGGGACTTCTTCCAGTCCGTGCCGGGCGACGGCGACCTGTACATCATCAAGAGCGTGTTCCAGGACTGGGGCGACGACGAGGCCCGGGCGATCCTGCGCACGGTCCGGGCCCACATGCCCGACACCGCCACCCTCTTGATCGTCGGCACGGTCCTGCCCGGGACCGCCGACACCTCCGCGCCCGTCGCGTACTTCACCGACGTCAACATGATGGTCACGACCGGCGGCCAGGAGCGTACCGAGGACGAGTTCCGGGCGCTGCTCCAGGAGACCGGGTTCACCGTGCGGTCGGTCGGTGCGGGGCAGGCCGGACCGCTGTCGGTCATCGAGGCCGTCCCCTCCGCCGCGGCATGACGGCGCAGGGGATGACGCAGCCGCAGGCCCCGGCCGGCACCGGCCGGCCGGGGTTCGCCACCGGGCTGTTCCTCGGCCGGCCGCACGCGGAACCGCTCACCCTCCCGGCGGGCGACCCACGGCGGCTGCCCCCGGAGGAGGAGCGCTTCCTCGCACGCCTGCGGGACTTCTGCGAGAAGGAGGTCGACAGCGCGGCGATCGAGCGCGAGGACCGTGTCCCGGACGAGGTGATCGAGGGGCTCAAGGACATCGGCGCGTTCGCCGTCCGGCTCCCGCGCCGGTACGGCGGGCTGGGCCTGTCCACCCGCTGCTACCTGCGCGCCCTGATGCTCACCAGTACGACGCACCCGGCGCTGAGCGAACTGCTCGCCGCCCACCAGGCGATCGGGCTGGCGCAGCCGCTGCTGCTGTTCGGGACCGAGGAGCAGAAGCGGACGTTCCTGCCGCGGTGCGTGCGGGAGATCTCCGCGTTCGCCCTCACCGAGGCCGACATCGGCAACGACCCGTTCCGCATGCACACCACGGCCGTGTACGACCCGGCCTCGGACGGCTATGTACTCGACGGGGTGAAGACGTGGACCACCAACGGGGTGGTCGCCGACCTGCTGGTGGTCATGGCGGTCGTACCCGCCGGGGACGGCGGCGAGGGAGGGATGACGGCGTTCGTCGTCGAGGCGGACTCGCCCGGCGTGACGGTGGAGCGGCGCAACTCCTTCCTCGGGCTGCGCGGACTGGAGAACGGCTGCGTGAGGCTGCACCGGGTGGCCGTGCCGGCGGGCCACCGGATCGGCGCGGAGGGCGAGGGGCTCGCGATCGCCCTCGCCGCGCAGGACACCGGGCGGCTGTCGCTGCCGGCCGCGAGCGCCGCCGCGGCCAAGTGGAGCCTCGGGATCGCCCGGCAGTGGAGCGCCGCCCGGGTGCAGTTCGGGCGGCCCATCGCCCGGCACGACGCGGTGGCCGGAAAGGTGGCCTTCATCGCCGCGACCGCCTTCGCGCTGGAGGCGGTGGTCGAGGTCGTCGCCCGGCGCGCGGAGGCCGGTGACACCGACACCCGGCTGGACGCGGAGCTGGCCAAGCTGTTCGCGTCGGAACAGGCGTGCCTGGTCGCCGACGAGCTGGTGCAGCTCCGGGGCGGCCGCGGCTACGAAACGGCCGGCTCGGCCGTCGCCCGGGGCGAACGCGGCGTCCCGGTCGAGCAGCAACTGCGGGACGTGCGGATCGGCCGCATCTTCGACGGCTCCAGCGAGGCGCTGCGGTCCTTCCTCGCCCACGACCTGATCGAGGCCCACCGCGCCGCGGCGGGAACCGGGGAGGAAGCGGGTGACGGGACGCCCGCCGGCCCGGACCGGGACGGCGATGTGCTGGACGCCCACCTGGAGTTCGTCGCCCGGACCAGCCGTCGTATCGCCGGCGAGCTCGCCGCGGTCGCCGCCGGGGCCGGACCCGGGACCGGATCCGAGGACGACGGTCTGGACGGGCGGCAGCGGTTCCTCGGACGGATCGTCGACATCGGCGCCGAGCTGTACGCGATGAGCGCGAGCTGTGTCTACGCCCGGGCTCTCGGCGGGCCGGGCGGCTCCCCGGCCGAACTCGCCGACGCCTTCTGCCGCCAGGCGCGGCTGCGGGTGGCCGGACTGCTGGCCCGGCTCGGCGAGAACACCGACGCGACGGACCGCGCGGTGACGGAGCAGGTCCTGGACGGCCGTCACGCCTGGCTGGAGGAGGGAGTGGTGGACGTCTCCGTGGACGGTCCCTGGATCGCCGAGCAGCGGCCGGGACCGGCGACGGGACCGAACCTGCGGCGGATCATCCGGCCGGCCGGAAAGACGGGAACGGCCCGGCCCACCGACGAAGCGACGAGGAGGACCCGGTGAGAACCGCGACGGACGTCCTGGAGGCGGCGCGGCTGCGGATCGCCGAGGACGCCGAGCCCAACCGCTTCCTCGACGTGCTCGAACAGGGCCGCATGCCCGGGGAACGGCTCAAGTGGCTCGCCGGGGAGCTGTACCACCTGGTCGGCAGCGACCGCCGCAGCTTCGCGCTGCTCGCGTCCCGCTTCCCCGCGGCACCGGCCGGGGACCTGTTCCTGGCCATGGCCCAGGGCGAGGGACAGGCCCTGGAACTGCTCGGGGACTTCGCGACGGCGGTCGGCCTCACCCCCGAGGAACTGCGGGCCTACGAACCGCGGCCGCTCGCCCAGGCGTATCCGGCCTACCTGACGCGGTCGGCGCTGTACGGCACCGCGAGCGACACCGCGCTGGCCCTGCTGGCGAACGTGGAGGAGTCCACCGAGACCTATGTCCGGGTGGCCGACGCCCTGGTGGCGCGGTACGGCATCGAGGAGCGGGCCCTCGAACACTTCCGCTACTTCGCCGACACCCCGCAGGCCCTGCTGGACCAGGCGACGGCGACGCTGGCGGACGGCCTGGCCGGCGGGGACGACCCGGTGGCCGCCGTGCGCGCGGCACGGACCGTGCACGCGCTGGAGACCGCGTTCTGGAACTGCCTGGCACACGGTCTCGGCACGGGCTGAGCACCCGGGGCCCCGGCCGTCCGACCGGCTTGACACCCATACCCCCCATCCGTATGTTCACTGCAATACCCGGTGGGGGTATGCCTGTGTGCCGGTGGCCGTGCCGCGGCGCGGTCGTGTCGCAGGTCTCGACGAGGAGAGGAGTGCTGATGTCTTCGGCAGGAAGTCCGCAGTTACGAGCAGGGGGTAAGCAGTGGGCCGCGTTGGGCCTGCTGGTCCTCCCCGCGCTCCTGCTGTTCATGATGCTGACCATCCTGTTCCTGGCCATCCCCTATCTCGCGGCGGATCTGCGGCCCAGCAGCACGCAGACACTGTGGATCCTGGACATCTACGGCTTCCTGATGGCGAGCCTGCTGGTGCTCATGGGTACGGTGGCCGACCGCTTCGGCCACCGGAACCTGCTGATCACCGGAGCCCTGCTGTTCGGCCTGATCTCGGCGGCGGCGGCCTTCACCGACTCACCCGAGCTGATGATC
Source organism: Streptomyces sp. NPDC104831 (assembly GCF_055583025.1). Taxonomy (NCBI): domain Bacteria; kingdom Bacillati; phylum Actinomycetota; class Actinomycetes; order Kitasatosporales; family Streptomycetaceae; genus Streptomyces; species Streptomyces sp. NPDC104831. Next base: position 14,768 of record NZ_JBVJOT010000031.1, read on the forward strand.
GTCTGGCGCGCGCTGCTCGGCGTGGCGGCGGCCATGCAGATGCCGACCACGCTCGGCCTGATCTTCACGATGTTCCAGGACCCGAAGCAGCGGGGCGTCGCCATCGGCACCTGGGCGGCGGCCATCTCGGCCGGTGTCGCGCTCGGCCCGCTGCTCAGCGGTCTGCTGCTGGAGGCGTTCTCCTGGCGGGCGACGTTCTTCGTCGCCGTCCCGGTGATGGCGGTCGTGGTCATCGGCGCGCCCCTGCTGCTGCCGGGCCGGCAGGGTCCGAGCACGGGCCGGCTGGACCTGTTCAGCGCGCTGCTCATGCTGCTGACGCTGCTGCCGCTGATCTACGGCGTGAAGTCGTTCGCCACCACCGACTCGCCGCTGGTCTCGGCCCTGGCCGTGGTGGTGGGCCTGCTCTTCGGCGTCGTGTTCGTCGTGCGCCAACTGCGCTCCGCCGAGCCGCTGCTGGACGTCCGGCTGTTCAAGAACCGGACGGTCAGCGGGGCGTTGGGCGTCTTCATCCTGTCGGCCATGGGCCTGGGTGGCGTGTATCTGATGTTCACCCAGTACCTCCAGCTGGTGAAGGCCCTCTCGCCGCTGAAGACCGGGTTCGCGATCCTGCCCGCGGCCCTCGTCCTGATCGTGGTCGCGATGCGCTCCCCGGTCCTCGCCCGGCGCGTCCGGCCGGGGTACGTCATCGCCACCGGACTCGCCGTCCAGGTCGTCGGCTACGTCCTGTTCACCCTGATCGACAGCACCACCGGGCTGCCCTGGGTCATCGCCGGCTTCATCGTGCTCTACCCGGCGGTCTCCCCGTCCATGGCGCTGACCACGGACCTCGTGGTCGGTTCGGTGCCGCCGGAGAAGGCGGGCGCGGCCGGCGGCCTGGCGTCGACCGTCAACGACCTCGGCATCTCGCTGGGCGTCGCCGTCATCGGCAGCATCGGCACCGCCGTCTACCGCGACGGTGTCGAAGACAAGCTGCCCGACGGCCTGTCGAAGCCGGCCGCCTCCGCCGCCCGGGAGAACCTCGACGGCGCCGTGGCCGCCGCCCGGGAACTGCCCGGCCGGGTCGGGGACGAGCTGCTGGGCGCGGCCCGGGACGCGTTCACGAGCGGGCTCAACGTCGCCGCCGGAACGGCCGCGGTGATCGCGGCGGCGGGTGCCGTCGCCGCGGCGGTCTCGCTGCGCCATGTGCCGCCGACCGGCTCGGCGGTGCCCGGCACCGCACCCTCCGAGGCGAGCCCGGCCCCGTCGGTCCCCGCCGCGGACTCCGACTGACCGACGGCACCCGGGCCGGCCGGCCGACATCCCCGACACGGCACCGACAGAACGGCATGCACACCGAATTCGAATGAACACCGCCGGACGTGGCGGCCGGTGCGGACCCGATCCGCGCCGGCCGCCTCGTCCGGCCCCCATCAGGAGGCACACAGTGTCAGTGATCCCCTTCAGCGCAGCTCCCACCGAGACACTCGACAACAAGGGCGGCCGGTGCATGTACGCGCAGGTCGAACGCCTGCGGTCGCTGGGGCCCGCCGTTCCCGTGCGGCTCCCCGAGGGGGTGTCGGCCTGGTCGGTGTCCCGGGGGGACGTCGTACGGATGCTCCTGACCCACCCCGGTGTGTCCCGGGACCTGAAGAAGACCGTGCCGGGTTACCAGCCCGGTTCCGTGCCCTGGCTGTCCCCGTGGGTCGACCTGGACTCCATGGCCACGGCGGACGGGCGCGAGCACGCGCGGCTGCGCAAGCTGATCACCCCGGCCTTCACCCCGCGCCGGGTGGAACGGCTGCGCTCGCACATCGAGGCGGACGTCACGATGCTGCTGGACCAGCTGGCCGAGCGGCCCGGCGACGAACCGGTGGACCTGCACGAGGAGTTCTCCTACAGCGTGCCCACCCAGGTCATCTGCGACCTCTTCGGCATCCCGGACGACCAGCGGCCCGAGGTGCTGCGCGTGTTCCGGGCCGTGGCCAAGACGGGCCTGACCGAGGAGGAGTCGGTCGCGCTGTACAACGACCTGGTGGCCGCGATGCACCTGCTGATCGCCACCAGGCGCAAGGCGCCGGCCGACGACCTCACCAGCTTCCTGCTCGCCGCGCGCGAGGAGGGCGAGGAGTCCCTGAACGAGCACGAGCTGGTGTCCACCCTGCTGCTGATGATCGGCGGGGGCAGCCAGACCACCATCAACCTCCTGAATCACACCGTCCGCGAACTCCTGGCCCGTCCCGACCAGTTGAGCGTCCTCCAGGCGGACCCGGAACGCTGGGACGACGCGATCGAGGAGTCGCTGCGGGTGCACTGCCCGGTGATGCACCTGCCCATGCGCTGGGCCAAGGAGGACATCGACCTCGGCGAGGGAGTGGTCGTGCGCGCCGGGGACGCCATCCTGATCTGCTACGGCGCCCACGGCCGGGACCCCGGGGTGCACCACGATCCGGAGACCTTCGACATCGACCGCGAGGACAAGGACCACCTCGCCTTCGGCCTCGGCGCGCACTTCTGCCCGGGCTCGCACCTCGCCCGGCTGGAGGCCCGGATCGCGCTGCCCGCGCTGTTCGACCGGTTCCCGCGGCTGGCCCTGGCCGTCGACCCGGAGGACGTCCCGCCCGGGCAGACCTTCATCGGCAACGACGTCGCGTCGCTGCCGGTCTTCCTGCGGCACAAGTGAACACGTCCCGCCGCGGGTTCGCCCCGCGGAACCCGTATCCGCCGCGGCGCCGCGGCACGACAGCGAGAGGTCCCGCATGGCGTTCGACGAGAGCCTGATCGACCGGACCGCACACCTGCTGGACCGGGCCCGCTACCTGAACCTGGCCACCGCGCGGGACGGAGCCCCGTGGGTGGCCACGCTGGAATACGCCTGGTTCGCCGGTCCGCTGCACTTCGTCTTCGGTTCGTCCACCGGTTCCCGGCACGGCGGCGACCTCCGCGCCGACCCCCGGGTGAGCGGTTCGCTGTTCGTGACCGAGGGCGCCGCCGGGGTGGCCATCGCGTCCGTGGACGGTGCGCAGTTCACCGGCCGCTGCACGGAGATCGGCCCCGACCGGCTGGCGGCGTACTACGCGCCGTTCTACGAGACGGTGTTCCCCGACCCCGGGCAGCGTGCGCGGTGGCAGTTGCCGCCGGAGCGGCTGCGCGGGGCCGCGCCGCACCGCCTGTACCGGGTCGACGTCGAGCGCTGGTGGCTGGTCGACACCCGTCATTGGGAGGAGGACCGCATCGACCGCAGGATCGAACTGCCCCTGGACGCCGGCACCCAGGCCCGGCTGTCCGCCCGCGCGCGGGTGCGCGCGGTGTCCCCCTGAGCCCGGGGGACGTCTGATCCGGCCGGGCCCGCCGACGGGGGATTGCGCGGGCCCGGCCGGATCGCTCCTCGCACCGCGGCGAGGAGCGTCTCGGTCGGCGTCAGGCGGCGCGGCCGGCCAGCGCGTATCCGGCCTCGTCGACGGCCTGGGCGATCAGCGCGTCGTCGGGGGTGTCCTTGGCGACCACGGTGACCCGGCCCGTCTTCACGTCCACCTCGACCGACAGCACACCGTCGACGCCGCCGACGGCCTTGCTGACGGCGGCCTCGCAGTGACCGCAGGTCATGCCCGTCACGGCGTAGACGGTCTTCGTGGCGTCGGTGGTGATCTGGGTGGCGGTCGAGCCGGAGTGGCAGCTGCCGTCGGGGCTGCAGCAGGACGACATGGGCTTCCTCCTGGGGATGGTGATGAGACGGGGCGCCCGATACCCCTAGTGGGTTGGGGTATCGCAAGCGCCGACGAAGCACAGGTATACCCCCTACCCCTATACGGCTGCAAGTCGTCCGGCCCCCGGGCCGGACGGACCCCCGGACGGGACCGCGCCGCCCGAGGCGGCGCCGGGGGACGCACGGCCCGTCATGACCCGGCGCGCCCGCCGAGCGCCCGGCAGCCGCAGACGGGCGAGGGCGACCGGCCCGGACCCGGCCGGCCGAGGTGCGCGGCCAGAGCCTGGAGGAGCGCGACGGCCGCCATGCGGGTCACGGGGTGTTCGACTCCCTTGCGGAGGAGAGAAGGGGTCATTCTCGGTTCCTTTCGTGGTGCGCGGACAGGAGAAGCCGCCTCCCACCCATACCCCCTGCCCGTATCGAGAGCAAGGCGGTCCACGACTTGACTCTGTACCCCCCTGGGGTATGTTGAAGGTCATCGGGCCGCCCTGCGGGCAGCGATCAGACGAGGAGTCACCATGAACACCGGGCTGCGGATCACCGCCTTCGCCGCCGCGCTCGCCGCGGCGTTCGGCGTCGCCTACGGCGTCGGCGGCGGGGTCGGCGAGATCTCCCTCCAGACCGAGAACGCGGCACACGACGGCCACGCGGGCGGCGCGCCGGACCGGGAACCCGCGGCCGGCTCCGGCCCGGCGGCGGCGCCCGGCGGGCTGCAGACCTCCGAGCGGGGCTACACCCTCGACCTGAAGACCCCGGCCGTCACGGCGGGCCGGAAGGCCGGCCTGCGCTTCGCGGTCGTACGGGACGCCACCGGACGCCCGCTCACCGCCTATAAGGAGGAGCACACCAAGGAGCTGCACCTGATCGTCGCCTCCCGGGACCTGACCGACTATCGGCACCTGCACCCGACGCGCGCCGCCGACGGCACCTGGTCCACCCCCGTGACGCTGCCGAAGGCCGGGGTCTACCGGGTCTTCGCCGACTTCACGCCCGCCGGCGGCGAAGGACTGACCCTCGGCGCCGACCTCACCGCCTCCGGCGCCTACGAGCCGGCGCCGCTCCCCGCCCCCGCCGCCACGGCCGAGGTCGACGGATACCGGGTCGGCCTCCGCGGAGACCTCACCCCGGGCCGGGCCGGTGAACTGACGCTCGGCGTGAGCAGGAACGGCAAGCCGGTGCGCGACCTCCAGCCCTACCTCGGGGCCTACGGCCACCTGGTGGCACTGCGCGCGGGGGACCTCGGCTACCTGCACGTGCACCCGGGCGGCGAGCCCGGCGACGGCAGGACCCGGCCGGGGCCGGACATCTCGTTCACCACGACGGCGCCGAGCACCGGCACCTACCGGCTGTTCCTCGACTTCAAGCACGCCGGCAAGGTGCACACCGCCGCGTTCACCGTCCGGGCGGGCCGGCCGGCACAGGCGCCGGACACCTCCGCGTCGGCCTCCCCGCAGCCCGGGGAGCACTCCGAGCACAGCCACTGAGCACGGCCGGGCCCCCGGGCCGTGACACCGTCCGCACCGTGTGACAGCCGTGCCACAGCCGGGCCACGCGATCGTCAACCGCCGTCCCCCGCCCGGCCGTTGACCCCTAGCATGAGGCTCGACGCGTGCGGGTCGGGCGATCCCTGGGGGCTCCATGGTGCTGGGAGGTGCGGCGGCGCGGTTCGGCTGCGCGGCCGCGGTGTGCGGCCTGCTGCTGGCCGGCTGTACCGCCGGCGGGGACGGCCCCGGCCGGTCGGCGGCCGGGACGAGGAGCGACGCGACCGGGAGCACCGGCCCGTCGCCCACCGCCGTGGTCGACGCCGACCCGGCGAGACTCCCCCGGACCCCGGCCCGCGCCGCCGCCCTGATCCGCGACATCATCCTCCAGCCCTCCGCGTTCGGCCCCGGCACCGTCCGCCGCGCACCGTACGAGAACGATCCGCGCCGGTGGGCGGTGCTCGGGGACACCTGCGTCTGGGAGCAGCGGGCGCTCCCGGAGGACGTCCTCGCCAGCCTGACCCGCCACTACGAGATCCCGGCGCGCGACGGCAAGGGCCCGCTCGGCCTGAGCGCCGTCGTCACGGTGCACCGGAGCGCCGAGCAGGCCGACTGGGAGAACGCCGAGGTGCTGGAGGAGATGATGCGCTGTCCCTCGCAGCTGCTGCGCCCCGGCGAGGTGCTCCGGGAGCTGACCGACGTGCCGAACGCCCTCGGCGACTTCGGCAACGGCCTCACTGACGACTCCCTGGCCGAGTCCGGCACCTACACCGGCACCGACGTCGGCGGACCGCACCCCTACGTCTGGGAGCAGACCCGCATCGGCCAGTTCACCCTCGCGGTCTCCGCCCGGGGCGCCAAGGGCTGGTCCAAGCCGGACCTGCTGGACCTGCTGCGCGCCCCGCACGCGACGATGCGCGCGAGCCTGCGCGCGAAGATCGCCCGCCGCCCACCGACCGCCCGGGACCCGTCGCCGAAGGGCACCGCTCCCCCGGCGACCGGACCCGCCGGCCGTGAGGACGGTCCGCGATGACCGAGGAGTTGCGCCCCTGTGACCCCTCCCGGATCGGCGGGCACCGGCTGCTCGCGCGGCTCGGTGCCGGTGGCATGGGTGTCGTCTACCTCGGCCGGGCACGGTCCGGGGAGCTGGCCGCGGTCAAGGTGATCCTGCCCCAGTACGCCGACCGGCCCGAGTTCCGCGCCCGGTTCCGCCGCGAGGTCGCCGCCGCCCGCCGGGTGGACAGCCCCTGGGCCGTGCCGGTCACCGGCGCCGACCCGGACGCGCCCGCGCCCTGGCTGGCCACCGCCTTCGTGCCGGGCCCCTCGCTCGCCGAGGCGGTCGCCGCCCGCGGTCCGCTGCCGCCGCGCACGGTGCGGCTGCTCGGCCGGATGCTGGCCCGCGCGCTGACCGCCGTGCACGACGCGGGGCTCGTCCACCGCGACGTGAAACCCGGCAACGTCCTGCTCGCCCTCGACGGCCCCCGGCTGATCGACTTCGGCATCGCCCGCGCCGCCGACGAGACGGCCCTCACCTCGGCCGGGATGGTCGTCGGAACCCCCGGCTTCCTCGCACCGGAACAGGCGCGTGCCCTCCCCGCCACCCCCGCCGGCGACGTGTTCGCCCTCGGCTGCCTCCTCTCCTACGCCGCGACCGGGCGCCCGCCCTTCGGCACCGGGACCGTGGACGCCCTGCTCTACCGCACCGTGCACGACGAACCGGACCTCGACGGGCTCCCCGACGGCCTGCGCGAGCCCCTGGAGCGCTGCCTCGCCAAGGACCCGGCCGCCCGGCCCACCGCCCGGGAGGTGGACGGGGCGCTCGGCTGGGACACGCCCTGCGACAGCACCGACTGGCTGCCCGACGACGTCGTACGGCTCGTCGCCGACCGCTCCGCCGCGCTGCTCGCCCTGCCGGACATCGAGGCGACGGCCCCGGACGCGGCGACGGACGGGCCGCCGCCGGACGTTACCGGGGACGCGCACCCGGCACCGCGCGCCGGTGGCCGCCGCCGCTTCCTGCTCCTCGGCGGCGCGGCCCTGCTGGCAGCGGGCGGCGGCGCCGCCTTCTGGGCGAGCGGCCGCGACGACGCCCCCACCGGACGCCGCTGGCTGCTCGGCGTCCAGGCCGACCTGACGGGACCGCAGAAGGAGGTCGGGCAGGCCCAGGAACGCGGCGTACGGCTGGCCGTCGAGCAGTTCAACGCGCGGCGGGACAGGCCCTTCACCCTCACCCTCGCGGTCGCGGACGACGGCGGTGACGAGGCCCGCGCGGCGCGGGCCGCCCGGTCCCTGGCCGCCGACCGCGATCTGCTCGCCGTCATGGGCTCGACCGGTGACCGGACCACCGGCGCCAGCCTCGACCCGTACGACGCACAGCTCGTGCCCCAGCTGACGGCCTCCTCCGCGCAGTCGGTGTACGGCGTCTCGCGGCCCCGGCACTTCCTCCAGGCCGTCCCCGGCTACATGGTGTCGCCCGCGCTGATCGCCCTCCGGCTGGCCCGGTCGGGCGTGAAACGCGCGGGCGTCCTCATCGACCGCGACGGCGGCATCGCCTCCTGGCAGCTCGGCCACACCACGTTCCAGTCCCTCGGCGCCGTCGGACTCCGGGCCGAACCACGGGTCGTCCCCCGGCTCGCACGGGACCTCGCCCCGGTGGTCGGCGAGATGCTGGCGCGGCGCCCGGACGGGTTCGTCTACGCGGGCACCCCCGCGCGGGCGGCGGCGGTCGCCCGCGCCCTCGCCGAGCGGCGCTTCACCGGTGTCCGCGTCCTCGGCTACCCGGCGGCCGGCCGGGAGTTCCTGACCGCCGCGGGCCCCGCCGCGGAGGGCTGGCAGGTCTTCGCACCGTACATCGACCCGTCGGCCGCACGGGTGCGGAACTTCGCCAGCGCCTACCGCGGGCGCTACGGCGTCCCGCCCCCGTACTGGGCGGCGGAGGCCTACGACGTGGCCCGCATGGTCATCGACCGTCTCGCCGGGGCGGGCGGACGGCCCTCCCGGACCAGGCTGTACGACCTGCTCGCCGAGCGCCCGTACAAGGGACTGGTACGCACGTACGCGTTCGACGAGTACCGGCAGCTCAAGGGCTACGACCTGTTCCGCTACGAGGTGGAGGGCGGCCGGTACGCCTACGCGGGCGAGGCGTCGTTGTGATGCGCCCGCTCGCCGCGGACGACCCCGGGGACATCGGCGGCCACCGGCTGCTGGCCCGGCTCGGCGCCGGCGGCATGGGCGTCGTCTACCTCGCCCGCAGCCCGGGCGGAACGCTCCTCGCCCTCAAGGTGATCCGCGCCGAGCACGCGGCGGACCCGGCCTTCCGCGCCCGGTTCCGGCGCGAGGTGACGGCCGTGCGCGGTCTGTCCGGGCGCTGGCTGGTGCCGGTCGTGGCCGCCGACCCGGAGGCCCGCTCCCCGTGGCTGGCCACCGAGTTCGTGCCGGGCCCGGCTCTGGTGGAAGCGGTCGACGGACAGGGGGCGCTGCCGGTCGCCTCGGTGCGGGTGCTGGGCTCCCGGCTGGCCGAGGCGCTGACCGCCGTGCACGCGGCCGGCCTGGTGCACCGTGACGTGAAGCCGGGCAACGTCCTGCTCGGCCTCGACGGTCCCCGGCTGATCGACTTCGGCATCGCCCGCGCCGCCGGCGCCACCGCGCTGACCGCGCCCGACGCCGTCGTGGGCACACCCGGCTTCCTCGCGCCGGAACAGGCCCGCGCCCGCGCCGGGGAGGTCGGTCCGCCGAGCGACGTCTTCTCCCTCGGGTGTGTCCTGGCGTACGCGGCCTCGGCCCGGCGCCCGTTCGGCACCGGGCACGCGGCGGCGGTGCTGTTCCGCACGGTGCACGAGGAGTCGGACCTGACGGACGTACCCGCCGAGCTGCGCCCGCTGATCGCGGGCTGCCTGGCCAAGGACCCCGCGCGCCGTCCGACGGCCGCGCGGGTCGGGGCGGCGCTCCGCGACCCCCGGGCCGCGCCGGCCTGGGGCGCCGGTTCCGCGGGCGGGCGGGAGGCACTCTGGCTGCCGCCCGGCGTGCTGCGGCTGGTCGCCGAACGGTCCGCGCGTGCACTGGACATACCCGCCCCCCGGCGGCCCGTGGCGGAGACCGCCGCCCACCGGAGACCGCCGGTCCCGGCCGAGGACCGGGCACCGGCCCGGCGGCGGATGCTGGTCCTGGGCGGCGCGGCGGCCTCCGTGCTGGCGCTCGGCGGCGGGGCCGCCGCGTACCTGACGACGGCCGGCCGGGCGTCCGGCGGCGGGCCGCCGGTGCACACGCTCGGCTTCCAGGCCGATCTGACGGGCCGGGACAAGGCGGACGGCGTGGCCCAGGAGCGCGGCGCGCGTCTCGCCGTGGCACACCACAACGCGCGTGCGGGCATCGCCTTCCGCCTCGCCCTCGACACCTTCGACGACCGGGGCGACGCCGCCCGGGCACGGCAGGCCGCCGAGCGTTTCACCGGGGCCGCCGTGAGCGCCGTCCTCGGACCGAACACCCTCCCGGCGGCGCTGGCCGCCGGTCCGCGCTACCGGGCCGCGCGCACCGCCATGGTGCTGATCTCCCTGGACGATCCCCGGCTGGGCGACGAGGGACCGGACACCCTGCGCGTCACCCGTGCCCCGGAACAGTTGCTGGCCCTGCCGCTGACCGCGTACCTGACCGCCGTACGGCCGGTCGACCGCACCGCCGTGATCGACGACCGGGCGGCGGGCCGCACCGGCTCCGATCTCGCCGACGCGCTCGTCAGGCGTCCGCCCCACGAGGGCACGACCCGCGTCTATCCGGTACCGGCGGGCAGCGACGACTTCTCCCCCGCCGTCCGCGCCGCGCTCGCCGCGAGGGCCCAGGCCGTCGTCTTCACCGGGACATCGCCGCGGCGCGGCGCGCGCTGCGCCCGCGCCCTCGCGGAGGCCGGCTTCACCGGACCGCGCCTCGGCACCTGGCACCTCATGCGCCCCGCCTTCCTCCAGGAGGCCCGGGCGGCGGGAGAAGGCTGGGTGTTCGGCGCCCCGTTCACCGACCCCGGCAGCGTGTCCGGCGCCTTCCGGTCCGCCCACCGCGCGGCCTACGGCACCGCGCCCGGCCGCTGGGCCGCGGAGGCGTACGACGCGGTGGGACTCGTCGCCCGCGCCCTGGAGTTGCCGGGCGGCCCGGCCGGCGCCGCTCCGGGGGCGGTCGCCCAGCGGCTGTCGGACCTCACCTATCAGGGACTCGCCAAGACCCTGCGCTTCACCGCCGACAGCCCCCGGAGCATCGACGTACAGCGGGATGCCGGGTACTTCCTGTACCGGGCGGAGGGGGCGGCCTTCCGTTTCCTCGGGCGGAGCGACCGGGTCACCGGACGGGGATGAAAAACAAGGTGCAACCATGTGGGCGGGCTGTGAGTCTTCTGATCGATCACACTGTGGTCGCGTCTACAAGGAGACCATCATCAGCGCCATACGCAAGACCCTGACCGCCACCGCCGTCGTCGGTGCCGTCCTCGCGGGCTCCGCCGCCTGCGGGACCGTGGAGCAGCTCTCCGCCGGCAAGAAGCTCGACCGGGCCTTCGACAAGCTCGGCGAGAAGAAGACGCTCTCCTTCGAGCTGGACCTGGACACCGACGCCGCGTCCCTGAAGGCACTGGACGCCAAGTCCGACCCCGAGCCCGGCGACGAGCTTCCGGACGAGGTCGCCGAGCTGCTCAGCGACGCGAAGATCACGCTCACCATGCAGTCGAAGAAGCCGCTCGCCGACTCCGGTGACAAGGACCTCGTCGGCATGGCGATGAAGGTCAGCAACCCGGACGGCGACCTCGCCGAGTACCGGGTGATCGGCGACTACACCTACCTCCGTGCCGACGTCCAGGCCATCGGCAAGCTGACGGGCAGCCCCGTGCCGCCCGCCGACGACCTGCCCCCGGAGGCCGGTGCCTTCAAGGACGCCCTGCAGGGCAAGTGGGTGAAGTTCAACACCAAGGAGATGGAGAAGGCCGGCCTGTCCGGCCAGGAGGACGAGGACAGCCCCTCGTCCGCCCCGTCGCTGGACGCCAAGACGCAGAAGAAGCTCATGAAGTCCCTGCGCGAGGTGGTCGCCCGCGAGGTAGAGCTGAAGACGGCCGACGGGGACGGCGACACCGAGCACGTGACCGCCACGGCCCCCTTCCGCACGCTGGTCACCAAGCTGCTCCACGAGATCCGCCCGCTGGCGAAGGACCTCCCGCCGGGCATGGACCTGCCGACGGACAAGGACCTGAAGGACGCCCCCGACGCCAAGGTGACGGCGGACTTCACGCTGGAGGACGGCGAGCTGTCCCAGGTGGACGTCGACCTCGCCAAGCTGGCCGAGACCCCCAAGGTGAAGAAGCTGGGCCTGACCCTGCGGATGAGCGACGGCACCAAGCCCACCGTTCCGGCCGGTGCCAAGGAGCTGGACCTGAAGGAGATGATGCAGGGCTTCTTCGGCACCGCGGAGCTGAACGGCGCCGAGTTCGACGACGAAGACTTCTGATCCCGCCGAGCGCGAGGGGGCGGCACCGCACCGCCCCCGGCCCCCATCGGACGAGCCACGGCGACACGCTCCCACCTGCGCACCGAAGCCACCGCCCCCTGCCGACTCCGGCCCGGGGGCGGTGCCGCGTTCTCGCCGAATACACCGGCAGGCGAACAAGAAGACCCCACTCGGCCAGGTGTTCCCCGAAAGCCCGCTCCCGAAGGCGTCGGCACGGGCACCGACAATCTGACTTTGCACAGACCGGCTTTCCGAGCCGATCGGGACACCGCTGCCGGTAGCGTCATCCTTGCTCGCGTCACACGGGCCCGCCCCAGGAATCGGATGCCGCCGATCCCGGGGTGCGAAAGAGTCGAGTAAGGAAGCGTCATGCCCAACCCGATTCGCCGAGAGCGCTGGTGGCTCTCCGGGCAATTGCACGGTATCAGTTCGCCCTTTCACGGATGGGGTGATCTCGCAGGGTGAGGCACTCGCAAGCGTGATCCTTCGCAACACGTTCACGTCGGCATATGCCATCGCTCCCGCCCCGAGGTCCCGTGCGGAATACGAACCCGCCTTTTCTCCCCGGCCGTTCACTCCCGGCGTCACGCCGTTGCCACCGCCTCGGATACGAGGCGTTCATACAGTTGTACGGGCAGCTCTACTACCGCTACGCACGAGCGCGCCTGGACGAGGAGGCCCCCTCCCGGCTCGCCGTCGACTTCACTGTCCGAGCCGTGCGCAGACGGTGGGCGGACCTTCTGCGCCAGCCTTGCCCCGCCACGGAGGCATGGCGGCAACTCCGCCACCACGTCACCGCGTTACGCACCGAGCGTGACAGCCTCGTCGACCGCCTCTACGAGAACTGCGCCCCCGACGTCGCGGACATCGCCTTGCTCAGCTACCGGCTCAGCCTGCCGCTGGACGCCACGGCCGACGTCATGGGGATAGACCGCCCCTTCGCCGCGGCCGGCCTGCGTGCGGCCATGCGCCACTGTTCCCCACAAGCCCTCGAACACCTGGAGGAAGTCGTCCCCCATTCGTAGGTAGGCATGCACAGTCGGTGATGGGGCGTCACCCCCGAGAACACCACGTCCGCGCCCCATCCGCGCCACCCTTCACGCCACCCCGCTTCACAGCACGGTGGTGGATCTTGTCGTGCCCTCTTAGGATGGCCGCTCATTCCCTGGAGAGATCGGGGCTCGACCAGGAAGGGCATGCGCGTTGGCCGACAACCGACCCATCGACCTGTCCGTTCCCAGCGCGGCCAGGATGTACGACTGGCTGCTGGGCGGGAACTTCAATTACGAGGCGGACCGCCTGGCCTGCCAGGAACTCCTGCGGCACGCACCGACCAGCCGGGCATTGGCCCGCAACAACCGCTGGTTCCTCGAACGCGTCGTGCACACGCTCGCCGCGGAGCACGGCATCAAGCAGTTCGTCGACTTCGGATCGGGCCTGCCCACCCAGAACAACGTGCATCAGGTGGCGCAGGCCGTTCACCACGACGCACGGGTCGTCTACGTCGACAATGATCCCGTCGTCCTCGCGCACGGCCGGTCCATTCTCGATTCGAACGACCGCACCACCATCATCGAGGCCGACATGGCGCAGCCGGAGACCATCTTCGAGAGAGCGGAATTCGGCCGGCTGATCGATCTGCGGGAACGCACGGCCGCTCTCTTCATCTCCGTCCTGCACTGCGTCAAGGACAGGGACGATCCCGCGGGCATCGTCCGCCGGGTCGTCGCCCGGCTCCGGCCGGGCAGCTTCGTCGTGATCTGTCACCTCGTCAGCGAGGACCGCGTTCTCCGGGACCAGGTCACCGAACTGATGCGGCAGCAGACGGGCGACCAGTGGGGCCGGGTCCGCGAGAAGTGGGAGGTGGACCGCTTCTTCGACGGCCTGATCGTCCACCCGCCAGGGCTCGTGGACGTGACCGACTGGAGAGCGGACTCCGACTTGCGCCGGCACGACCGCAGCATCGAGTGGACGGATTACGGCGGCATGGCAGAGGTCCCGCCGCGGTCGGCGCCGATGGAAGCCTAGGCGTACTCCTCGCGCGCCTTCTCCAGCAGTTCCAGGGTCTTCTCCCGGCTCAGCGCGGAGTCGTTGCTGAGACGCAGAAGCAGCGTCGCGAACCGTTCCACATCCCGTGTCTGCATGTGATAGTCCGCGCTGTCGTTGCCCTCCACGTAGACGATCGGAGGCAGATCGCCCATCTCGAAGGTCAGGTGCGTCATCGAGGCGTGGTTGGAGACCACCGTGCCGGCGAGCGGGACGATGCGAATGGACACCCTGGGCTCGTGCGCGAGGTCGATGAGCTTCTGGATCTGACCGCGCATGACGGCCTTGTCGCCGACGACACGGCAAAGGATGCTCTCGTCGAGCAGGAAGGTGGCGTAGGGCAGGATCTCCTGGCCGAAGAACCGCTCCTGCCGCTCACGACGCAGTTCGGTCCGCGGCCCGATCAACGCGGGCGTCGGCCTCGCCTCGCCCAAGCCGTTCCGAATGATCCACTCCGCGTATTCCGGCGTCTGGATCAATCCCGGGACGATGAACGCCTCGAACGTCAGCAGCACCGAACACTGCGACTCCAGTCCGATGAGACGCTTCATCCAGTGTGCCGCGCAGTCGGAGAACTTCCGCTCGAACCACTCCGGCTCGGTGGCCCGCTGCGCGAAGGCCATCAGCAGCCGCCGGTCCTCCTCCGGAAGACCGAAGAAACGGGCGAGTTCCCTGATGTCCCTGAGGTCCGGCGGGCTCTCGGCCCGCTCCAGGCGGCTGATCTTGGAGACGGACGCGTTGATCGCCTTCGCCACGGTACTGAGCGTGCGCTTGCCCCTCAGTTCGCGGAGCCGGTGTCCGAGCAAGAGCCCGGCGACGGTCGGGACGACCTCGGCGACCGGGCGCCCTTGGAAAAGCGGGACGACGCCCTCGGACTCAAGGGACACGCGGCCTCCAATCAGGGGAAAACATGCCCCATATGATGGCATGCCAGAAGACCGCGTGTCCCCTCGAATGAACTACCGACTAACCGTCGATCAGATGATCGAACTCCTGCTTCTTGGCGCCGTCCATGAACGCCTCGAACTCCGCGTTCTGGAAGATCAGGGCCGGGCCGGCCGGGTCCGTGGAGTTCCGGACCGCCACCCTACCGTCCGGGAGCCTGGTCAGCTCCACGCACTGGCCGTTGGCGCTGCTCTTCCCGCTCTTCACCCACACCGCCTCGATCGAAGCGGCAGACACTCCGTTCGAATAGTTCTGCATGCGCATACCTCCTGAAGTCGCGATGCGATTATCCGATTTCCTCGCCGCCATGCCGTCAACTCCGGGAATCGGCAGGCGGATATGCCGTGCAATCCCACGATGCAATTGCACGACCCTCACCGTATCGGAATGCACGCCTCACCCGTTCGAACATGGCGACCCACTTTCGGGTGATCCGCAACGGCCGGGTCAGGAGGTGGGGCCGGCCGTGCTCCCCGCTACCAGCGGATCGCCCTGAAGTCGATCGGGCGGGGGTGGAGCAGGCGGGTGCGTTCGGTCAGGGCGTGCAGGCGGCGGGACATCTCGTCGGCCGGCAGGCGGCGCCGGTCGCCGTGGCCGGGCAGGACCCATTCGAACCGCAGCCGGTCCGCCGTCCTGGCCAGGGACGCGGCCAGTTCCTCGATGGAGTACCAGGTCACGGTCTCCGCGACCTCGAGGTCCCCGGTCGTCCGCGACCAGTAGAAGCTGTCCCCGGTGAAGCAGTACCGGTCGTCGGCCACGTACAGGACGCTGCCCCGGGTGTGCCCGGGCAGGGGGTGGGCCGCGACCCCTTCGGCGATCTCCAGCGGCTCCAGTCCGCGGATCACCCGGTCGGCGTCCGGCGCGGCGTCCAGGTCGCCCTCGTGGATCCACAGCCGGGCGCCGAAGTGGTCGGCGTAGCGGCGGCCGTGTGCGGCGTGGTCGCGGTGGGTGAGCAGCACATCGGTGACGGGTCCGGAGGCCGTGTAGCGCTCGGCGAGTTCCCGGCTCCAGCGCGGGGTGTCGATCATCATCCGGGTGCCGGACGGCCGTAACAGCAGGTACGAGTTGGCGCCGGCGGTGTGCGGCGAGTTGTGCCCGCAGATCAGCACCCCGTCGTCCAGGGCCAGCGGGAACGGGTCCAGCGACCGGTCCGCGCGACCGGCCGACGGGCGGATCGAGCGGGTGTGGCAGGCGAAGACCGCCGCGTGCAGGCGCCGGTTCTCCGCCTCGTCGGCCGGCGGGCGCACGATCCGCGACTTGCCGTCGGCCTCCTCGATCAGCTCGGGCGCGAACTGCCGGGCCACGTCGCAGTTCGTGCAGCGGTCGTCCACGTACCATCCGTCCACGGCTGGGCTCCCTGCCTCGCGGGCGGCCACGGCCCGGGCCGCCGTTTCCTCCAGGGGTACCCCTTCGGCCGCCGAACCGGAAGCCCGGCCCGATCTTGTGTTTCGGGCGCCCGGGCGCTCTGGGCGGCGGGCGGGAAACGGTCCGGACGGATGATCCGGCGTTGCTCAGGGGCGTACCTCGAAGCCGCCCCGGCCGTCGAACCGCACCTCGCGCACCACGTCGAACCCGTCCGCCGCCGAGGGTCTGCGCAGCCGTTTCAGGGTCGCGAGGAGGCCGGCCTCGGGGACCCGGTCGCGGCCCTCGCGGACGTCGTTGCGGCGCAGGGAGCCCGCCGCGTCGGGCGGGAACCAGTAGGCCGTCACGGTCGCCCCGTGGGCCCGGGCCGCCGCCACCAGCGGGTCCCACTCCCGGGGCGACGGGTTGGTGTTGTCGACGGCCACGGACCGGCCCGCCGCCAGGTGCTCCGTGACCAGGCGCATCTGCCGGGCCTGCTTGTTCTTCGCACCGCGCGGGAACAGGTCTTTGCTGACCAGCTCGTACCGGCCGGACAGGCACCGGCTGTAGAAGGTGGACTTCCCGGAGGCCTGCAGCCCGACCAGCACCGCCAGGTCCGCCAGGTCCGCCGGGTCCGCCGGGTCCGCCGGGTCCGCCGGGTCCGCCGGGTCCGCCGGGTCCGCCGGGTCCGCCTGCGTGGTCATACCCGCCACTGTGGCACGCCGTCGGACCGGTCCGGGCATCCGCGGGCCGCGCGACGAGGGGGCGGGCGGGCGCCGCGTGCTCGCCTCAGCCCCGGCCGGCGCCCTCCAGCAGACCGGTGACCTGCGGGTGTACGACCTCCCACGCGTCGTTCGGCAGATCGCCGAGGGCCGTGTCGCGCAGGGCTGCGAGGGTGTCGTCCGCGCCGGGGCCGCACCGGGCGGCGCCGCCGAGGACGTCGTAGCCGTACCGTACGGCGACGCGCAGGCGCCGGCCGTCGTCCTCGGGGTGCAGGGCCGAGGCCACCACGAGGGGCGGCTCCCCGCCGGGCTCGCCGGGCAGCTTGCGGTACGCCGAGGCGAGGGGCGTGCGCCAGCGCAGGCCGAGGAGCACGGGGCGCTCGGCGATCAGCTCGGCGAGGCCGGTCCCGCGGACGCCGTCGGGTTCGAGGACCGTCGCCCGGGCGTCGAGGACCAGGGCGGCGGGCAGCAGGCAGCGCAGTGCGCTGCCGACGAGGTTGCCGCCGACCGTCGCCGTCCGCCGTACGGCGCCGGTGCCGATCGTGGCGGCGGCCAGCCGCAGGACGTCCGGCACCGCCTCGTCGATCCGGTGGAGCAGCACGGCGCCGCCCAGCGCCTCCCGGCCGACGGCGTTCGCCTCCGGCACCTCGCGGAGCGACATCGCGAGGTCCGGGAACCCGTCGCGCTGCCAGGTCGCCCAGAGAAGCGTCGCCCCGCCTATCGGCACGGCCCCGTCGGCGAGGCACCGCCGGGCTTCCGGCACGGACGTGGGCAGACGCAACAGCACGGCCGCCGACCTGCCTTTCCGGGCTGGGAGTCGGATCGGTCGGCGGACGGTCACCTGTCCGCCGACAGCGCAGTCTTCTCGGGTGCCGGGGGGCGCGTACAGGGCTCACACGAGCATGCGGCGCGCGCCGGGGGAACGCCGTCCGGGCGGCCGGGAGGGGGTCCTCGGGAAGGTGGAATGGCCGTTGCCGGGTGGGGCGTTGGGGAGGTGAGGGGCGGCTGGCGCCCTCGAACGACATGCGGCGCACCCCGGGTGCCGGGGTGGCCGTGCCCTACGGAAGGAAGCACCGTCCATGGCCCGCGACGCCCGCACGATCACCAACCCTGCCACCCTGCACGACCCGGCTCCCTTCGGCTACAGCCACGCCGTCTCGGCGCCGGGCACGCTCGTCTTCATCGCGGGTCAGTACGCCTCCGACGCCGCCGGCGCACCGGTGCCCGGTGACTTCGCCGCGCAAGTGGAGCTGGCCTTCGACCGGTTGCGGCAGGCCCTGGAGGCCGAGGGGCTCGGGTACGAACACGTCGTGCGGCTCGGTACGTTCGTCGTCGATCACGACGCCGCCAGGCTGGAGGCCCTCGGCAAGGCCCTGCACGCGCGCTTCGGGGACCGGCTGCCGGCCCAGACGCTGAGCGGCGTGGCGTCGCTCGCGCTGCCCGGCATGCTGTTCGAGGTCGACGCGATCGCCGTCCGGCCGCCCGCGTCGCAGGGGTGACGGGCGCTCGCCCGGTCACTCCGTTCCGCTCGTCGTCGTGCCTTCCCGAGCGCCCCGGCCGGCGCGAGGGCCGTGCCGCCAGGTGATCGCGGAACCAACCACGCTCCGAAGCGGCGGAGTTGAGTGGGTGCCGGGTCGCGCCGGGGTTCGGCGGGGCGGTCCGGGGGGAGGCGGGCCGGCCCACCGCCGGAGGTGGCGGCGCCGGAACCGGGCCCCCGGGCGCAGGACCGTGGGCCTGGAGACCCCGCGCCCCGGACCGCCTCCGCGCCGGCCGACGCGGCGAACCCGGCGCCCGCGGGCCGCAGTACGTCCCGCGTCCGGCCCGGGGACGCCCGGACGCGACCCGCCGACGCGACGGCACCGCCGTAACGGAACCCCCGCGCGAGGCTCGCCGGAACAGTCGCGGCGAGCCCGCGCGCGGCCGACCGAGAGCACGGGGCTAACGCCCCGCGGCCACCTGCCTGAACGCGTCCAGCGTCTCGCGCACCAGGTCCGCCATGTCCCCTTCCCCGTCCTGCGCGAGCCAGCGTTCGAAGCCGATCCTGAACACGGCGACGCCGGCCTCGGCGGCCAGGCTCGCGGCGGGTTCGGCCACGTCGCGGCGGCGCAGGGTGTCGGCGAGGGCGGCCGACAGCGAGGCGAGTTTGATCAGTTCGCGTTCCCGGAGTTCCGCGTTCGCCGTGATGACGGCGTGCCGGGTGCGGGCGTGGGCACGCCGGTCGGCGAAGGCCGCGCAGACCGCGTCGAGGCCGCGCGCCAGCGCGTCGATGGGCGCCGCGTCCCCGGGGGCGGCGGCGACCGCCCGGACGAACAGGTCCTGGAGGTCGCCGGCGCCGGAGAACAGCACCTCGCGCTTGTCGGCGTAGTGCCGGAAGAAGGTCCGCTCGGTCAGCCCGGCCCGCCTGGCGATCTCCGCGACCGTCGTCTGCTCGTATCCGCGCTCGCTGTAGAGCTCCAACGCCGCATCCGCCAGGCGCCCGCGCGCGTTCGGCTCCCATCTGCTCATGCCCCGATCCTAGCGATGACAGTGACTGCCATCGAGTGTTAGGGACGATGACAGTCACTGACATGAGTAGTCGGGAGTTCCCATGCGTTTCTTCGTGACCGGTGCGTCCGGCTGGATCGGCTCCGCCCTCGTGCCCGACCTCGTCGCGGCCGGGCACCAGGTCGTCGGGCTGGCCCGCACCGACGCCTCCGCCGCCGCGCTCGCCGGGGCCGGGGCCGAGTCGGTCCGCGGCTCCCTCGACGACCTCGGCGTCCTGCGGGACGCGGCCGCCGCCTCGGACGGCGTGATCCACCTCGCCTTCAAGCACGACCTGGCCTTCGGCGGCGACTTCCAGGGGGCCGCCGAGGCCGACCGCCGCGCCGTCGACGCCCTCGGCGACGCGCTCGCCGGCACCGGCCGGCCCTTCGTCCTGGCCTCCGGACTGGCCGGACTGACGCCGGGGCGCGTGGCGACCGAGCGGGACGTGCCCGCGACCGAGGGGTCGCCGGCCGCCGTCCGGGGGGCCACCGCCCAGGCCGTGCTCGCACTCGCCTCGCGCGGTGTCCGCTCCAGCGTCGTACGGCTCTCCCCCACCTGCCACGGCGACGGGGACAACGGCTTCATGGCGACGCTGGTCTCCGTCGCCCGCGCCAAGGGCGTCTCCGGGTACATCGGCGACGGCGCCAACCGCTGGGCGGCCGTGCACCGCCTCGACGCCGCGCGGCTGTTCCGGCTGGCGGCCGAGAAGGCACCCGCCGGGTCGGTGCTGCACGGCGCGGCGGAGGAGGGCGTCGCGATCCGCGACGTCGCGGAGACCATCGGCCGTCGCCTCGGTGTGCCCACGGTGTCCGTGGCGCCCGAGGAGGCCGAGGACCACTTCACCTGGCTGGGCCGCTTCCTCGGCCTGGACTCCGCCGCGTCGAGCACGCTCACCCGCGAACTGGTGGGCTGGGAGCCCGCGCACCCCGGGCTCCTCGCGGACCTGGATGAGGGGCACTACTTCCGGGTGCCGGCCAGCGCCGGCTGACCGGACCGCAAGCGGCGACCGGCCCGGAAGCGCGGTGAACCGCTTTGGGAGCGGTGACCCGTTCCCGGGCGGAAAAAAGTCCTGGGGGGGGGGGGGGGGCGGGGGGGGGGGGGTCGGGGGGGGGGGGGGGGGGGGGGGGGGGGGGGGGGGGGGGTT
>NZ_JBVJOT010000031.1:35138-86697 GCF_055583025.1 Streptomyces sp. NPDC104831
CCTCCCACCCCCCCCCCCCCCCCCCCCCCCCCCACCCCCCCCCCCCCCCCCCTCGCCCCCCCCCCCCCCCCCCCCACCCAACCCCCCCCCCCCCCCCCCCCCCCCCCCCCCAGGACTCATTCCGTGGATCCGGCTGCCGCTAGCCGCGGCGCCCGGCCGGATCGTGGGCGGTGGCGTCCCGGTCCTCGTCGCGCCGGACCGCACCGGAACCGGCGCCCGGAGTCCTGGCCCGGTCACCGTGGCCCGGCCACCAGGCGGCGTGGCCGATCAGGGCCGTCAGGCTCGGGGTGAAGAACATCGCCATGACGAACGCGGCCACCACGATGCCGAAGGAGACCGCGAAGCCCATCTCCGACAGCAGCGAGTTGCCCGCCAGCATCATCGTGGCGAAGGTCGCCGCCAGGATGAAGCCCGCCGCGGCCACGGTCGGCCCGGCGTGCCGGAGCGCCATGCCGGCCGCCTCGCGCGGCTCGCGGCCCTCGCGGGCCTCCTCACGCAGCCGGGCGATCATGAGGATGTTGTAGTCGGTGCCGATCGCGACCACGAAGAGGTACATGATCACCGGCAGCATGAACATCAGACCCGAGTGGCCCTGCCAGTCCTGGAAGATCCACACGGTGGCGCCGAGGGTGGCACCGAAGCCGAGGCCCACCGAGGCGATCAGGTACCACGGGGCGACCACGCTGCGCAGCAGCAGCCCCAGAATGATCATGATGAGGAGGGCGGCGACCGGGAAGACGGTGCGGTAGTCGTGGTTGACCGCCGCGTCGATGTCCTTGTAGATCGAGGACATGCCGCCGACGTACGCCTCGGTGCCGTCGGGCGCCGCCGAGTGCGCGACGTCGCGGACCCGGCCCACGGCGTCGATCGCCTTGTCCGTCGACGCCTCGTACTTCAGCGTGACGGTGAAGTCGGCGGTGGTGCCCTCCTTGTTGAGCTGGGTCATGCGGGCGCTGGCGACGCCGTCCACCTCGCCCAGCTTCCGGGCGTACTCCTTGAAGCGGGACCCGTCCAGCTGCTTGCCGTCGGTGCTGGACAGGTAGACGTCGGTGGGTGCCGCCGCGCCCGCCGAGTACGCCTGCTGCATCCGGTCCTGGACGACCATGGACTCCTTGGTCTTGGGCATGGAGCCCGACGCCAGGTCGAAGGTGGCCTTGAAGCCGAAGGTGCCGGCCGACAGGACGAGCAGGACGAGCCCGGAGACGACGGCGGTCAGCGCCGGGCGGCGCTGGACGCCCCGGCCGAGGGCGGCGAAGCGGGCGTTCTGCGGCTCCTTCTGCCAGGACTTCGACGGCCAGAAGACCTTCGGCCCGATCAGCGAGACCACGGCCGGGATCAGGGTCAGGCCCGCGATCAGGGTGGCGCCGACCGCGATGGCGAGCGCCGGGCCCATCTGCTTGAGGAAGCCCAGCGTGGACAGCACCAGGGCGAGGAAGGCGATGATGACCGCTCCGGCCGCCGAGGCGATGGCCTCGCCGACCCGGTCCACCGCGTTGATCATGGCCTGCTTGGGTTCGTCCCCGGCGCGCAGGCTCTCGCGGTATCGGAAGATCAGGAACAGGAAGTAGTCGGTGCCGACGCCGAAGAGGACGACGATGAGGATCGACGAGATCGAGCTGTTGGCCTGGAGGCCGAACAGCTTGGTGGCATAGGCGATCAGGCCGTTGGCGACGGCCGACACCAGACCGATCAGCACCAGGGGCAGTACCGCGAGGATCGGCGCCCGGAAGATGATCAGCAGGGTCACCAGGATGATGACGAAGGTGCCGATACCGATGAGCGCCTCGCCGCGCTTGGACGAGTCCTGCTGGTCGAGCGCCTGTGCCGCGGAGCCACCGAGCTTGACGTCGAGATGCGTGCCCTTGGCCAGTTTCCGGGCCTCCTCACGCAACTCCTTCGCCGCGTCCGCCTGTTTGGGCTGACCGGCGTTCTTGCTGTCCATCTGTACCAGGGTCAGGGTGTACTTGCCGTCCTTCGACGGCTGGCCGGGGACGACCTTCTGGACCTGGTCGATGTGCTTCTCGCCCAGCTCGGTGGTGATCCGGGCGACGTCCTTCTGGTCGGCGGCGGTGAGCTTGCCGCCGTCGGTGCGCTGGTAGAGCGCGATCGCGGACGGCGTGAAGGCGCTGGGGAACGCCTTCTGCTGGAGGTCCGCCGCCTTGATGGACTCGTAACTCTTGGGTAGGAAACTGCTCTCGTCACTGTTCGAGGGCAGACTCGGGGCGGTGGCCACTATCGCCACCGCGGCGATCAGCCACGCCACGATCGTCCAAACGGGATGACGGACGACGGCGTTGCCTATTCGTCGGAACATGCGGAGGGTCCTCCTGGGAAGGAAGATCACCGCAGCCCGGGGAGCGGTCCCTGGCATCGGCGACCCCGACCGGCACGCGTGGAACGGGCCGGTCGCATGGTTGTCTTGACGTCACATCCTAGTGACCACGCCCCCACGCTCCCGCACCGGACGCTCCGTGCCGGCGGGGCGGTCGGACCCCCGGTATGTGTCGCTGACGTTTCCATATCGCCGGCCGGGATGACCGGCCGGGGCGCCGTCGTTGACGCGGACGCGGGACTCGACCGACGGCACCGACATGAAGGAGTGGGCATGACCGTCCAGGACATCGACCGGTTGGCCTTCGTCAGGGAGTGGGAGGAGTGGCACCGGGCCAAGGAGGAGAGGCTGGCGGGGCCGCACGGCTTCCTCGCCATCACCGGCCTGCACTGGCTGGGCCCCGAACCGGCCCGCTTCGCCGACGCGCCCGGGGCCTGGTCGGCCACCGGGGACGGTGTGGTGGTCGAACTCGCCGAGGGCGAGGAGCTGGTGGTGGACGGCGCGGTGGTGCGCGGCCGGCACTCCTTCGGGTCCGTCCCCGAGCGGGAGAGCCGGTACGCCGACTGGGGCGAGGCCCGGCTCGAGGTCGCCCGGCGCGGCGGCCACGACATCCTGCGGCCCCGCCACCCGGACAACGCGCTGCGCACGTCCTTCCGTCACACGCCCGCCTACGCCCCTGATCCGCGCTGGGTCGTCCCCGGCCGTTTCCTGCCCTACGACCGGCCGCGGCCGGTCACCGTGGGCGCCGCCGTGGAGGGGCTGGAGCACGTCTACGGCTCCCCCGGCCAGGTCGAGTTCGAGCTGGCCGGCGCGCGGCACCGGCTCACCGCGTTCGACGGCCGCGGTCCCGGCGGGCTCATGGTGCTGTTCACGGACGCCACCTCGGGCGTGACGACGTACGCGGCGAACCGCTCGCTGTACATCGACGCGCCCGGCCCCGACGGCACGGTCACGCTCGACTTCAACCGCGCCGGGAACCTGCCGTGCGCCTACACCGACCTGGCCACCTGCCCGTTGCCGCCCGCCGGGAACCGGCTGCCGGTGGCGGTGGAGGCCGGCGAGCGGATCCCGCTGGAGCGCGGCGGACGGCCGTGAGCCGGGCGCACGCCCGCGGACGGGCCGAGCCTAGCGCCCGGGAGTGACGAACGGCGGTACACGGGAGGCCGGTGGTGGAGTGGTCGCGGCGGGTGGTCGTCCGGGACGGTGTCCGGCTGGTCTGCCGTGACGGGGGCGGGGGCCCGGGACCGGCGGTCCTGCTGTTGCACGGCCTGGCGGGCCACGTCGGTGAATGGGACGCCCTGGCGAAGAGGCTGTCGGGGCGTCACCGGGTGGTCGCGGTCGACCAGCGCGGGCACGGCGCGAGCGAGCGGCGTCCCGGCGACGTCTCGCGCGCGGCCTTCGTCGCGGACGTGGTGGCGGTCGCCGGGCGGCTGGGGCTGGACCGGCCCGTGCTGGTCGGGCAGTCGCTCGGCGGTCACACGGCGCTGCTGACCGCCGCCGCCCACCCCGCGCTGGTCCGCGGGCTGGTCCTCGTGGAGGCCGCGCCCCGCGATCCCGACCCCGGGGCTCCTCGGGCGATCGGCGCGTGGCTGGACTCGTGGCCGGTGCCCTTCCCCTCCCGGGCGGCGGCGGTCTCCTTCTTCGGCGGCGGCCCGGCGGGCGAGGGCTGGGCGGCCGGCCTGGAGCGCCACGAGGACGGCTGGCGCCCCCGCTTCGACCGTGACGTGATGCTCGCCGTGCTGACGGAGACCGCCCGGTGTTCCTCCCTGCCCGCGTGGCGGCGGGTCGGCTGCCCCGCCCTGGCCGTCTTCGCCCGGTCGGGCCTGGTCCCGGCACCGGTGGTCGACGCGATGCTGGTACAGCGCCCGGCGACCCTGGCCGTGAGCGTCCCCGGCACCGGTCACGACCTCCACATGGAACGCCCGGAGGTCCTGCACGGCCTGCTGGAGGGATTCCTCGCGGATCTCGACGTCCCGTCCTCCTAGGCGGTGACCCGGTACGCCCTCCCGCGGGGCCGGGGGCTGCTCAGCGCGCGGCGGCGTCGGCGTCGGCGAGGATCGCCCGCAGTCGTGCCCGGCATTCGGCCACGAAGGCGGGGAAGGTGTGCCGGTAGTAGGAGATCCCGCTGACGCCCACCGCGATCGCCCACGCCCGGGCGCGGGTCCAGGTCGCCTCGTCGAGGTCCATGGAGTCCCAGTAGGCCCGCCGTGCCCGGGGCGGCAGGTCCCAGAGCGTGGCGTGCTCCGCGTCGGGCCAGCCGACCGAGAGCGCCCCGAAGTCGATCACCGCGTGGAGCCTGCCCTCCCGGGCCAGGAGGTTGGTCGGCTTGAGGTCGCCGTGGAGCCACACGTGAGGTGCGGAGGGATCGGGCAGTGCGAGCCCGGCTCGCCACAGCTCGGCCAGGGCGTCGATGTCGAGTTCGCGGCCCTCGGTGGCCCGGCAGTCGTCGAGACACCTGACGACCCACTGGTCGCACGGCTCCAGGCCGCCTCCGCGGTACCAGCTGAGGTCGCCCGTGCGTGTCGCTCCCATGAGGTCGACGCGGTGCAGCTCCCGCACGAACGCCGCCAGGTCGGCTCCGAAGGCGGCCCAGTCCCGAACGCTGTCCGGGCCGGCCTCGTCACCGTCGATCCAGCGGTGGACCGACCAGACCTGCGGGAAGGCGCCGGTGGGCGTGCCGGCGTGGACGGGTTCGGGGATCGGGCGGGGAAGGAGGGGCGCCAGGCGGGGAAGCCACCGCTGTTCCTTCCGCAGGGACCGTCCGTTGCCGGCGGTCCGCGGGAGGCGCACGAGCAGGTCGTCGCCCAGCCGGTACATGGTGTTGTCCGTGCCCGCGCCCGCCGGCGACAAGGGCAGGGCGGCCCACTCCGGGCGCTGTTCCGCCAGCAGCGACCGCACCAGTGTCTCGTCGACCGGGATCTCGTTCTCGTGAAGCGTCACGGCGGGAGTGTCACCGGTGGGGAAAAGGGAAGCCAGCGATTATTCGGCGGCACGGCGTCGGACCCGGACCGGCGGCGGATGAATTCGGTTGCGGCAGGGCCGGTGGGCCGGGTGGGGTACCGCCATGGACGGTGCCACGCGACAGGCGCGACGGGCCGGGGTGCCAGGGGCACGCGAGGTCACGGCCCGGCCGGCGCCGTGGCGCAGGGCGGCCGTGCTCGCGGCCCTGATGCTGGCCGCCTTCACCCTCAACACCGTGGAGAGCCTGCCGGTCGGCCTGCTGGAGCCGGTCGCCCGGAGCCTGCGGGTGTCCCTGCCGGCCGCCGGCCTGCTCGTCACCGGCTACGGCCTGACGGTGGCCGTGGCCTCCGTGCCGCTCGCCCGTGTCCTGCGGGCGGTGCCCCGGCGCCATGTGCTCGCCGGGCTGCTGGCCGCGCTGGTCGTCTCCGGCGTCGTCTCGGCGCTGGCCCCCTCCTACGGCGTCCTCCTCGCGGCGCGGCTGCCGGCCGCCCTCGCCCAGGCGCTGTTCTGGGCCGTGGCGGGGCCGGTCGCGGTGGGCCTGT
The DNA here is from genome assembly GCF_055583025.1 of Streptomyces sp. NPDC104831. NCBI lineage: Bacteria > Bacillati > Actinomycetota > Actinomycetes > Kitasatosporales > Streptomycetaceae > Streptomyces > Streptomyces sp. NPDC104831. The sequence continues at coordinate 40,974 of NZ_JBVJOT010000031.1, forward strand.
TCGCGCCCGGGGTGCGCGGCCGGGTGGTCGGGGCGCTGTCCGTGGCCGGTTCGCTCGCCCTGGTGCTCGGCGTGCCGGCCTCGGCCTGGCTGGGCCGGCACAGCGGCTGGCGGCTGCCGTTCGCGCTGCCGGCCGCGCTGGGCCTGGTCTGCCTCGTGACGGTCGCCGCCTGGCTGCCGACCTCGCGCCCGGAGGAGGAGCCCGCCGCCTACGCGGCCGGTCCCGACGCCCGCCGGTTCGCCACCGTGCTGGCGGCGGGGGCCCTCTCCGCCACGGGCGCGTTCGCGGGATACACCTACCTCGTGGTGTTCCTGGAGCGCGTGAGCGGGTTCGCGCCGGGCACGGTCGGCGCGCTGCTCTCGGTCTTCGGTGCCGCGTGCCTGGCCGGGGTGGGCGTGACCGCCGTCCTGCTGGACCGCTTCCCGCACGCGGCGTTGACCGCCGCCGTGGCCGTGCAGGCCGTGGGCATGCTCGGCCTGTGCGCGACCGGTGACCGGCCCGGGGCGGCGGTGGTGTTCCTGGTGCTGACGGGCGGGGCGCTCGGGCCGGTGTTCACGGCCGCCCAGAACGTGACGCTGCATTGCGCCCCGGGCCGTACGGACCTCGCGCTCGCGGCGAATTCCGGCTGCTACAACGCCGGGATCGCAGCGGGCGCCGCGCTCGGGGCACTGGTCCTGCCGCACGCCGGGCCGCGGGGCGTCTTCCTCGCCGGCGGGCTGCTGACCACCGGGGCCTTCGTGGTGTCGCTCGGCGGTCGCCCGCGGGGCCGGCGACGGCGTCCGGCCGGCCGTACCGCGCCGCACCGCGGTGAGCGGCCCGGCCCGGGCAGGTGTCGGCCCGGGCCGCGGGGGCATCGGCGGTGTATGGACGTACTGCGCTCTTCGGCCCGGGCAGCGGACAGCAGACCCATGGCCATGGCGGCCCGGGCCGGTTTCGCGGCGCGAGGCCTGATCTACGTACTGGTGGCGGTGATCGCCCTGCGGATCGCCCTGGGCGGTGGCGGCGGCGAACGCCAGGCCGACCGGGGCGGCGCGCTCGGTGAGCTGGCCGAGCGGCCGTTCGGGTCGGCACTGCTGTGGATCGTGGGTGTCGCGCTCGCCGGAATGGCCCTGTGGCGGCTGTCGGAGGCCGTGTTCGGCGCGTCGGGCCCCGACGGGTCCAAGCTCTCCCGGCGGGCGGCGGCCCTGTTCCGGTTCCTCTTCTACTGTTTCGTCTCCTACTCGGTGCTCGCCTACGCGGCCGGCAGCCGGGGCAGCGGCAGCGGCTCGTCCGACCGGCACACCGACGACGTCACCGCCCGGGTGCTTCAGTGGCCCGCCGGCCAGTGGCTCCTCGGCCTCGCCGGTGCCGGCGTGGTGGTCGCCGGGCTGTGGATCGCGGTGCGGGCCGTGCAGCGCAAGTTCCTCAAACACCTGCGGGCCGAGGCCCTGTCCGGGCGCACCCGGCCGGTGGTCCAGAGCCTCGGGGTGACCGGCGGTACGGCCCGTGGCGTCGTCTTCGCGGCGGCCGGGGTGTTCGCCGTCGTCGCGGCCGTACGGCACCAACCCGGCCGGGCGAAGGGCATGGACGACACCCTGCGCGCGTTCAGGGACCTGCCGGCCGGACCGTGGCTGCTCGCCCTGGTCGCACTCGGCCTGGCCGCGTTCGGCCTCTTCTCCTGGTGCAACGCCCGCTGGCGCAAGGTCCGGCCCGGCGGCGGACCGGTCGGCTGAGCGCTTCGGTCCTCGGCGTCGGGCCCGCGGCGGCCGTCGAGGCCGCCCCTCTTCCAAGGGCCCGCCCCGGCGCGGGTTCCGATTCCCGGCCGATGGTGGAGGCGTGGGCGCCGACGGCAGCGGTCCCGGCAGCGGCGGCCTCTGCGGACAGCACACTCAGGCGGTGCGCGCCGTGGTGCCGGACCGGTGCGGGTGTGGCGCGTCCGGGGCGGGGCGCCGGGCGGTGAGCCGGGGGAAGGAGCGGGCCGCGGCCAGGAAGCCGAGCGTCGTCAGCACGAACGGCCAGGTGAAGGCCCGGCCCCCACAGGGGGCGAGCAGCCCGGCGACGGCCGGTGTCACGGCGGTCGCCGTCGCGGCGCCGAGCAGCGCGTACAGCACGGTGGCCGGGGTCACGGCGAGGAACACCCCGCCCAGGGCCATGGCGACGAGTACCGCGTTGTAGCCCATGGTGCCGTCGGCGACGGCGGCCTCCGGTGCGCCGAGCGCCCAGGCGGTCAGGATGCCCGTGGCGCTGCCGGCGCAGGCCAGCAGGGCCACGGCCCGGCCGGCCAGGAACAGCCCCGCGAGGAGCAGTGCCCCCGCGTACCACTCGTCCAGGAAGAAGACCTGGGAGATGTTGCGGAAGAAGGCCCGCCACAGGTCGTCCGGGCCGGGTGCGGTCGGTCCGGTGGCCGGGCCGGGCGGCGCGGCGAGGCCGGCGTGGTGCGGCCGGATCCGCCGGTAGACGGGCGCGGCGACCGTGACCGCGCTCGCCAGCAGGCAGTACGGCAGGGTCAGCGGCGGCAGCCGCCACACCCGCAGCAGCCGGACCACGGCGGCGGTGGCGACCGTGGTCACCGCGCAGGCCGCGGCCGCGAGCAGCGCGGTGGACGGCCGGCCCGCGCCGAGGAACACCGCGCACCACAGGGCGACGAGGCAGGAGTTGAAGCCCTCCAGACCCTGCTCCACCCGGTCGCGGGCGACGTGCAGCAGCCCCGCCGTGCCGGTGCCCAGGGCGGCGCCGCCGAGGGCGTAGGCGCCGTAGCGCCAGTCGGCCGTGGCCAGGGCGAGGCAGAAGACGAGCCCGGTCCGCGCGTCGGCCTGGAACATCACCTGCGCCGGCCCGCGCAGCAGCCCCCGCCCGGAGCCTCCGGCCCGCCGCCACCCCCGGCCCTCGTACGACCGCACGTTCCGCCCCCTCACCGATACCCCCCTGTCATTCCGCACTACGGTATGCATCTTCCGTCATGCGGTACAGGGCTGTCGAGATGCGCCGGAGCGCGCACCGATCGGCCGGCATTTCCCGTGCGATCCGGGGCAGCCGCCTGGTGAGGAATGCGCTGGGCAAGGATCAGGGCGAGCGGAGACGAGGAACACGTGGTGGACACGGCGGCGATGAACGAACAGGCGGGACCGGAGGGGCTGTCCGTCATCCGGTCCACCATCGACGGCGTCACCGTCGTCACCGTGATCGGCGAGATCGACCATCACACTTCGGGGGTGCTGAGAGACGCCCTGACCTCCGTGGATCCCGTCCCCGGGGAGCGCACCGTCGCCGATCTGAGCGGGGTGCCGTTCATGGACTCCAGCGGCATCAACGTCCTCATCGCCGGCCACCAGGCCCATCAACCGCCGGGCTGGCTACGGCTGGCGGGCGTCCGCAATCCCGTCCTGCGCACGCTGGAGATCGTCGGCCTCACGCCGCTGATCGCCTGCTACCCGAGCATCCGGGACGCCCTGGAGGCCTGAGGGCCCGCCGCGGGCGCCGGCGGACACCCCGGCGGACCGCCACGGGTGTCAGGACTGCGGGCGTTTCCCGTGGTTGGCCGGGTGGTTGCGGCGCGACTTCTTCTTCCGGCGTCGCTTCGAGGACATCGGTACCTCCCTGTGTGCCTTTCCGTGGGCTGAAATCAGCCGTTATGCAAGGACATAAGCACATTAGCCTGGCACAACCCGTCGTACACCCTGAGCGCAACTGGTCCCCTTATGATGCGGAATGCCGGACTCTCCCCTCCGGTTACCCGCCCCGCGAAGGAGCAGACACCGTGACCGGTGAACCGGAGCCGATCAGCGCCCAGGCCCGCCGCGCGCTGGAACAGGAACTCGCCGACCTGCGGGACGAGCGCCGGCTGGTGGCCGGAACGCTCCGGGAGTCCTCCGCACCGGCCGGCGACCAGGCGGACCAGGCCGACCAGTTGCGGCGCGCCGACCAGTTGGAGCGCCTGGACCGGCGGATCGGGGACATCACCGAGCGGCTGCGTGATGCGGAGGCCGCCGGCCCCGCGCCCACCGACGTGGTCGGCGTGGGCAGCACGGTCACCGTGCGCTTCCCCGACGGCGAGACGGAGACCCTCCGGATCGCCGGACTCGCCGAGGCGCTGGACCAGACGCTGGTCACCGCCGACAGCCCGCTCGGCCGTGCCCTGCTCGGCCGCCGGCCAGGCGACACCGTGCGCTACGACACCCCGGACGGGCCGACGACGGTGGTCCTGGTGTCGATCGGCGAGCCTCCGACCGCGTAGACCGCGCGGGGCCGTCCTGGTGCCTGCCCCGTCACGGGGCCGGTGCGGGCGCCGCGTCGGTGTTCCGGCGCACCGAGCAGTGCAGCGAGTCGTCCCGCACGTCGGCGACGATGGTGTCCCCGGGGCCGGCCTCGCCGCCGAGCAGGAGGGAGGCGATGCGGTTGTCGAGTTCGGCCTGGATGGTGCGGCGCAGCGGGCGGGCGCCGAACTCCGGCTGGTGCCCATGGGCGATGAGCAGCTTCTTGGCGTTCTCGGTGACCTCCAGGTCCATGCCCTGGGCGCGCACCTTGTGCCTGCTCTGGTCGAGCAGATGGTCCAGGATCCGCCCCAGGTCGTCCTCGGTCAGGCCGTGGAAGATGATGATGTCGTCGATCCGGTTGAGGAACTCCGGCAGGAACCGGCCGCGCAGGTCCTCCATCAACGCGCCCTTGAGGTCGGACACATCGCCCTTGTGGTCGAGGATGCGGTGCGCGCCGATGTTGGACGTCATGATGACGACGCAGTGCCGGAAGTCGACGGTGCGGCCCTGGGCGTCGGTCAGCCGGCCGTCGTCCAGGATCTGCAGCAGGGTGTTGAAGATGTCGGGGTGGGCCTTCTCCACCTCGTCGAAGAGCACCACGCTGTAGGGCTGGCGGCGGACCTTCTCGGTGAGCTGGCCCGCCTCCTCGTAGCCGACGTATCCGGGCGGCGCGCCGACCAGCCGGGCCACGGTGTGCTTCTCCTGGAACTCGCTCATGTCGAAGCGGATCATGCGGTCGTCGCTGCCGAACAGCAGGGCGGCGAGGGTCTTGGCGAGTTCGGTCTTGCCGACACCGGTCGGGCCGAGGAAGAGGAACGACCCCACGGGACGGTTGGGGTCGCCCATGCCGGCGCGGTTGCGGCGTACGGCCTGGGAGACGGCGGTGACGGCCTCGTCCTGGCCGACGATGCGCGCGTGCATCTCCTCCTCGAGACGCAGCAGCTTCTCCTTCTCGCCGGCGGTGAGCTGGGAGACCGGGATGCCGGTGCGGCGGGAGACGACGTCGGCGATGTCGGAGGCCGTGACGGAGACGACGCCCTCGCGGCGCTCCTCGATACCGGCGAGTTCGCCCTCCACCTCGGCGATCTGCCGCTTCAGCTCCGACGCCTTCTCGAAGTCCTCGGCGGACACGGCCTGGTCGAGTTCCCGCCGCAGCTTGGCGATGCGGTCCTCGCGGCTGACGATCTCGGTGGAGCGTCCGCTGCCGCGCAGCCGCACCCGGGCACCGGCCTGGTCCATCACGTCGATGGCCTTGTCGGGCAGGAAGCGGTCGCTCACGTACCGGTCGGACAGCTCGGCCGCGGCGGCCAACGCGCCGTCGTCGAAACGGACCTGGTGGTGTGCCTCGTAGGAGTCGCGCAGCCCTTCCAGGATCTGCACCGTCTCCTCGACGGTGGGTTCCGGGACCAGCACCGGCTGGAAGCGGCGTTCCAGGGCGGCGTCCTTCTCGATGTACCTGCGGTACTCGTCGATGGTCGTGGCGCCCACGACGTGCAGTTCCCCTCGTGCGAGGGCGGGCTTGAGCATGTTGCCCGCGTCCATGGCGCCCTCGCCGGTGGCACCGGCGCCGACGACCGTGTGCAGTTCGTCGATGAACAGGATGATGTCGCCGCCGGCCGCCTGGACGTCCTCGATGACCTTCTTCAGCCGTTCCTCGAACTGGCCGCGGTACTGGGCGCCCGCCACCATGCCCGACAGGTCCAGGGCGACGACCCGCTTCCCCTTCAGCGTGCCGGGGACCTCGTCGGCCACGATGCGCTGGGCGAGTCCCTCCACGATCGCGGTCTTGCCGACTCCGGGTTCGCCGATCAGCACGGGGTTGTTCTTGGAGCGGCGCGAGAGGATCTCCACGGTCTGCTCGATCTCGTCGGCCCGTCCGACGACCGGGTCGAGCTTGCCGGCCTTGGCCTCCTCGGTCAGGTCGCGGCCGAACTCGTCCAGGGTGGTGGCGGGCCGGCCGCGCTCGGCCTGCGCGGTCTCGGGGCGCGGTGCCGTCTGTTCGGTGAGGCCGGTCAGGCGCTTGGTGTCCAGGCCCTCGGCCCGCAGCATCCGGGCGGCGCCGGTGTCGTCGTCGCCGAGCAGGGCGCCGAGGATGTGCTCGGGGCCGATGTAGGAGACACCGGCGGCCTGCGACCGGGCGTAGGCGGCGCGCAGCGTGCGTTTGGCCGCCGGGGTCAGTCCCGGTTGCGCGGAGGGCGCGCCGGACTCGCGGGGCAGCACCTTGGCCAGCTCGCCGGCGAGCGCGTCGGGCTCCACGCCCGCCTGGGAGAGCAGCCGGCGCGACGGGTCGACCTGGGTGGCCGCCCACAGCAGGTGCTCGGTGTCCAGGTCGGGGGTGCCGTCGTCGACGGCCCGCTGCGCCGCCAGATTGAGCAGCGCCTGCGACGACTCGGTCAGCAGCCGTCCGATGGGGACGCGCTGCACCGCTGGGGGCGATGACGCCGGTGACATACCGAAGAACCGATTCAGCAGGTCACTGAAGGGGTCCGACGAACCGAACGGTGCACCGAACGACATCGACATGACAGCTCCTGGCGCGCGTGGGGGATCGGCCATCCGCGGCGGGACACCCACGAGCGGCCTTCGCGGGCGGGTATCCGCGCTGTCGGCAACGCGAGGGACCCACGAGGGGTCCCTACATCACTGAAACCCCCGCCGGACGGCACCGCAAGCGGAGGGAGGGGGCGGGACCGGGCGGGCGGGCACGACGGCCGGGGCGCCACGTGACCGGCCGTGACGGCGGGGGTGCGGTGCCGTTGCCGACGGGCCGGGGTGGTCGCGGGCAACGCACACGAAGCCGGTCGTGCGGGCCGGGCGGCCGTGACCACCGGCGGTCACGGGAGGCTGGAGCGCCTTGGGTGGCCGGACCGTCACAGGGCCCCGTCCGGTGGCCGGGACGGTTCGCGAAGGCCGCCCGGCGGTGGTCACGGGCCGGGGCCCCAAGCGGCTCCGGCGGGCGACGCGGCCCGGACGGACGGCCCCCGTGGTGCTCCGCACCCCCGGGACGGCCCCGAAAACCACCCGCCGCCGCACAAGCCGGACGGCCCGCGGCCCGAAACCCCCGCGGCCCACCGGGACGGCCGGGCCGCCGACCGCCGCGGCCCACCGGGACGGCCGGACTGCCGACGGTCGCGGCGGGCGGAGCGGCCTTGGCGGGCAGTCCACCGTAGTGCTCCCCACCCCCGGGACGGCCCAGAAGACACCAGCCGCCGCCCCCACGGCCGGACGGCCCGAAACCGCCGCGGCCCACCGGGACGGCCGGACTGCCGACGGTCGCGGCCGGCAGGGTGCCGGGGTGGTTCCGACGGTCTCGCGGACGTCATGGGCCGGGTGGTCGTCGCCGGCGGAGGCGGGTGGGGGTCAGGAGGGCCGGGGAGGGTGGTTCAGGCGGGGGGCATGGCCCTCCAGGTAGCGGTGTACGGATGGTGGCAGACGGGCGTCGGCGGTCTCCCCCGTCGGCGCCCAGCGCAGGCGGTCCGGGGCGAGACGGCCGCCGTCGGACGGTGACTCGGTCAGCAGACGGCACAGGACGGCCGTCCCGCCGTCGGTGTCGGCCGGTTCCAGCGGCTCGGTGCCGTCGACCAGGTAGCCGGTGCTCTCGTAGACGACCCGCGCGGCGGTGGCCTGGGGCGTCTCGGCCGGCTGCGGGGCGCCCGAGGGCAGCCCCCAGCCGTCCGCCTCCGGGACCAGCAGCACCCGCCCGTCGTACACGACGACCGCCCACACCACGCCCTCGGCCCGCTCCTCGGTCATCCGGTCCTCTCCCCTCCCCAGGCATCCTTCGCCTACCCGGTGTCCGGGCGGGTGATGCGCCCCAAGTCGCAAACGCGTACGACGATTTGCCGGACCGTGGGCCGGCGTCAGTAGAGGACCGGCAGGTCGGCGGGGCGGACGCGCAGGGTGACCGGCAGGGTGGCCTCCACCTCGCCGTCGGCGCCGTAGGGCACGGGCCGCCCGGCCTCCACGCGCAGCTCCCGGCCGCGCAGCACGCGCACTTCGGGGCGGCGGACGTGGGTGCCGGTCCGCAGCTCGTTCATGAGGGTGAAGAACAGCCGGCGCGGGGCCTCGCGGATCAGCACGATGTCGAGCAGCCCGTCGTCCACCCGCGCGCCGGGGGCGATGAGCCGACCGGAGCCGTAGTAGGGGGAGTTGGCGGCCACGACGGTGTAGCCGCGGTGGAGGTGCTCCGCTCCGTCGACGGTGACCCGGTAGTCGGCCGGCCGCCAGGTGGTGACCGCGCGCAGTCCGCCCGCGTAGTAGGAGGCCGCGCCGCGCAGCAGCCGGGAGTTGTTGGCGTGCCGGTTGGCCTCCGCGTCCACGCCGGCGTACACGCTGCCCAGGACGACCGTGCGCGGGTGGACGGCCGACTCCACCTCGATGGTGTCGACGGGCCGGGGCTCGGCGCGCAGCAGGATGTCCGCCAGCGCCCCGGGGTCGGCGGGCAGGTCCAGCGCGCGGGCGAAGTCGTTGCCGCGTCCGGCGGGGACGAGGCCGAGGACCGTGCCGGTGCCGCTGAGCGCGCCGCCTATGCCGCCGGCGATGCCGTCACCGCCCACGGCCAGCACGATCCGGCCGCGCTCGCCGGCCGCGCGGGCGATGTCCTGGGCGTGGGCGAGGCTGTGGCTGTACTCCGTCTCCAGCCCGGCCCCGGCTTCGCGCAGCAGCCGGGCCAGGTGGAGCAGGGTCGCCGCCCCGGTGGAGCCGCCCGCGGTGGGGTTGACGACGGCGGTGAACTGGCGCATCGGTGGGCCTCCGAGGCAGGCGGTCGGATCGGACTGGGGTCAGTCGGTGGGCAGCAGGACGCCGGGGTTGAGCAGGCCGTCCGGGTCCAGGCGGCGCTTGACGGCGCGCAGGGCCGAGACGCCGAGCGGGCCGGCCTCGCGGACGTACCAGTCGCGGTGGTCGGTGCCGATCCCGTGGTGGTGGGAGATGGTGCCGCCGGCCGCGAGGACGGCTTCGCCCGCCGCGTGCTTGGCGGGCGCCCAGTGGGCCACCGGGTCCTCGCCCTGGGCGCTGACGACGGTGAAGTACAGCGAGGCGCCGTTCTCGTACACGTGGGAGATGTGGCACATCACCAGGGGCGGGGTGCCGGCCCGGGTGAGGGTGTCGGTCAGGGCGGTGCGGACGGCCGTGTACAGCCCGGGGACGCGGGACCAGAACGCGGCGGTCTCCAGCGTCTCGGCGAAGGCGCCGACGTCGAGGAGGGCGTCGCGGAGATAGGGCGCGAAGTAGCGGCCGCGCGCCCAGCGTTCGCCGGGTTCGGCGCCGACCGGGGTGCCGCCGCAGGCCGTCAGGACCTCCGCCGCCCGCGCCCGGCGGTGCGCGGTGTCCTCGGCCGTGCCCTCGTAGCCGGTGATCGCCAGGCATCCGGCGCCGCCCTGCTCCGGGCCGGCGCCGATCGCGTCGGGCTGGGCGAGTCCGATGAGCGTCTCGGTCTCGTCGGACAGGCGCAGTACGGTCGGCCGGGGCCCGTCCTGGGCGAGCCGGCGCAGCGCGGCGGTGCCCTCCCCGAAGGAGCCGAAGCGCCAACCCTCGTACACCCGGACCTCGGGCAGCGGGCGGATCCGTACGGTGACGGAGGTGATGACGCCGAAGGCGCCCTCGGAGCCGAGGACCAGCTGACGCAGGTCGGGTCCGGCGGCGGAGCGCGGGGCGCGGCCGGTGTCGAGGGTGCCCTCGGGGGTGGCGAGGGTGAGGGCGAGCACCATCTCGTCGAAGCGGCCGTAGCCGGCGGACGCCTGTCCGCTGGAGCGGGCGGCGGCGAACCCGCCGATGGTGGCCCACTCGAAGGACTGCGGGAAGTGGCCGAGGGTGTAGCCCCGTTCGTTGAGCCGCCGTTCGGCCTCGGGGGCGCGCAGGCCGGGCTGGAGGACGGCCGTGCGCGAGACCGGATCGAGGTCGAGCAGGCCGTCCATGCGGCGCAGGTCGAGGGCGACGAACGCGCTGCGCTGCGGGGCGAGTCCGCCGACGACGGAGGTGCCGCCGCCGAAGGGGACGACGGCCAGGCCGTACGCGGCGCAGGCACGGAGCGCGGCGAGGACCTCGTCGTGGCTCGCGGGCAGGACGACGGCCTGGGGCACGTCGGCGAGGTCGCCGGCGCGGATGCGCAGCAGGTCGGGGGTGGACTTGCCGCGGGTGTGCCGGATGCGGCTCTCGGGGTCCGTGCGGACGTGCTCCTCGCCTCCGACGGCCTCGGCGAGCGCCCGCAGGGCGGCGGGGCGGGCCGTGACGGCGGGCGGGCGGATGTCCGCCAGGCCGAGGGCGTGGGGCGCGCGCGGCCTGACACCGAGCAGGTCGCGCAGCAGCCCGGTCACCGTGTCGGGCAGCGGTGCCGCCTTGGCCGGGTCGCCCCAGCCGTTCCACAGCATGTCCATTGAGCGGTCGTCCTCACAGGGTTGGCGGGCCGGTCTTCGTGCGGCTCGGCGCGGTGGCCGGCGAGCCGGTCGTACGGATCGCGGCGGTGGCCGGCCGGCGGGCCGGTCGTACGGGATCGGAGGGGTGGTCGGCCGGCTGGTCGTACCGCTCGGTGCGGTCGCCGGGGGCTGGGCGGTCGTCGGGCTCGGCACGGTGGCCGGAGGGCTGGTCGGTCGTCGGTCCGCGGGGGCCGGGTGGTGTCCGTGGGGCCGGAGCCCTTCCGTCCCGCCGTCGGGGCGTTACACTGTGACACATGACGCCTATTCGTCACAACGGTGCGGACAGCGATTCCGTCCTCGACGCGGCCCGCGACTGCGTGCTGGCCGTCGGCGTGCGGCGCACCACGCTCGCCGACGTCGCCCGCCGCGCCGGTGTCTCCCGGATGACGCTCTACCGGCGCTGGCCGGACCTGCGGACCCTGGTGGGCGATCTGATGACCCGGGAGTGGATCGACGTGGCGACCCGGGCGATGCCGGCACCCGCGCCCGGTGTCGGCACCCGCACCCGGATCGTGGACGGGCTGGTGGCCGGGGTCGAGGCCTTCCGGGCGCACCCCCTCTTCCGCAAGATCGTCGACGTCGATCCGGAGCTGCTGCTGCCCTATGTGCTCGACCGGCGCGGCGCGAGCCAGGAGGCGCTGCTCGCGCTGCTGGGCGACGCGCTGCGCGAGGGCCGGGCGGACGGCTCCGTGCGGCCCGGCCACGTCGAACGGCAGGCGCGCGCCCTGCTGTTGACCGTGCAGTCCTTCACCCTGTCCCTGCGCACGATGACCGACGAGGACGATCCGGAGCTGGACTCCGCCGCGTTCCTCGGTGAACTGCGCGCCCTTCTGGAGAGGACCCTGACGCCATGAGCCATACCGAGGCCGCGCCCGGCTCGTCCCTGAGCGCCCACCGGCGGGTCCGGGAACTGGCCGAGGCCGCGGACGGCCGGGTGGCCGACGTCCTGGTGGTCGGGCTCGGCGCGACGGGCGCCGGGGCGGCGCTGGACGCGGCGGCCCGCGGGCTGGACGTCGTCGCGGTGGACGCCCACGACCTCGCCTTCGGCACCTCCCGCTGGAGCTCGAAGCTGATCCACGGCGGGCTGCGCTATCTGGCGTCGGCGCAGTTCGACGTGGCCCACGAGAGCGCGGTGGAGCGGGGGGTGCTGATGACCCGTACGGCGCCGCACCTGGTGGCCGCCCAGCCGTTCGTGCTGCCGCTGACCCCGCTGGTGTCCCGGGCCCAGGCCGCGCTGGCGTGGGCCGGGTTCCGGGCCGGGGACGTGCTGCGGCTGGCCGCCCGCACGCCCCGGCAGGTGCTGCCCGCGCCGCGCCGGCTGCCGGCGACCGAGGCCCGCCATCTGGCGCCCTCGGTCCGCGCGGCCGGGCTGCGCGGCGGGCTGCTGTCCTGGGACGGCCGGGTGACCGACGACGCCCGGCTGGTGACCGCCCTCGCCCGGACCGCCGCCGCGCACGGTGCCCGGGTACTGACCCGGGTGCGGGCGCTGGAGCTGACCGGGACGGGCGCCCGGATCAGGGACGAACTCACCGGCGAGGAGGGCGGGATCAGGGCGCGCGCCGTGATCAACGCGGCCGGGGTGTGGGCGGGTGCCCTCGCCGAGGGGATCCGGATCCGTCCCTCGCGCGGCACCCATCTGGTGCTGCGCTCGGAACGGCTCGGCGCGCTGCCCGCCGGACTGCACATCCCGGTCCCCGGGGAGACCAACCGCTTCGTGCTGGTGCTGCCCCAGGGGGACGGCCGGGTCTACGTCGGGCTGACCGACGAGCCGGTGGACGGGGGGATCCCGGACGTGCCCGAGGTGCCCGAGAGCGACATCGGCTTCCTGCTGGACGTGCTCGGCTCCGTCCTGGACGCCCCGGTGGCCCGGCGGGAGGTGGTCGGCGCCTTCGCGGGGCTGCGCCCGCTGCTGGACACCTCCGCCGGGGACGGCGACCCGGCCCGCACCGCCGACGTCTCCCGCCGGCACGCGGTGCTCACCTCGCCCGACGGTGTCACCACCGTGGTCGGCGGCAAGCTCACCACCTACCGGCGGATGGCACAGGACGCCGTGGACGCCGCCGTCGCGGCCAGGGGCCTGCGGGCCGCCCCCTCCCCCACCGCCGACCTGCCCCTGACCGGTGCCGCCGCCCCCGGACGGCTGCGGGCACTGCCCGCGCCGCGCCGCCTGGTCCACCGCTACGGCACCGAGGCCGTGGCCGTCCACGCCCTCGCCGCGCAGGACCCCGCCCTGGCCGGGCCCGTGGTCCCCGGCCACCCCGTCACCCGCGCCGAGCTGCTGTGGGCGCTCCGTCACGAGGGCGCCCTGGACGCGTCCGACCTGCTGGACCGCCGCACCCGGATCGGCCTGGTCCCCGAGGACCGCGCCGGGGCGCTGCCCGTCGTACGGGAGATGCTGGAGCGAGCGGCGGCCCCGCGCCCCTGACCGGGGCCGCCGGCCCGCCCCGCTCCCGGCGGCTCACAGGAGGCGGTGGATGTCGCCGCGGACCCGGTAGAAGCCGCCCGCCGACGGGTGCAGGGCGTCCACGACGTAGCGGGCGCCGGGTTCGCGTATCGCGCGCGGGAACTGGACGTTCCACGAGGGGTCGTAGCCGTCGGAGACCACGTGGACCCGGACCCGGCCGCCCTCCCGCACGCATTCGACCACGATCGCCCCGGCGGGCGCCCGGTCGACCGTGGAGAGCGCGGACACGGCCGTGGCCGGAGCGTAGGTCGGCGTGGCGGCGGCCAGTTTGACGTCCCGCACCACCGGCACCGTGCCCTGCTGGGCCGACGCGACGGCCGCCTCGCTCGCGTCGACGCACACCAGGGAGCCGTCGGTGGTGACCAGGTACAGCCGTTCGTCGTGGTACTGCATCGACAGCGCGGAGCCGCCGCCCGTGCCGAGCTTCCACAGCCGTGTTCCGTCCTGGTCGAAGCAGTAGACGGAGGAGGCCGCGTCGCCGGCGAAGACGAACCGGCCGCCGGGCGAGGTGGCGCACGAGTACACCGCGCCGTCACAGGCGTACGTCGCCTCGATCGCGCCGTCGGCCTTCGCCAGCCGCTGGACCACGCGGTGCGCGGTGCCCGCGTAGACCGCGTCCCGCTCCTGCCAGCCGAAGAGCACACCGCCCTTGGTCGGGGTGTGCCACAGCTCCCGGCCGCCGTCGGGCGCGTACGCGGTGACGCCCCGGTGGTGGCCGTGGTAGACGGCCCGGTCGTCGGCGCGGACCATCCAGGCGTGCTCGCCCCGGCTGCGGCGGGACCACTGGTGTTCGTCCTCGTGGTCGATGACGGTGAGCCCGCCGGAGCGGTCCGAGACGTCGAGGACGCCCTCGTGGATGTCCAGCCAGAAGATGTCGACGTCGGCGGCGATGTCGTAGGCGGCGAAGGGCAGTTTGGAGGACAGGTCGTACACCGTGCCGTCGTCGCAGCCGGCGTAGATCCAGAAGTCGTCGGCGACCAGGCACTTCACGCCGTCCGGCAGGCTGAAGCGGGCCAGCACGGCGCCCTCGTGGTCCAGGGTGTAGACGTCGCCGGCCTGGTTGCCCACCCAGCAGCGGTCGTCGTCGACATGGATGCCGAACGCGGCGGAGCCGGTGCGGAACCGCCACAGCACCGGTGCCACGGCCCGCGCCGTGGACGGCGCCGAACTGATCTGACGGCGGGTCAGCGGACGCGGGGCGCGCTGTCCCCGGACGGCCGGCGCGTATCCCTTGCGGGCCTTCTCGCCGAGCTTCCTCGCGGCGGCGGCCCGCGCCTTCTCCTCGGTCGGGAACGTGGTCGTCTGCGTCTGCCCGGCGGCGCCGATCCTGCCGTAGCGCACCGTCACCACCCGGCCGTCGACGCTCACCTCGTAGAACTTGTGCGCTCCGCCGTCCTCCTGCGACAGCTCCAGGTACGTCGTCGACACCGCGGACCCCGTGGACATGGCACACCCCTCCCAGAAGGACCCGCGGCCACTCCGGCGGGTCCCCGACTGCTGTTCACCGTAGGGGCACCCACTGACAACGGCCCCGGACGGGACGGGGCGCGGCCGGCCGCCGGGTGTCCTACCGGGCACCGTCCGGCCACAGCCCCTCGGCTCCGCCGAGGAGCCGGCGCAGGCACCGGAGCGCGAGCGCGGCCGGCGAGCCCTCGCCGGTGACGCCCGCCTCCGTGCCGGCCCAGGTCTCCAGCGCGATGCGGATCGCGTCCGTGGCCGCCGCCGACACCAGGCGCACCCCCAGGGCGTCCGGGCATCCGTCCGCCAGCCGGGCGACGACCGGGACGAGCCGTTCCTCCGACTCCTGGTTCACCCGGTACCACACCGCGCGCAGCGCGGGATCGTCCGCGGCGGCCCGCAGCAGTCCCCGGGTCCGCTCCAGCGCCGCGGCGGCCTCCTCGTCCGGCGCCGCCAGCGACCGCTCCACCGCCGTCTCCAGCGCCCGGAGCAGACCGGTCCCCGGTTCGGCCGCCTCCAGCAGCGCCCGCCACCGGTCGGCTCCGGCCGCGAGCAGGGGGCTCACCGCGTCCTGCTTGGAGCGGAAGTAGCGGTAGAAGGTGCGCAGCGCGACGCCCGCGTGCCGGGCGATCTCCTCGGCGGTGGTCGCGTGCGGCCCCTGCGCGGCGAACAGCTCCGCCGCCGCGTGCGCGATGTCGAGCTGGGTCGCGGCCTTGCGGCGTTCGGTGAGGGAGGGGGGCGGCTTGGTGCTCATCCCAGAAGACTACGGCCCGGCCGAGCCGGAAGGCATGAATTGACGAAATGGCAAAACGTGCCACCAGGGCGTAACGTGAAGGGCACCAGGGCGTCGGACGGCAAGAGAACCGGCGTCGCACAGGGCCCGCCGCACCCCGGCGGGCCGGGCAGGAGAACCTGATGAACCGCTACGAAGGCCGCCGCGTGCTGATCACCGGGGGCGGCTCCGGCATCGGCCAGGCCACCGTGCTGCGCGTCCTCGCCGAGGGCGGCGAAGTGGTCGCCGCGGACGTGAGCGAGCGGGGGCTGCGGGACACCGCGCAGAAGGCCGCCGGGTACGCGGACCGGCTCACCACCCTCGTCGTCGACGTCGCCGACGAGGCCTCCGTGCGCTCCGGGGTCGCCGCCGCGACGGACACGCTCGGCGGGCTGGACGTGCTGGTCAACGCCGCCGGCATCCTGCGTTCCTCGCACTCGCACCAGACGAGCCTGGAGGAGTTCACCCGCGTCCTCCAGGTGAACCTCGTCGGCACGTTCCTCGTGATCCGCGAGGCGCTCCCGGCCCTGCTGGCGGGCCGGGACGCGGCGGTCGTCAACTTCAGCTCGACCTCGGCCGCCTTCGCGCACCCCTATATGGCGGCGTACGCGGCGAGCAAGGGCGGCATCCAGTCGATGACGCACGCGCTCGCCGCCGAGTACGCGGGCCGGGGCATCCGCTTCACCGCCGTCCAGCCCGGTTCCATCTCCAGCGGGATGACCGACGGCAGCGGCGCCAGCGGGCGCAGCAGCGGGCCGGGACTGCCCGCCGACGCCGACATGAGCCTGTTCGCGAAGCTCTCCCCCGCCCTCGGCCAGGGGTTCGCCGGGCCGGAGACGGTGGCGTCCGTCGTCGCGATGCTCGGCTCGCGGGACGGCGCGTTCATCACCGGGACCGAGATCCGCGTCGACGGCGGCACGCACTTCTGAGCCACGGCACCCGCCCGGCCCACGCCGGGTCGGGCACGGGCGGCCAGGGCGTAAGGACACGCTTCCGGCGTGGCAGCGGGTCCTCGGCCAGGGGCACGGCAACGCGGGCCCCTGCCGCACACCCCTTTATCCCCGCGCCCCGCGTACGGCGGAGGACGAGAGGACGAAGGGGGCGGCGGCCCGGCGGTCGACGGAGCGGGGAACGGCCCGAGCGCATGGATTCACCGTTCCCCGCCCCTGCCGGGCGGCCCGCCGTCGCCTGGGCGGCCGAGGCGGCGTGCCGGTCCGTGGGGACGGCCGGCGGACGTGTCCGCGCCGTCGGCCCCGCTCCGACTCTCCGCCCCCGGCGGCACGCCTGCCACCTGGCGACAGCCGGCCGGGTGAGGCCCCCGGGCGGCTCGCGCCCACGCCTTCGGCCGCGGGCCGGGAGGCGGCTCCCCCGCGCCGCCCGGCCCGCCCGGCGGCCTGCGGGAACTCCCGTGACGACCCGGCAAGTTGGTATGGGAGGCTGGGCCCGGCCGCCGCGGACCGAGGCCGGGCCGGCCGGTGAGAGGAGCACAGCGTGACAGAGAACGGCTACGAGGCCGTCACCATCGACACCAGCAGACCGCACCCCGCGCGGATCTACGACTACCTGCTGGGCGGCAAGGACAACTACGAGGTGGACCAGCAGGCGGGCGACGCGCTCGCCGCCGCGGCCCCCGAGGCCCGCATCGGCGTCCGGGCGAACCGCGCCTTCCTGGAGCGCGCCGTCCGGTACGTGGTGGGCAGCGGGATCCGGCAGATCCTGGACATCGGCACCGGGCTGCCCACCTCGCCGAACGTGCACGAGGTCGCCCAGTCGGCGGCGCCCGATGTGCGCGTGGCCTACGTCGACAACGACCCGATCGTCGCCGCGCACGGCAACGCCCTGCTCAGCCGGTCCGGCACGACCCGCATCGTCCTCGGGGACCTGCGCGATCCGCGCGCCGTCCTGGACCACCCCGACGTCCGTCAGCTGATCGACTTCGATCAGCCGGTCGCGCTGCTGCTCGTGGCGATCCTGCACTTCCTCGCCGACACGGACCGGCCCGCCGAGATCGTGGCCACGCTGCGCGACGCGCTGCCCGCCGGCAGCTTCCTGGTGCTCTCGCACGCCACGGGCGACTTCGCCGACCGCTCCGCCGCCCAGGACGTGTACACCAACGCGACCGCGTCCCTGCACTTGCGCGGCCGGGCCGAGGTGGAGCGGTTCTTCGACGGTTTCGAGCTGGTCGAACCGGGCCTGGCCCAGGTGCCGTTCTGGCGCCCGGACGCCCCGCCGCCGCCCCGCTCCGAGGAGATCGGCTTCTACGGCGCGGTGGCCCGCAAGACCACCTGACCGGCCGGTCCGCCGCGTCCCCGGGGGCGGTGCCGCGAGGTGCGCCCCCGGCCCGCGTGGTGTGCCGGATCCCCCGGTGCGACGCTGGAGGGGAAGGTGACCGACGAGGGGACCTGGAGGGCCGATGGGACGGGACGTCCCGGCGCTCGTCTTCACCCGCGAGGACCGCCGCCGGTACCGGATCAAGATGCAGAGGTGCCTCGACGCGTTGGCGCGGATGCTGCGCGAGGCGCGTTTCGAGTCGGAGCGGCCCCAGGTCGGCCTGGAGGTGGAGCTGAACCTGGTGGACGACGAGGCCGAGCCGGCGATGCGCAACACCGATGTGCTGGCGGCGATCTCCGACCCGGCCTGGTCCACCGAGCTGGGCCGGTTCAACCTGGAGATCAACGTTCCTCCCCGGCGGCTGACCGCGGGCGGTCCGGACGCCTGGGAGGCGGAGATCCGGGCCGCGCTGAACCACGCCGACGAGCGGGCCCGGTCGGTCGGCGCCCGGCTGATCACGGTCGGGATCCTGCCCACCCTGCGGCAGGAGGAGATCGGCGAGGACGCGCTGTCGGAGAACCCCCGCTACCGGCTGCTGAACGACCAGATCTTCGCGGCCCGGGGCGAGGACCTGCGCATCGAGATCGACGGGGCGGACCGGTTGCGGACCTATGCCGACACCATCACCCCGGAGGCGGCGTGCACCAGCACCCAGTTCCATCTCCAGGTGTCGCCGGAGGAGTTCGCCGGGTACTGGAACGCGGCGCAGGCGATCGCCGGGGTACAGGTCGCGCTCGCGGCCAACTCGCCGTTCCTGTTCGGCAAGGAGCTGTGGCACGAGACCCGGATCCCGCTGTTCGAGCAGGCCACCGACACCCGCCCGGAGGAGATCAGGGTGCAGGGGGTACGGCCCCGGGTGTGGTTCGGCGAGCGGTGGATCAACAGCGTGTTCGACCTGTTCGAGGAGAACCTGCGCTACTTCCCGGCGCTGCTCCCGCTGTGCGACGAGCAGGACCCGGTGGAGACGCTGGACCGCGGCGACATCCCGGCACTGCCCGAACTCACCCTGCACAACGGCACGATCTACCGCTGGAACCGGCCGGTGTACGCCGTCTCCCGCGACCGGCCGCACATCCGGGTGGAGAACCGGGTGCTGCCCGCCGGCCCGACCGTCGCCGACACCCTCGCCAACGGCGCCTTCTACTACGGCCTGACCCGCGCCCTGGTGGAGGAGGACCGGCCGGTGTGGTCGCGGATGTCCTTCGCCGCCGCCGAGGACAACCTGCACACCGCCGCCCGGCTCGGCATCGACGCGCCGCTGTATTGGCCGGGGACGGGCGAGGCGCCGGCACCGGAGCTGGTGCTGCGGCGGCTGCTGCCGCTCGCGCACCGCGGCCTGGAGCTGTCCGGCATGGACGCGGCCTGGCGGGAGCCCCTGCTCGGGGTGATCGAGCAGCGGTGTGTGACGGCGCGCAACGGAGCGGTGTGGCAGAAGGAGATGTTCCACCACGTGGCCGACACCGCGCACGCCGGCCGGCACGAGGCGCTGCGCCGGATGACCCAGGTGTACATCGACTACATGCATCTCAACGCCCCGGTGCACACCTGGCCGGTCGACTGAGCCGGCACGCGCTGCGGGACGGCCGGAGGCCCTAGCCCGGTGCCCGGGTCGAGGGGTCCAGGGCGACCCCGGTGCACTGCGGGACGTCGGGCAGGTGGGACTTGGCCCACTGGGCCAGCTGGCGGAGCGCGGGCTCCAGGGCGGCGCCGGCCTCGGTCAGCCGGTAGGAGACGCGCAGCGGGGGGCCCTCGTCGACCTCGCGCAGGACGAGGCCGGCGGCGCCGAGTTCGGCGAGCCGGTCGGAGAGCATGCGTTCGCTGATGCCGGGGATGGCCCGTCTGATGTCGGCGAAGTAGGCGGGCTGCCCCACCAGGACGGCCACGATCGGCCCGCTCCAGCGCTTGCCGAGGAGCTGGAAGACACGGGTGATGCCGTCGTCCACCCGCTTGCAGGCCGCGCTGTCGTGGTTCTCGTCCATGACCTCAGCCTACTACTCCCGCGTAGGGGACTAAATAAAAGTAAGTCCATGTGATAAAAGTAGTCCAGTACTAAACCTCAGCCCGCGCTTCCGGCGTCCGGCTGCTTCAGCCCTTTCTGGAGAGACCCATGGCCACCCTGCTGCACATCGATTCGTCCGTGTTCCCGGCCGAGGCATCGGCCTCGCGCGTCGTGACGGAGGCCTTCCGCAAGCACTGGCAGGAGGAGCACCCGGAGGGCACGGTCGTCTACCGCGACCTGGCGGCGCAGCCGGTCGCGCACATCACCGCCGAGACCCACCTGGCCGGCTTCACCGACCCGGCCACCCACACCCCGGAGCAGGCCGCCGCGTTCGCCGAGCGCGTCAAGCTGATCGAGGAGCTGGAGCAGGCCGACGCGGTGCTGATCGGCGCCCCGATGTACAACTTCACGATCCCCTCCACCCTCAAGGCCTGGCTGGACAACGTGATCCTGATGGGCCGCACCGCGGGCCCGGTCCAGTCCGCCAAGGGCACCCCGGTGACCGTCGTCGCCAGCCGGGGCGGCTCCTACGCGCCGGGCACCCCCCGCGAGGGCTTCGAGTACGTGCAGAACTACCTCGAAGCCGCGCTGGGCACGGGCCTCGGCCTGGACGTGGACTTCATCGTCCCCGAGCTGACCATGGCGTCCGTGAACCCGGAGATGGCCGAACTGGTCCCGCTGTACGAGGCCTCCCGTGACCGCGCCCTGGAGGACGCCGCCACCAAGGCGCGTGAGCTGGCCAAGCGCCACGCCGCCTGAGCACGCCCCCGCCCCGCGTGACCCCGGACCGCCCGGCGGGCGGTGCGGGGTCACGCGCGCGTCCGCACCCGGCCGACGTCGCGTCGGGCGCGGACGCCGCGCGTCGCCCACGAGGCCGCCTCGGCGATCGTCGCCGGGCCGGCTCGGCCGGCCTGCCCGCGGAGTGGAGCGACGCCCGCGACGCGCGGGTGGGCACCGGCCGGGCCGCCCCCACCGGCGCCGGGCGCGCCGCTCCGGACCTGTTCGGACGAGCCGGCCCGGCGGGGCCGCGGCGGCCGGCACCGCGCCGGACGCGGTGGCGGGCCCTCGGCACCACGGCCGCCGGGCAAGCCCCCGGCGCAGGTCCGCCGTACGGCGCGGGCGCGCCTCCTTCCGTAGGCTGAAGGCGTCCGATTCCTCCCGCCGGGAGGTCTGCCGCAGGCAGGAGGGGGCCGTGATCGAACTCGCCGCGGTGTTCGCCGTCGCGGGAGCGGCGAGCAACGCCGTGGGCACCGCGTGCCAGCGCAAGGCGGCCTCCGCCAGCAGCCGCGGCGGGTTCCGGCTGCTCGCGGAGCTGGTGCGCCGGCCCGTCTGGGTGATCGGCATGGCCGGTGTGGCCTGCGCCGCGCTGTTCCAGAGCCTGGCCCTGGTCAACGGCCCGCTCGCCCTGGTGCAGCCGCTGTTCATCCTCGAGCTGCCCTTCGCGCTGCTCGTCGCCGCCCCCTTGATGCACCGGCGGCTGCCGCGCTCGGGCTGGTGGGGGGTCGGCGGCTGCCTGGCGGGCCTCGCCGCCCTGCTGCTGGCGGCGGCCCCGCACGGCGCCACCGACCAGGCGCCGATGGCCCGGTGGCTGCCGGCCCTGCTGCTGTGCGCCGGCGCGATGGCCCTGGCGGTGGGACTGGCCGGCCGGGGGCACTCCCCGGCCCGGCGCGCCGCGCTGCTGGCGGCCGCCTCCGCGACGGGCAACGCGCTGACCGCCGCCCTGCTGAAGTCGGCGAGCGGCACCTTCGCCGACCACGGCCTCACGGCGTTCCTGCGGTCCTGGCAGACGTACGGCTTCGCGCTCGCCGGGATCGCCGCCGTCCTGCTGCTGGAGAACGCGTTGCAGGCCGGTCCGCTGGCCGCGGCGCAGCCCGCGCTGACCATCGGTGACGCGGTGGTGAGCCTGGCCCTCGGCGTCACCCTCTTCGGCGAGCGGATCCGCACCGGGTGGTGGCTCGTGCCCGAGCTGTGCGGGGCGCTGCTGATCGTCGCGGGGGTGCTGGTGCTCAGCCGGGCCGTGCAGCGCATCGAGGTGGTCCCGGTCCCCGCCGGGGAGCGGAGCGTGGCCTCCTGACCGGTCAGGGGGCCGCGACGAGCGGGGGCACGCCCCAGTCGGACCGCAGCGCGCCGTCCAGGGCGCGGGCCGCGTCCGCTCCGATGCGTTCCAGCAGGACCGACTCGATCACCCCGATCGTGGCCTGCGCGCGCTCGTGCACGCGCCGGCCCTCGGCGGTCATGCGGATCAGCCGCCGCCGGGCGGAGCCGGGGTCGGGTTCCTGCCCCAGCAGCCCCATGCCGATCAGTCCGTGCACCGCCTGATGGGCGGTCTGCCGGGTGACGCCCATCCGCCGGGCGAGTTCGGAGACGGTGGTGCCCTCGGCGTCGAGCATCGCGAAGACGGACGCCTGCGCCGTGGTCACCGGCTGCTCGCCCGCCGCCTCCATGCTGGCGAACAAGGCGTCCTCGAACCAGCGGCGGGCCTCGGACAGAAGCTGGGGCAGATTGGCGGCGCGGTGACTCATGGCTCCTCGGGGGGGTCGGATACCCAGCGGATTATCCTCCTGGTGTCCGGCCCCCGCTCCCCTTGCCCGGCCCCCTCACCCTCCTTGCCCGGCCTCCTCTCCCCCTTGTCCGGCCTCCTCACCCTCCTTGTCCGGCCTCCTGTTCCCCGGCTCCCCGGCCGCAGTGCCGGGCGATGAACCGGGCCGTCCGCGCGAGGCACCGCTCGGCCTCCTCCTGCGTGAGCCCCACCCACAGGTGGTTCGCGCCGGGCACCCGCACGTGTTCGACCGGCACCCCGGCGGTCCGCAGGGCGGTCGCGAGCCGGTCGCTCTGCGCACACGGCACGAACTCGTCCTCGGTGCCGTGCAGCAGCAGGAACGGCGGCGCCGCCGGGGTCACCCGCAGCGCGGGGCTGGCGTCCCGGGCCGCGTCGGGGACGGCGGCAGGGGCGGCCCCGAGCAGCAGCGCCTCCCGGGAAGTGGGGTCTGCCGCGTCGAAGCGGCCCGGCGGGTGGTCCTCGGCGAGGCGGGTGAGGTCGGTGGGCGCGTACCAGGTGACGCAGCCGCGCACGGTCGCCGCCCGTCCGCCGGGGCCGGCCGTCCCGGTGGTGAGCGCGGTCAGCGCGGCCAGGTGGCCGCCGGCGGACTCGCCCCACAGGACCACCCGGTCCGGGTCGAGGCCCAGCTCCCCGGCCCGGTCGCGCAGCCAGACCAGCAGCGCGCGCAGGTCGTCCAGCTGGGCCGGGTGCCGGGCCTCGCCGCTGAGCCGGTAGTCGGGACAGGCCACGGCCACCCCGGAGCCGGCCAGCCGGGCGAACGGGCCCGGCCGCGGGCGCCGGAAGAGCGGGCCCGGGTCGTCGCGCAGTCCGGTGCGCCAGCCGCCGCCGTGCACGAAGACGACCACCGGCAGCGGGCCGTTCGCCGGCTCGGGCAGCCACAGGTCGGTCTCCAGCGGCCGGCCGCCGTCGGGCACGGCGTAGACGGCGCCGCGCAGCAGCCGGACGCCGGGCGCGGGCCGGGCGGACGGCGGCAGGGGCAGGCGGGCGGGGTCCGGGGGCGCCAGCAGTTCCAGGGGGAACCGCGGAACGTCATGAGGCCTGGGGGCTGGGTGTGCGGCTTCTTCCGGCACGGGGTGCTCCTCGGGTGGCATGGGGTTTCCCCGGCGGGCGGGGCGGGGGAACGGGGTCCGGGCGTCGGCGGTGGTGGGCGGGCGCCCGTCGGCGTCCGGCGCCGGGACGTGCGCGGTGCCCGCCCCCGCGCGGGACACGGCCGTCAGCTCCCGGTGCGCCACCGGTGGTCGGGGCGGAACCGGACGTCGTACCGCTGGGGCACGGTCGCGAACTTCTCCCGTTCCGGCACGAACGGCCTCCCCGGCAGGCCCAGTTCCTCGGCCGGGGTGCCGAGGGACTCGAAGAATCGCTCGAAGGTGCCGCCCGGTCCGGCGGCCACGCCCACGACCTGCGAGTGGTGGCGCTCCATGCGGTAGGCGTGGACGCAGTTCTTCGGCACGAAACCGAAGTCCCCCGGCGTGAGCAGCTTCTCGTGCTGCTCGCCCTCGAGGTCCTCCACGAAGAGCCGCACGGCCCCGTGGGTGATGTAGAAGACCTCGTAGGTGTCCGCGTGCGAGTGGGCCGGGATCAGCTCGCCCTTCGGGCCCTCGCAGGTGAAGAAGTTGAAGGTGTTCTCGGTCTGCTCGCCGCCCGCGTAGACCGTGATCAGGTCGCCGAACAGGTGGGCCCGGTCACCCAGGCCCTTCTCGATGAAGTAGGGCTTGCCCGGCTCCGGCGGAATGAAGGAGCGGGCCCGGTAGCGGGTGGCGTATTCGATGGTCATGCGGAGCCTCCGGTTCCGTGCGCTATATATGTCAGGCTACCTGACATAGGGGTCGTGGCCAACGGGCCGAGGCCGGAGGTTCCGCGCGGTGACCGCCAGCGCGGTGACCGTCAGCGCGACCGGATCAGCCGTACCTCCTCCACGCCCATCAGTCCGAGCAGCGGCACCCGGCCGACCCGCTGGCCGGGGTCGACCACCAGTCCGGAGCCACGCACCAGGTCCAGCAGCAGTTCCGCCAGCGGCATGACCATGTGGCGGCCCCAGCAGCGCTCCGACGCGTGGCCGAAGGGCAGATAGCCGGGGGCGGTGTCGGGGTCGAGGCGGTCCCAGCGCTCCGGGCGGAAGGCGTCGGCGTCGTCCCAGAGGGCGGGGTCGCGGTGGGAGAGCAGCGGCAGCAGCAGGACGTCGTCCCGCTCCCCGATCCGGTCGTCGATGGCCGGGTACTCGGGGGAGGCGTTGCGCAGGATGTTCCACGAGGGCGGCAGCAGCCGCAGCGACTCCAGGATGATGTTCCGGTTGGAGGTGCCCTCGTCGAACGGGGCGCCCAGCCAGAGGGCGTTGGCCACGAGGGTGGAGACCGTGAAGCAGACGGGGGCCGCGGCCCTGCGGTACATCCCCATGGCGTACCGCCGTTCCTGGTAGCCGCGGGCCTCGGCCGTGCGGTTCGCGAGGCCGGTGAGCCGGGGGTCCGGGCGGGGCCGGCCGGGCAGGGCGGCGCCGACGGCGATCACCGACCAGGTGAGCTTGGGGGTCAGTTCGAGGGTGCGGCTCATCAGCGTGCGCAGCCGGCGGGGGTCCTGGCCGAGGATGAGGTCGCGCAAGAAGTTGTGCCCGGTCAGCGGCCAGGGGCCGGCGAGGTCCACGCCCTCGGGCAGCGGGCGGGCGAGGGCCGCGCGCACGTCGTTGCCGATGGTGCGGGTGACGGCGGAGGCCTCGGCGCGGGATATCGAGCGCCCGTGCAGCGGCTTGAAGGTGGGCCGTTCGGTCTCGGTCGCCCGGCGCGCGGCCAGGATGCGGTCGGTGACCTCGCATCCCGCGACGCCGACGGTGTCCGGTTCCAGCCGGAAGACGTCCCGGCCCAGGTGGTCGCCGATGAGGGCGGCGAGCCGGGGGGCGAACACCGTGGTGCGCGCCCGTGCGGTGGATGACGGCGGCATGGCTCCTCCGGTACGGGACGGGGGGCGTGGTCAGGGAAGTCCGGGACGCGGCGGGACGCCGTCGCCCGGCCGGTCCGCGCGGCGGTCCGGCCGGGCGACGATGTCACCGCGCGGGCGCGGAGCGGATCAGTACCAGAGGTACCAGGCGTTGGCCTTGAGGCTCTTGCCGGCGGCGACGCGGTTGCGGATGGCGAAAAGAAGCTTCATCACTGCACCTCCCCTCGGGGGCGGACGGGTGACACGCGACGGCTCCGGCCGGGCCGGTGAAGATCACGTGTCGGCGACCACCGGAACCTTCCCAAGATCGTTCACCGGCTAATCACCAGGGTGGTCAAAAACCCTGCCAGGCAGCCGTTTTCGGACTTTCACCGATCATCGGCGCTCCGGTTCGCCCTCCGTTGCGACGCCCGCGCGCCGTGCGGTCACCGCCGCTCGGGCACTGACGGACGGGCGCGCACCCGCCCGGATGCCGGACAACGGGTCGCCGGGACCGGACACGAACGCACCACGCGGCCGGACGATCCGGCGGCCGGAGGTTGGCCGGATACCGCCCTTCGTACGGCCCCGTCCGCCGGACCCCGCCCAAGGCCACTTGTCCCGAATTGGACTTTGCAGAGCGGGTATTGGCCTTCCTAGCCTGGTTGGCATGGCACCACTGGGAAGCCCGTACGACGAGCGGGCGGGAAACGTCGTCGTCGGGGTGAGCGACTCGCTCGCCGGACTGGCCGCGCTGCGGCGAGGCGTCCGGGAGGCCCGGGCCACCGGGCGGACACTGGTGGCCGTCCGCGCCTGGGAGCCACCGGAGGGCGAGGCGCTCTACGCCCGCCGGCCGGAGACGTCGTGGGCCCGGCTGTGGGCCGACGAGGCGCGGCGATGTCTGGAGCGGGCCTTCGACCTGGCGGCGGGCGGTCCCCCGGCGGACCTGCGGATCGTACGACGCGTGATCAGGGGCCCCGCCGGGCCGGTGCTCTGCTCGGTGGCCGCGTCCGCCGACGACCTGCTGGTCGTCGGCATGGCCCGGCGGCGGGGACCGCTCGCCCGGCTGCGCCCCCGGCCGGTGCACCGGTTCGTGCCGGCCCGGGCCGTGTGCGAGGTGCTGATCGTGGCCGGCCCCCGCCTCCTGCCCCACGAGGCACGGATCCTGCGGCGCGGCGAACGGGCTGCCGGGCCGGGCGGCCGCACACCGCTGACCGGCCGGCCCGTGGTGCCGTAGCGGACGGGCCGGCCGTCGTGTCCACCTTCCGGCCGGGCGGCGGGCGTCGGCCTCGGTCCCTCCTCCCGCGGGGGTCGGCGAGACCGCGCTCCGCCATGCCGCCGGCCGGCCGGACGCCGCCGGAGCGGCGGCCCGGCACCGGCCGGCGGGGCGCGGAGTCCGCGCGGTCCGGGAGGCGGTGGTCCGGGAGACATGGCCCCGGTCCCCGTCGGCCGCGGCGCGGGCGCGACCGATCCGCTCCTCACGGGCGGATCCGCCGGGAAGCGCACGCCGTCGCGTCATGTGCCGGACCCTGGGCTCCCGCCCCGTCCGGACCGCACGCGCCGTCTCACCGGGTGGGCCGGGGGCAGCCGACGTCCTCGGCCGGCAGGCGGCCGGTCGCGAGGTAGGCGTTGACCGCGGCGTCCACGCACGAACTGCCGTACACGCCGTAGAGCGCGTGCTGATCGGCGTCGCGCAGGGTGACCAGACGGGAGCTGGGCCAGTCGCGGCGCACCGCCCGGGCCCCCTGGTAGACGGTGCGGGGGTCGCCGGTGGCGTTGACGAGCAGGGCGGGCAGGTCGGCGCGGATGGTGGTGGGGCGTTCGCGCGGCGGCTCCCAGAACGCGCAGGGGTTGATGTTGTTGGTGACCGGGGCGAACAGGCGGTCCCCGGCCCCGGCGCGGCGCAGGTCGCGCCAGTACGTCTCCGGGTCGCGGGGCGCGGGCACGTCCCCGCACAGGATGGACGTCTGCGCGCTGCCGTAGGCGGAGTCGTGCCCGGTCAGCGTGAACCGAAGGACCGAGGCCAGCCACGGGGACGGGGTGACGGCCCGGCCCTCGGCGGCGTTCCGCAGGTCCCGCACGCCCTCGGCGAAGTCGCCGTAGGCCGCGGGGTCGTCCTGCGAGAGGCCGTTGAAGACGACGACGGGCAGGACGTGGTCGTCCACCCGGTAGCCGCCGACGCGCAGCGGGGTGCGGGCGGCGGCCGACCGGGCCGCCTCCACGGTCGCCAGCACGGCGTCGCGGGTGCGTCCCAGTCCGTAGGCCGCGTGGTGGCCGGCGGCCCAGTCAGCCCAGCCGCGCAGGGCGTGCCGGTTGGCCTCCTCGGAGTCGCGCAGCAGCCGGGGGCTGTAGCGGGCGGGGTCGATCACGCCGTCCAGGACGACCCGGTCGACGCGCCGCGGGAACATCGTCGCGTAGACCTGACCGAGGTAACTGCCGTAGGAGTAGCCCAGGTAGGAGATCCGGCGCTCGCCCAGCGCGGCCCGGATGACGTCCATGTCGCGCGCGGTGTTGCGAGTGCTGGAGTGCGGCAGCAGGTCGCCGGCGTGGGTGCGGCAGCGGCGGGCCAGGTCCGCGGCGAAGCCGGCTTCGTGCTCGAAACCGGCGCGGCCGGTACCGGCACCGCGGATCATGCTGCCGGTGGGCCAGCGGCAGTCCAGCGGGGTGCTGCGGCCGACGAAGCGGGGGTCGACGCCCACCACGTCGTAGCGCGCGGCCACCTCCCGCATGGCGCGGCGCACGAAGGGCGGGTCGCCGAGGGTCTGGCCGCCGGGCCCACCGCTGTTGAGCAGCAGCGCGCCGACGCGGTGCGCGGTGTCGGTGCCCCGGATGCGGGAGATGGCGACGGTGAGGGTACGGCCGCCCGGACGGGAGTAGTCCAACGGGACGGTGACGTCGGCGCATTGGGCGCCGGCCTGGTCGAGTTCCCTGCCGGTGGCGTCGTCGGGGCCGAGCAGGCAGCTCTTCCAGTGCAGGTGCTGGTGGTGGTACCGGGCGAGGGGGTCGGCGGCGGGGCGGGCGGCGGAGGCCGGGGCGGCGGTCTGGGACAGCACGCCCGCCAGGGCGAGGGCGACCGCCGCCGCGGCCCGGGGGACGAGGCGGCGCGGACGGCGGTGCCCGCCGTCCGGGGAAGGGGTGCCGGTCATGCCGGGGTCCTTTCGGCTGGGGCCCCCTCGCACAGGGCCCGGTCGACGATGTCGAGGAAGTCCAGTTCGGCCCGGAGCGTGGCCGGCACCTCGTTCAGGGCGACGGCGACGGTGCGTCCGCCGGGGCCGGCGGCGACCAGCGCCCGGTGGCCGCCGGGCACGGTGCCGGCGTGACCCCACCAGGTGCCGCCGCAGGACAGCGGGGAGGAGATCAGGCCGAGGCCGTAACGGGCGCCGGGCCAGAGCCGCTCGGGGTCGGCTTGCACCGTCCGCCGCATCTCGGCGAGTTGGGGCGGGGGCAGCAGCCGGCCGGTGAACAGGGCGTCGGCGAACCGGGTGAGGTCGGCCGGGGTGGACACCAGGGCGCCGCCGGCCCCGCCGAAGGTCGTGTTCCAGTCCGTGCCGTCCACGCGGCGGCCGTCGGCCGCGGTGAAGTAGCTGTGCGAGTGCGGGCCGCGGATGCGGGGGTCGTCGCCCGGCCAGTACGTGTCGCGCAGGCCCAGCGGCGCGATGATCCGGCGGGTGATCTCCGCCTCCGGGCTGTGGCCGGTGACCTCCCGGATGATCAGCCCGGCGACGAGGTAGTTGGTGGTCGCGTAGTGCCAGGTGCCCTCAGGTGCCGGCAGCCGCAGGGCGCGGGCGATGAGCCGGCGCGGCTCGAAGTGGCGGTAGCGCACCCGCTCGGGGTGCTGCCACTCGGGCGCGTCGAGGTAGTCGGGCAGCCCGCTGGTGTGCCGCAGCAGCTGCCGTACGGTGATCCGGCGGCCGTCGTGACCGCCCGCGCGGATCAGGCCGGGCAGATAGCGCTCGACCGGCGCGTCCAGGGAGAGCCGCCCCTCGGCGGCCAGGCGCAGGACGACGGTCGCGGTGAACGTCTTGGTGACGCTGCCGGCCCGGAGCCGGTCGGTGGCGTTCATGGGGCGGCCGGTGCGCAGATCGGCCACGCCGTCGGTCACCGTCCAGCGGGCGCAGGGGGCGGCCGGGCCGGGGTCGGTGACCAGGACGGCGGCGCCGGCGACGCGGTCGTGCGTCACCAGGTGGTGCACGGACCGGGTCACCGCCGGGTGCGGGCCGCAGGCGCGGGGCGCGCCCGGGGCCGGGTGGGCGACGGCGGCGGGGGCGGCGGTCAGCAGGCAGGCCACGGCCAAGGCCACGAGTCCGGCACGCCGGCGCGGCGCGGTGCGGGGTAAGGAAAGTGCCATGTCCCGCACGCTAGGCAACGCCCGCCGTGTCCTCATTCCGGCGGGCAGGCGGATCGGCAGGGGGGCGGCCCCCAGCACGGGACCGGAGGAAAACCCCCCGTTGCGCTCGGGTTTGACCGGCGCACCGGCGTACGCCCCGGATCCCGCACACCAGTACCAAGGGTGAACCGCGCCCGCCCGTACCGCCGTTCGGGCGGGCGGCTGGCAGTCTGCTGGGGACGATCCGGCCCGCGACCCGAGGGGGCCGGGCAGCGGCGCGGTCCGCTCGTGGCCGCCGGGGGCAGGCATGACGGTGGAGGAAATCGTGGAGGATTCCGCCTCCGGTGCGGTCCGGGAGGAGGGCCGCCGGGGGGTGCCGCGGCACGTGGCCTGCGTCATGGACGGCAACGGCCGCTGGGCGGCACGGCGGTCGCTGCCGCGCACCTCGGGACACCGTGCGGCCGAGGCGACGGTGATCGACGTCATCGAGGCGGCCCGCTCGGCCGGGGTGGGATGGCTGAGCCTGTACGCGTTCTCCACGGAGAACTGGCAACGGCCCGGCTGCGAGGTCGACTTCCTGATGCGGCTGGTCCGCCGGGTGGTGCGCAAGCACGCCCCGCTGCTGCACGCGCGCGGTATCCGCTGCCGGTTCCTCGGTGTGTCGGATCCGCGTATCCCCGCGCCGCTGGCCCGGGACTTCGCCGATCTGACGACCCTGACCGGCGGGAACCGGGGCATGACGCTGACCGTGGCGTTCGATCACGGCGGGCGCCGGGACATCGTGGCGGCGGCGCGGTCGCTGATCCGCAGCGGGGTGCCGGCCGAGGCCGTGGACGAGCGGAGCTTCGCCGCCCATCTGCCCTTCCCCGACACCCCCGACGTGGACCTCGTCATCCGGACCTCCGGGGAGCAGCGCATCTCCAACTTCATGCTCTGGCAGGTCGCCTACGCGGAATGGATCTTCTCGCCGGTCCTGTGGCCCGACTTCCGCGCACCGCACTTCCTGGAGTGTCTGCACACCTATCAGCAGCGCGATCGCCGCTTCGGCGGCGTACGGCCGAACGCGAACGGAGAACGACGACCGTGACCGAGACGGGCGCCGACGAGCCCCAGCCCACCACCGGCGCCGACCAGCTCTTCGGCCTGGGCAGCCGGTTCCGCGGCTTCTTCGACGATCCGCGCTGGGCGCTGGCCGTCATCCGGGCGACCGTCCTGGAGGCGGCGCACCCGCAGATCGGCGCCGCCCTCGCCGACAACTCGACCTTCGTGACGCACCCGTGGCGGCGGCTGCGCAACACGATCACGAGCCTGCAGCGCATGTCCGGCGACGACGAGGAGGTACGGCGCAAGGAGGCGGCGCGGCTCAACCGGCTGCACGCCCGGCTGAGCGGCACCGACGCGCACGGCCGGACCTACGACGCGATGGACCCGGCGGTGCGCGCCTGGGTGGTGGCGACCCTCTTCGAGAGCAGCGTCACCATGTGCCGGTTCAGCGGGCAGCC
Source organism: Streptomyces sp. NPDC104831 (assembly GCF_055583025.1). Taxonomy (NCBI): domain Bacteria; kingdom Bacillati; phylum Actinomycetota; class Actinomycetes; order Kitasatosporales; family Streptomycetaceae; genus Streptomyces; species Streptomyces sp. NPDC104831. Next base: position 71,939 of record NZ_JBVJOT010000031.1, read on the forward strand.
GCTGGAGCAGGAGGCCATCGAGGAGCTGTACGGCGAGTTCCGGGGCTATCTGGCCACCCTGGACGGCGATGCCCGGCACCTTCCGCCCACGGTCCACGAGTTCTGGCCGTACTACGAACGGGTGGTGGAGGAGGAGCTGGAGCACACGGAGGCGATGCGCATCATCCTCTACCGGCTCTTCGACCACCTGCCCGCGCCGCCCCTGCTGCGCGGCCTGCCCACGGTGTGGGCGGCCGGCCGGGCGCTCGTGGGGCCGCTCATCGGCGTGGTCACGGTGGCGTCGCTGCCGGAGCCGTTCCGCCGGCGGGCGGGACTGCCCGAACTGCCCGGCGCGGCGACGCTGATGCAGAGCGCCTATCTGGGCGTCGGCCTCGCCCGGTTCCTGCCGGAGGGCTGGCTGCGTACCGAGACGGTGCTGGAGCTGCTCGCCCTCTCCCCCGACAGCGACGACCCCCGGGCCCGGACGCTGCGGGCGCTGCGGGACCGGATGCGGCGGGCCGGGGCCCTGCTCCGGCTGATCACTCCGCTGCCGCCGGAGCCGGAGCCCGGCGCGGACACCGGTGTGCGGCGCGGCGCGGAGGAGTTCTTCGACGCGGTGCTGGACCAGACCGGGGACGGCTGTCTGGACTGGCCCGACCTCGCCGCGATGGCCCGGGAGATCGCCGGCCGTCTCGACCTGGACGAACCGGCGGAGACCCGGCTCTACGACGCGTTCGCCGACTGGTGGCGGGAGCTCCAGGCGGCTCTCGACACCGACGGCGACGGCCGGGTCAGCCGCCGGGAGTACGCCGAGGCCGTGCCGTCGCTCGCCGGTCCCGCGCTGATCAGGGTCGCCGAGGTCCTGTTCGACGTCACCGACGCCGACGGCGACCAGCGGGTCGACGCGGACGAGTACCGGGCGCTGTTCCGCAGGGGCTTTCGCCGCGACCTGGCCGACGCCGACGGCAGCTACCCGCGCGGGGCGTTCGTCCGGGACTTCCTGTCCTTCATGTCGGGCCGCGCCCGCTCGACCCCGTACGATCCGCTGCTCGCCGAAGCCTGACCCACGGCCCCGGACGGGGGCCGACGGGCCCGGGTCAGCCGAGGCCGAGGACGCTCAGGGTGCGGTCGGCCATGCGCCGCTCGCCGAGGGCGTTGGGGTGGACCGGGACGATGTTCTGCCCGAACAGCAGCGGCTCGATCCAGCGGGTGCCGGCCGGCCGGCAGGCGTCGTGCCCCGCGGAGGCCTCCGCGAAGTCCACGTAGGTGGCTCCGGACTCCTCGGCTGCGCGCTCGACCACGGAGTTGAGGTGGGCCTGGAGGGAGTGCAGGTAGGGCACGTCGCCGGCGGCGATGGGCAGTTTGACGAAGCAGGAGGGGTCGGCGGTGGCGGGCGTGATCCACGGGTAGCCGAGCACGGCCACCCGGGCGTGGGGGGCCTTGGCGCGGACGGCGCCGAGCGCGGCCTTCAGGGCCGGGTAGGTCTTGGCGTCGATCTCGTCGTCGAAGGACGTGCCGTACTTGTCCTTGCACGGGCTGCCCTTGCCGCCGCTGAAGACGCCCGCGGCGCCGCAGGAGGTCACGGCGTTGATGAAGGTGCCGTTGTCGTTGCCGCCGATGGTCAGCGTCACCAGGTCGGTGTCGGCGGTGACGGCGTCGACCTGGGGGGCGACGCCGGGGTACTGGGACTCGGTGAAGTGCTTGGTCTGGGCGGCGCCGCAGGTGACGTCCGTCAGCCGGGCGCCGGTCCGGGCGGCGATGGCGTGGGGGTAGTTCGCGGTGGAGCGCAGACAGAGCGGGCTGCCGAGGTCGACGGGCAGCACACCGGAGGCGGCGCTGTAGCTGTCGCCGAGGGCGGCGTAGTCCAGGGACGTGCCGGCCTGGGCGGGGGCCGCGGCGAGACCGAGTGCCAGGGCGCCGAGGGCCGCGGACGCCGCGGTGAGGACACGGCGCAGGGATGACATGGGCATGACATTCTCCCTTCCGGGGAGGACACGGGACGCACGGGCATGCCGGTGCCGCGGGCGCGCCGGGAGGGATTACCGAGGAGTTCTACCGATAGGTAATGTGAGCCCCCCGCAACCAGAAAGCAATGTTGCGGACCGAACTTTTGAAACACGGAGGGTCTTGGCCCGCTCACGGCCGCCGCGAGACAGGCAAAGATCGTCCCGTTATGCGAAGTTTTTACGCCGCGGAATGCGATGTGCGCCGCGTTCGGGGCACACGGTCGGCAGGAGCACCACTACCGGCTGGAGGCACGCCATGATCGCCCTCGGCATCATCCTGCTCATCATCGGCTTCGTCACGGGCATCTCGATCCTGTGGACTATCGGCATCATCCTGCTGGTGGTGGGAGCCATCCTGTGGATCATGGGATCCATGGGCCACGCCGTCGGCGGCCGTCGCCACTTCTGGTAGCCGCGGTCCGACCCGGTCCCTTCTTCCGGCGCACCCGCCCTCGGCGGGTGCGCCGGAGCGCTTCGGGAGGCAGGCGCGGGCGCCGTCGGGGCGGCCCCGCGTCACCACGCCGCCGAGCCCGCGGTCGCGTCCGGCCGAACGGCCGGGGAGCGACGGTGTGCCTCCCGGAACTCGGCCGGGGCCGCGCCGGGGATCCCGGCCGAGGGCGTGGGGGGGGCGACCGTCATCACCGCCGAGGCGACGTCCGGGCCGTCGAGTCGGGCGCGGCGCAGGGTGGTGGAGCCGTTCCGGCCCACGGCGTCGCAGCCGGCGGACATGGCCGGCGGTGCGGACCGTCCGGCCGGGGCCGGCCTCCGGCCCGGCGGCCCGCCGCGTCACCGACACACCGCCCCCGCACGCGGACACGACGACCCGCACGCGCACGTCCGCCGCCGGTGACGGCCAGGGGCGCGGTGGTCCGCCCGCGCGTCAACCGTCGTGACGCGCGGGCGGAGCAACGCCCCGCACGGCCGGCCGCCGCTGCGCACCGTGCAGGTGCTCGGCGGGGGCAACGCCGCCAGCGGCGCGCACGTGCGGTCCCCGGCCGGGGGACTGGTCGTCGGTCCGCCCGCGCGTCAACCGTCGTGACGCGACGACGGGCGCCCTCCCGCCCCGGCGAGGGGTGACTGTCGCCAAAGCGCCTCGGAATTGTCCGTGATCCGTAACAGACGGATCCCGTGATCGTTTCCCGCCGTCCTGCCAGGTGCACGGGAACCGATCGGCACAACGGACACACCAGGGGGCGGGGCGGACATGGCACGGCACGGCGGACGGGGTTGGTACGGCCGGGTGATCGCGGCGGCGGTCGGGGTGACGGCGGTGGCCGCCGTCACCTCGGTGTGGACGGCGCAGGCCGGGCAGAGCGGTGGCGGGCCGGCCACGCCGGAGGCCTCCGCCCGGCCCACCGCGCCGAAGGCGGCGCCCGTGTCCCCGTCCATAGTCCACGCCTCCGACGGGGGCGCGCACGCGGTCAACATCACCATCGACGACGGCCCGGACCCGGTCTGGACCCCACAGGTGCTCCAGCTGCTGCGGGACAACGGCGTGAAGGCGACCTTCTGCATGGTCGGTCCCCAGGCGGAGGCCCACCCGGACCTGGTGCGCCAGGTGGTGGCCGCCGGCCACCGGCTGTGCGACCACACGGTGGCGCACGACACGGCCATGGACCACAAGTCCGAGTCCTACCAGGCGCGGCAGATCGTCGAGGCGGAGCGGCAGATCACCAAGGCGTCGGGCGGGGTGCGTCCGCTGTACTACCGCGCCCCGGGCGGCGCCTTCACCCCGTACAGCCGCGAGCTGGCGGCCTCGCACGGGATGCGGCCCCTCGGCTGGAACGTCGACTCCAAGGACTTCGAGCGGCCGGGCGGCGAGGCGATCATCGCGACCGTCAAGGGCCAGCTGGCCAACGGTCCCACGATCCTCTTCCACGACGCGGGCGGCGATCGCTCGCAGACGGTGGTGGCGCTGCGCGCCCTGCTGCCGTGGCTGAAGGAGCAGGGGTACTCCTTCGGTTTCCCGGTGCGCTGACGTACCGTTCGGGAGCTTTGTCCGCTTGGGCGTTGCACGGTGTGCGCCGTGGGGTCACAGAGTGGTGGAGACCTCTTGTGGGCGTGTGAACGCAGCCTTTAGCCTCCGAGGCGTTGTGCACAGCGAAACCAGCATTGCGCATGTTGCAACGCCTCATCGGAGGAGCAGTACATGAAGCTGTCCGTCCGTCTCGCCGGGTTCACCGCGCTCGCCGCCGTCCTGGCCACCGCCTGCGCTCCCCAGACCTCCGGCACCTCCTCCTCCGGCAAGGACGAGAAGACCGGTACCCTGCGCGTCTGGCTTTTCCAGGAGGTCGACAACCAGCCCAAGCAGCGCGTCGTCGACGCGGTCCTCGCCGATTTCGAGAAGGCGCACCGGGGCGTCGACGTCACCGTCGAGTACATCCCGGTCGAGACCCGCGCCCAGCGGGTCAAGGCCGCCTTCAACGACCCGAAGTCCGCGCCGGACGTCATCGAGTACGGCAACACCGACACCGCCGGGTACGTGAAGGACGGCGGACTCGCCGACGTCACGAGGGAGTTCGACGCCTGGAACGAGTCCCGGGACACCGACCCCACGGCCCGGCGCTCGGTCACCGTGGACGGCAAGGTCTACGGGGCGCCGTACTTCGTCGGCATCCGGGCGCTGTACTACCGCACCGACGTCTTCCGCGAACTCGGGCTGCGCGTACCGGGAACGCAGGCCGAGCTGATCACCACCGCGAAGCGGGTCCGCGCCGCGCGCCCCGATCTGTACGGCCTCGCCGTCGGGGGTGCCTACACCTACGGCGCGCTGCCGTTCCTGTGGGCCAACGGCGGTGAGCTGGCCACCGAGAAGAGCGGTGCGTACGCCTCCGCGGTCGCCGGCCCCGCCGCCCGCAAGGGCATCGAGGCGTACACCTCCCTCTTCGGCGACGACAACTGCCCCGCCGCCAAGTGCGCGAGCATGACGGGCAACGACACGGTGACCGCGTTCGCCGCGGGCAAGGCTGCCATGGCGATCGGCGGGGACTTCAGCCACGCCGCCGTGGACGCCGGGAAGGCCAAGGGCAAGTACGCGGTGGTCCCGCTGCCCGGTGTGAAGTCCGGCTCGATCGCTCCGGCGTTCGCGGGCGGCAACAACATCGGGGTGCTGAAGAACACCTCGCACCGCACGCTCGCCGTGGACCTGATGAAGCGGCTCGCCTCGAAGAGGACGCAGGGGCGGCTCTTCGACGCGATGGGCTTCCTGCCGACCTTCACGGACGTACGCGAACAGGCCGCCGCCAGGGAGCCGTTCGTGAAGCCGTTCGTCGACACGCTCGCCGCCGGCACCAAATTCGTGCCGGTCACCCCCGCCTGGGCGCAGATCGACTCCTCGCTGGTGCTGCCGACCATGTTCCAGGAGATCGTCAGCGGCCGGAAGGACGTGGCGGACGCCTCGGCGGCCGCGGCGAAGAAGATGGACGACGCGTTCGGGTCCGCGGGATGAGCCGGGGGACGGACGCGGCACCCGGGCCGGAAGGCGGTCTCGCGGTGGCCGCCGCCCGGCACGGCCGTACAGCGGCCGTGAAGCGGGGCCGGACCGGTGCGGGGAAGGCTCCCACGCCCCCGGAGCGGCACCGGGGACCGCGCCCGCGCGGCGGCTGGACCCCCTGGCTCTATCTCGCGCCCGCCCTCGTCGTCCTCGGCGGACTGCTGGTCTACCCCGTCTACCAGCTCGGGCTGATCTCGTTCCTGGAGTACACCCAGGCCCAGGTCAGCGGCGGCGAACCGACCCGCTTCCGGGGCCTTGGCAACTACACCGAGCTGTTCGCCGACGACCAGTTCGGGCAGGTGCTGCTGGCCACGGTCGGCTTCGCGGCGGCCTGTGTGATCGGCACCCTGGCGGTGGGCTGCGCGCTCGCCGTCCTGCTCACCCGGGTCCGCGCGGTCCCCCGGATCGCCCTGCTGCTGGCCGCGCTCGGGGCGTGGGCGACACCGACGATCACCGGCTCCACGGTCTGGCTGTTCCTCTTCGACCCCGACTTCGGGCCGGTCAACCGCCTCCTCGGGCTCGGCGACTTCTCCTGGACGTACGGCCGCTACAGCGCGTTCCTGCTGGTGCTGCTCGAAGTGGTGTGGTGCTCCTTCCCGTTCGTGATGATCACCGTCTACGCCGGCATCCGCGCCGTACCCGGCGAGGTGCTGGAGGCCGCCGCCCTGGACGGCGCCTCGCAGTGGCGGATCTGGCGCTCGGTGCTGGCACCGATGCTGCGGCCGATCCTGGGCATCGTCACCGTCCAGTCGGTGATCTGGGACTTCAAGGTGTTCACCCAGATCTACGTGATGACGGGCGGCGGCGGCATCGCCGGGCAGAACCTGGTCCTGAACGTCTACGCCTACCAGAAGGCGTTCGCGTCCTCGCAGTACAGCCTCGGTTCGGCGATCGGTGTCGTGATGCTGCTGCTCCTGCTGGCCGTCACGCTCGGGTATCTGCGGCTGCTGCGGCGCCAAGGGGAGGAACTGTGACTCTTCCACGACTCCGGGTGCGGCGCCCCTGGCGGCTGGCCGCCGAGGCGAGCGCGCTCCTCGTCGCCGCGGTCGTCGCCTTCCCCCTGTACTGGATGGTGCTCGGCGCCCTCAGGCCGGCCGGGGAGATCGAGTCCACCGAGCCGCGGCCCTGGACGTCCTCCCCCACGCTGGACTCCTTCCGGCGCGTGTTCCAGCAGCACGACTTCGGCCGCTACTTCCTCAACAGCCTCCTCGTCGCGGGGAGTGTCGTCCTCGTCTCCGCGCTGATCGCGTTCCTCGCCGCGACCGCCGTGACGCGTTTCCGGTTCCGCTTCCGGACCACCCTGCTGATCATGTTCCTGGTGGCCCAGATGGTGCCGGTGGAGGCGCTGACCATCCCGTTGTTCTTCCTGATGCGGGACTTCGGCCTGCTGAACACGCTGGGTTCGCTGATCCTGCCGCACATCGCCTTCTCGCTGCCGTTCGCGGTGTGGATGCTGCGGGGGTTCGTGCGGGCGGTCCCGGAGTCCCTGGAGGAGGCCGCGTACCTCGACGGCGCGAGCCGCGCGCGGTTCCTGTGGCGGATCCTGCTCCCGCTCGTCCTGCCGGGCCTGGTGGCCACGAGCGTGTTCTCCTTCATCTCCGCCTGGAACGACTTCCTTTTCGCCAAGTCCTTCATCATCAGCGACACTTCGCAGTCGACCCTGCCGATGGCGCTCCTGGTCTTCTACAAGCCCGACGACCCGGACTGGGGCGGTGTCATGGCGGCGTCCACGGTGATGACGATCCCGGTCCTGGTCTTCTTCGTGCTGGTCCAGCGGCGGCTGGTGTCGGGCCTGGGCGGGGCCGTGAAGGACTGACGGGCGTCCGCCGGCCGCCGGGAAAATCGCTGGCCACGCCGTCATCCTCGCTGGTGGGATGGGGTGATGCGAGACGATGACATGACGGTCGTGGACCGGGGTGCCTACCCGGACGCGGTGACTCCGTGGGAGCGGGAGTCGTGGCGGGCGGCGGCGCTGGACTGGGTGGGCGGGCACCTCGCCGGGCGGGGACTCGGCGTGGACGGCACGCTCCGGGTGCGGCTGCGGCCCTGGTCGGTGCTCGTCCGGGTGCCCGTCACCGGGCAGGGGACCGTCTGGTTCAAGGCGAATCCGCCGAGCGCCGCGTTCGAGGGTCCGCTGACCGCCGCCCTGGCCCGCTGGGTGCCGGACCACGTGCTCGAGCCCCTGGCCGTCGACGCCGGTCGCGGCTGGTCGCTGCTCCCGGACGGGGGGCAGCTGTTCCGGGCCGTGCTCGACCGCGAGCCGGTCGATCCGCGCGAGTGGGAGGCGCTGCTGGGCCAGTACGCGGGCATGCAGCACGAGTTGGTGGCGCATGCGGCCGAGATCGAGCGGCTGGGGGTGCCCTCCGCGCGGACCCGGGACCTGCCCGGCGTGTTCGACCGGCTGCTCGACGCGAACACCGCGCTGGGCCCGGAGGACCGCGCCCGCCTGACGGCCCTGCGGCCCCGGCTCGCCGACTGGTGCGCCGAACTGGCCGCCGTCGGCATCCCGGACACACTCGACCACGCCGATCTGCACGACGGCCAGCTGCTCCGGGCGGCGCCGGGCCGGTTCACCTTCTTCGACTGGGGGGACGCCGCCGTCACCCACCCGTTCTGCAGCCTGCGCGTCCCCGCCGAGCGCGCCCTCGACCGCTACGGGCCGGGGGTGCTGCCCCGGCTGCTCGACGCCTATCTGGAGCCGTGGACGGGCAACGGCCGCACGACGGCCCGGCTGCGGCGCGCGGCGCACCTCGCCTGGCGGCTGGCCGCCCTGGGCCGGGCCGCCTCGTGGGGCCGCATGTTCCCCGCCGCCCCCGGTACCGCGCCGGGAGCGGCGGAGGGCGCCCAGTGGCTGTGCGAGCTGCCGGCCGAGCCGCCCTTCGAGGGCTGAACGGCCGCCGCTCAGGGCAGCGGGGTGCCGCCGGTCGCGTTGAGGATCTCGCCGGTGATGTAACTCGCCTGCGGCGAGGCGAGATAGACGTAGGCGGGGGCCAGCTCGGCGGGCTGGGCCGGGCGGCCGAGCGGGCTCTGCTTGCCGAACTCGGCGGTGTCGGGCATGGTCGCCGGGATCAGCGGGGTCCACACCGGGCCCGGCGCGACCGCGTTGACCCGGATGCCGCGCTCGGCGACCATCTGGGCCATCCCCTGGGTGAACGTGACGATGGCGCCCTTGGTCATCGCGTAGTCCAGCAGGGGCGGGCTGGGCTGGTACGCCTGCACGGACGTGGTGTTGATGACACTGCCGCCGGCCGGGATGTGCGGCAGGGCGAACTTGGTCAGCCAGAACATGCCGTACAGGTTCGTGCGCATCACCCGGTCGAACTGTTCGGTGCTGATCGCCTCGATGCCGTCCGGCTGGGCCATCTGGTAGGCGGCGTTGTTGACGAGGACGTCGATGCGGCCGAACTCGTCGACCGCCCGCGCGATCAGGGCGCGGCAGTTGTCCTCGTCCCTGATGTCGCAGGACACGGCGACCGCCTTGCGGCCCGCGTCCTCGACCAGCCGGGCGGTCTCGCGCGCCTCGTCCGCCTCCTCGGCGAGGTGGGTGAAGAGGACGTCGGCGCCCTCGCGGGCGAAGGCGAGTGCCACCGCCCGCCCGATCCCGGAGTCACCTCCCGTGATCACGGCCGCGCGGCCGTCGAGCCGGCCGGCGCCCCGGTACGACTCCTCGCCGTGGTCGGGCGGGGGGTCCATGGGGCCGGTCCAGCCCGGGTGGGGCTGCTCCTGGGAGGGGAAGTCGGGGCGGGCGTGCCGGGTGACCGGATCGGTCCGATCACCGTGCTGGTCCGTCACTGTGGCCTCCTGTGTCTCTCGCGGACGGGACAGGCGGCCGGGTTCCCGCCACGCGGCGGGTTAAAAGGCTTTCCCGCCGGTCAGACGCCCCGAGCGTCCGGTCCGGCGGCGCGCAGGGCGTCCCGGCGGGCGAGGTTGTAGAGGCGCAGCAGGTGCTTGGCCACGGCGCAGGGCGCGGCATCGGCGTGGCACTGGCGGCACGTGTTCATGTGCTGCTCGTAGGTGAAGCGCGCGTTTTCCAACGCGTCGTTGACAGATGACATGGACTTCTCCGGGCAGGGCGCGTCCCGCGGACGACGCCTAGTTGACTGACTGGTACACCCGGAACTAGGTGATCATGTTACTGCCGGTACTGGGAAACTCGTACAGCCGGCGCCCGTCGAGGGACCGCGGCGGCAGCAGGCGGTGCGGGTCCCGGCGGGCGAGGACGGTGCCCGGGGCGTGCCGTCCACGGCCGGGATTCGGGTGCTGCCCGCCGTCGTCGACGCCTGCGAGGAGGCGGGGGGTGCCCTGTGGCGTCCATCCCGTTCCCCCGGCAGGCGCATGTGCCGGCCCGGGGCGCCGGTCCCGCGCACCGGTTCCGGTGGATCTACCGCTTCGCCTGGGGCCTGGACGGCATCGCGCGGGTCTTCGCCGGGATGTGGGAGCGGATCACGTCCCGGGCCGCCGGCGGCTGCCCGGGGGCCTGGTCGGCGGCCGGCGGCTCCCGGGCCGGCCGGCCCCCGCCTGGCCGTGGTGGACGGCGCGGGCCGCCCGGAGGTCACGCCGACCGGGGGCTCGGTCCGGCCCGCCGAGCGGACGCGGCATCCTGGCCCCGCGCCTGGCGTGGACGGGGCCATGGCCGCCGCCCGGGCAGGCGAACCCAGCCGCCGGCCGGCCGCGCCTCGGCGGCTCCTGCGGACGTCCGGCACCGGAGAACGGCGCCGGCGCAACGGCCCGACGCCGCCGGCCGCTTCGAAGGCCGGTCCCCGGGCGGCACGCGGTCCGGCCGGCGGGGGCGGCGCGAGGGGAGGGGTGGCCCCGGGCCGCTACCGGCTCTCCCGCAGGGCCCGCGCGTGGTTCAGGAAGGCCGTCAGTCCCACTTCGAAGGCGCGGTCGGCGCGGCCGTCGCCCGCCGCTGCGAGGGCCTGGGCCAGGCGCGGGGTGGGGGTGCCGTCCGCCAGTTCCCACATGGCCTCGGGGGCGGCCAGGTCGAGGGCCGAGCCCAGCACCAGGTTCTCCAGGGCGACGATCAGCGGCATGATCGCGGCCGGGTCGAAGCCGGCCGCGAGCAGGAGGCCCACCGCCCGTTCGTACTGGGCGAGGACCCGGGGCGCGCGGACGGGCGAGGTCATGAGCAGCGGGATCACCCGGGGGTGGGCGGCGAACGCGGCCCGGTAGGAGCGCGCCCACGCCTCCATGGCCGCGTCCCACGGGGTCAGGTCCAAGGTGGCCGGGTCGATGGCGGCGCAGACGCGCTCGCGCAGCAGCTCCACTATGCCGTCGCGGCCGTCCACGTGGTGGTACACCGAGCCGGTCTGCACGCCGAGCCCGCGGGCGATCCGCGGCACGGTGAAGTCGCCGGTCTCGTCGACGAGCCGGAGCGCGGTGGCGGTGATGCGCTCGCGGTCGAGGAGCGGTGTGCGCGGCCGTCCCATGGTCAGCGTTCCCCCTGAGGTCTTCCCGGATGCCCAACGGCAGGTTACATTGCGGAAACCGAAAGCCTTTAGGTTTACGGCTCCGGGCGCCCGCCATCCCCTCGTGCTCCCGTGAGACGCCGGCGCGTACGGCCCACCCCGGCCGCGCCCGCCGGCGCCCGCGAACCCGGCTGCCCCACCACCGGGATCCCCTCCCCTCCGCTGCCAGAAGGGCCTCCCGCATGTCCGTGAGCACCACCGAACTCCCGGAGGAGGACGCGCCGTCCGACGCGCCCGGCCTCCGGTCCGGCACCCTCGGCACGGCCGACATCGCCTTCTTCGTCGTCTCCGCCGCCGCGCCGCTGACCGTGATGGCCGGGGTCGCCCCGCTCGCCATCCTGCTGGGCGGCGTCGGCGCGCCCGTCGGCTATCTGCTGGCCGGCCTGACCCTCGCCGTCTTCGCCGTCGGCTTCACCACCATGAGCCGCCACGTCACCGGCGGCGGCGCGTTCTACGCGTACATCACCCGGGGTCTCGGCCGTCCGGCCGGGATCGGCGCCGCCCTGCTCGCCCTGGTCGGCTACAACGGGATGGAGATCGGCGTCTACGGACTGCTCGCCAGCACCACCCGCGACACCCTGCACGCCCTGTTCGGCACCGACGTGCCGTGGCTTCCGGTGTCCCTGGCCGGCCTCGTCCTGATCGGCTACGGCGGCTACCGCTCGATCGACTTCGGCGCCAAGGTCCTCGGGGTGCTGCTGGTCGCCGAGACCGGGATACTCGTGCTGCTCGCGGGCGGGGTGCTGGCGCGGGGCGGCGCGCACGGCCTCTCCCTGTCCTCGCTCGCCCCGGCCCATGTGTTCGTGCCGGGCACCGCGGCCGTGCTCGCCTTCGCGTTCGCCGCGTTCACCGGCTTCGAGTCGACCGTCATCTACCGCCGCGAGGCCCGTGACCCCGCGCGCACGGTCCCGCGCGCCACCTACGCGGCCGTGGGCTTCCTCGGCCTGTTCTACGCGTTCGTCGTGTGGATCGCCGTCCAGGCGTTCGGGGACGACCGGGTCGTCCAGGCCGCGGGGCAGGACCCGGCCGGGCTCTTCTTCACCGCGATCACCACCTATGTGGGCGGCTGGGCGGCCGACCTGATGCACGTCTTCATCGTCACCAGCGTCATCGCCTCGCTGCTCGCCTTCCACAACGCCATCAACCGCTACGCGCTGGCCCTGGCCGAGGAGGGCGTGCTGCCCCGCCGGCTCGGCCGCGTCCACCCCCGGCACCGCTCCCCGTACCTCGCGGGCCTGGCGCAGACCGCCCTCGGGGCCGTGGTCGTCCTCGCGTTCTGGGCCGCCGGCGCCGACCCGTACCAGCAGCTCCTGCTGTGGGTGAACACCCCGGGAATGATCGGCCTGCTGCTGCTCCAGCTGCTGGCCGCGGTCGCCGTCTTCCGCTACTTCCGGCGGGTACGGCACACCGAGGGCCGGGTGCGCACGGTGGTGGCGCCGGTCCTCGCCGCCGTCCTGCTGGCGACCGCGATCGTGCTGGTGGTCACCCACATCGATCTGTTCACCTCCGCGCCCCGGGCCGTGAACGTCGTGCTCGTCGCCGCGGCGCCCGTCGTCTTCGCGCTCGGCCTGCCGCTGGCGCGGTGGCTGCGCCGCAACCGTCCGGACGTGTACGCCACGTTCGGCGCCGAACCCTCCGAATGACCCTCTCCAGTATGGGAGTTCCCGGCATGCCCGCTGCCGATCTCGTCCTCGCCGGTGCCCGGATCCGCACCCTCGACCCGGCCCGCCCCACCGCCACGGCCGTCGCCCTGCGCGACGGGCTGATCGCCGCCGTAGGGACGGCGGACGACGTCCGGGACTGGCGCGGCCCCGGCACCGAGGTCGTCGACCTGCACGGCGCGCACGTGGTGCCGGGCCTGACCGACGCGCACAGCCACCCGGTGTGGGGCCTCGACATGGCGGCCGGCACCGACCTGTCCGGCGTGACGGACCTGGCCGGACTGCGCGCGGCACTCGCCCGTGCCGAGCGGACCGAGGGCTGGGTGATCGGCTACGGACTGGACCACAACGCGTTCCAGGGCCGCCCGGTCCACCACGAACTGGTGGCGGACGTGCTGGGCGGCACCCCGGCCTTCCTGCGCCTCTACGACGGCCATTCCGCCCTCGCCAACGGCCCCGCGCTGGCCGCCGCCGGGGTGACCGGACCGCGCTCCTTCGACCAGCGTGCCCAGGTGGTGTGCGACGCCTCGGGCCGGCCCACCGGGCACCTGGTCGAGCACGCGGCGATGGACCTGGTGGCCGATGTCGTCCCCCGGCCCTCGTACGGTGAACGGCGGGCGCGGCTCCTGGAGTTGCTGTCCGCCATGGCCGCGACCGGGCTGACCGGCGCCCATGTGATGGACGGCGGGGACCTGGAGCTGGTGGACGCGGTGGCCCGGGAGACGGTGCTGCCGGTGCGGCTGCGGTTCGCGCCGTGGTGCATGCCGGGCGCCGACGCGGAGGCCCTGCGGGAACTGATCGCGGCGCAGGGGCTGGGCGGGCGGCACTGGGTGGTCGGCGGGGTCAAGTTCTTCATGGACGGCACCGTGGAGGGCGGCACGGCCTGGCTGGAGCACCCCGACTGCCACGGCCAGGGCACCGACGCGTTCTGGCCGGACCCGCACGCGTACGCCGAGGCCGTCCGCGCCCTGCACGCGGCCGGGGTGCGCACCGCCACGCACGCCATCGGGGACGCGGCCGTACGGCACGTCCTGGACACGGTGGCCTCGCTGGGGCCGGGCGGGCACGGTGCGCACCGGATCGAGCACATCGAGACCGCGCCCGACGAACTGCTGCCCCGGTTCGCCGAGTTGGGGGTCGCGGCCTCGCTGCAGCCGCCGCACACCGGTTACACCCGTGACGACGGCACCGACGAGTGGTCGCGCCGGCTGGGCGGTGACCGGGCCGGCCGCGCCTGGCGGCTGCGTGACCTGCGGGAGGCCGGGGCCACGGTCGCCCTCGGCTCGGACTGGCCGATCGCGCACTACGACGTGCGGGCGGTGCTGGCGACGGCCCGCCGGCCCAAGGGCGCCGCGGCACACCGGCCGGGGCTCACCGCGGCGCAGGCGCTGGAGGGCTGCACCAGCCATGCGGCGGCGGCCGCCGGGGAGTCCGCCGTCGCCGGCCGGATCGCGCCCGGCCTCCGCGCCGACCTGACCGCGCTGGCCGTCGACCCGGTGCTCGCGCCCGGAGACGAACTCACCGACGCCCCGGTGGTGTTGACGGTGACCGGCGGACGGGTGACGCACCGGGGACCGGTGGGTCCGAGCCGGTAGGATCGCCGTACGGCATCGCGTGTCGGTCACCGTCCGGGTGAGGCATGGAGGTGCCCGTGAGATTGCCCTCGGAGGCATTCCACCCATGTCAGTCGAGTTGAACCACACCATCGTCCACGCCCGGGACAACCGGGAGTCCGCCGAGTTCCTGGCCCACGTCCTGGGCCTGGAGGTCGGCTCCGAGTGGGGGCCGTTCGTCCCCGTCGCCACCGCCAACGGAGTGACCCTGGACTTCGCCGCGATCCCGCCGGAGTCGATCGTCGCGCAGCACTACGCCTTCCTCGTCTCCGAGGAGGAGTTCGACGGGGCCTTCGCCCGCATCCGGGCGGCCGGGATCACCTACTGGGCGGATCCGCACGGCAGGCTGCCGGGCGAGATCAACCGGCACGACGGCGGCCGGGGCGTGTACTTCAAGGACCCCGCCGGACACGGCCTGGAGATCATCACGCGCCCGTACGGCAGCCCCGCGTAGCCGGCGCGGGGGGGGGGGGGGGGGGGGGGGGGGGGGGGGGGGTGGGGCGGGGTGGGCGCCGCGCGGGTTGGTGGGTCTTTTCTCT
>NZ_JBVJOT010000031.1:86707-106616 GCF_055583025.1 Streptomyces sp. NPDC104831
GGGTGGGGAGCACCCCCCCTCTGTGAGACCCCCCCTGGGCTCCGTGCCTTGTCTGGCGGGAGGCCCGCCCCCCCCCCCCCCCCCCCCCCCCGGCACACTGGGCGGGTGCACGACTTCCTCCTGGCCGACCGGGCCCCCGCCCCCGAGCGGTACGGACACCTGCGGGTGCGGGCGGCCGACCTCTCCCCCGCCGACTGGCTCACCGCACACGGCCCCGGTCAGGGCGCCTTCGGCACGGTGGCGGCCATCGCCGCGCCGGGCTTCGACGCCTACGCCCGGATCCTGCACCCGGCCCGGCTGGACGAGCGGCCGGTGCGCTGGTCGGCGGTGGCCGCCGCCCACGGGACGCGGGTGACGCCGGACATCCGGTGGCACGAGGTCGTCGGGGCGAACGAGGAACACGTCTGCCGGTCCGGTCCCGGGCTGCCCGGCGTGTGGGACGAGCACCCCGCCGAGGGTCCGACCCCGCCCGAGGTCGCCGAGGCGCTGCTGCCCGTGCTGGCCCGGCACACGGAAACGCCCGAGCGGTGCTGGTTCGGGCTCTGGCACGGGTACGGCCGCTGGGACTGGGACCGGTTCCCGACGTTCGGGACCCCGGGCCGGGAGGAGGTCCTGCTGGCCGGCCGGCTGGCCGACGCCGTCTCCCCGGTGACGCTGGACGAGTACGCCGAGCTGCCCGACCTGTGGTGGCCGCAGGACCGGGCCTGGGTGCTGGGCGGGGACGTGGACCTGGTCAGCACCTATGTCGGCGGCTCTCGGGAGCTGATCGCGGACCTGCTGGCGTCGGCGGACCTGGAGGCCCATCCCGCCGGCCCGGACGACCGGGTCGGCTGAACGCCTCCGAAATATTTCGTTGCCAACCTCGAATGATGCGGGGGGTAGTGACGGCCCGCCACCCCCTCCTATCA
The DNA here is from genome assembly GCF_055583025.1 of Streptomyces sp. NPDC104831. Classification (NCBI taxonomy): domain Bacteria; kingdom Bacillati; phylum Actinomycetota; class Actinomycetes; order Kitasatosporales; family Streptomycetaceae; genus Streptomyces; species Streptomyces sp. NPDC104831. The sequence continues at coordinate 87,616 of NZ_JBVJOT010000031.1, forward strand.
TCCAGTCCGGGAAGTCGACCACTGTTCGTGATATCGAACATACAGGACGGCATTCCTTCATGTCAGGTACATGGCATACCCGCAACGATCGACCGTACGAGGAGAACCATGAAACGTCCCCCGTGGTCAGGAAGGCGCCTGGTCGCCCTCGTGGGCGCCTTCGCCGCGGCCACCCTCGCGGTGACCGGCACGGCCGACGCCCGGCCCGCGCCGGCGAAGGCGAAGGCGAACACCCTCGGTGCCCAGGCCGCCCAGTCGGGGCGGTACTTCGGCGCCGCGGTGGCCGCCTCGAAGCTCGGTGACGGCACGTACAGCACGATCCTGGACCGGGAGTTCAACGCGGTCACCCCCGAGAACGAGATGAAGTGGGACGCCACGGAACGCTCCCGGGGCTCCTTCACCTTCACCGCCGCCGACCAGATCGTCGGCCACGCCGTCGCGCACGGACAGCGCGTGCGGGGTCACACCCTGGTCTGGCACTCCCAACTGCCCTCCTGGGTCGCCGCGATCGGCGACGCCGCCACGCTGCGCACCGTGATGCGCGACCACATCACCGCCGAGGCGGGGCACTTCAAGGGCAAGGTCTACGCCTGGGACGTGGTGAACGAGGCGTTCGCCGACGGCGGCAGCGGGGCGCGCCGGACCTCCGTCTTCCAGAAGGTCCTCGGCGACGGCTACATCGAGGACGCCTTCCGCACCGCTCGCGCGGCCGACCCGGCGGCCAAGCTCTGTTACAACGACTACAACATCGAGAACTGGTCGGACGCCAAGACGCAGGCCGTGTACCGCATGGTGCGCGACTTCAAGTCCCGTGGCGTGCCCATCGACTGCGTCGGCTTCCAGAGCCACTTCGGCACCTCCGGCCCGCCGGCGAGCTTCCGGAGCACGCTGGCGAACTTCGCGGCCCTCGGCGTGGACGTGCAGATCACCGAGCTGGACATCGCGCAGGCACCGGCCACCGCGTACGCCGACACGGTCAAGGCGTGCCGCGACGTCGCCCGCTGCACCGGCATCACCGTGTGGGGCATCCGCGACAGCGACTCCTGGCGCACCGGGGAGAACCCGCTGCTGTTCGACGGCGCGGGCAACAAGAAGGCCGCGTACGGCGCGGTGCTGTCCGCGCTCGGCTCCGCGTCCACCGCGCCGGCCAGGCACAAGGAACTGCCGTCGAGCTTCGCCTGGTCGTCCAGCGAGCAGCTGATCGCGCCCAAGTCCGACGCGACGCACGACATCGCCGGCATCAAGGACCCCACCGTCGTCCGCTACAAGGGCAAGTACCACGTGTTCGCGAGCGTGGCCAGCGCCTCCGGCTACAACCTCGTCTACCTGAGTTTCAAGGACTGGTCGCAGGCGGGCTCGGCCACCCACCACTACCTGGACCGCACGGCCGTCGGCAGCGGCTACCGGGCCGCGCCCCAGGTGTTCTACTACGCGCCGCAGAAGCTGTGGTACCTCGTCTACCAGACGGGCAACGCGTCGTACTCCACCAACAAGGACATCTCCGACCCGAACGGCTGGAGCGCGCCGCGCGACTTCTACCCCGAGATGCCGGACATCATCAAGCGGAACATCGGCGACGGCTACTGGGTCGACATGTGGGTGATCTGCGACCGCGTCGACTGCTACCTGTTCTCCTCGGACGACAACGGGCACCTCTACCGCTCGCAGACCACCGTCCGCCAGTTCCCGAACGGCTTCACCAACACCGTCATCGCGGCCCAGGACTCCAACAGGTACGCCTTGTTCGAGGCGAGCAACGTCTACAAGGTGCAGGGCAGCGGGCAGTACCTGATGCTGGTCGAGGCGATCGGCTCCGACGGCCGGCGCTACTTCCGCTCCTGGACCTCCTCCAGCCTGGCCGGCTCCTGGTCCCCGCTGGCCGACTCCGAGAGCAACCCGTTCGCCCGGGCGAGCAACGTGGCCTTCCCGTCGGGCGCGTGGACGAAGGACATCAGCCACGGCGAGATGATCCGCGCCGGTTACGACCAGACGCTCACCATCCCCGCGTGCAAGCTCCAGTACCTGTACCAGGGCATGGCCCCGGACGCGAGCGGTGACTACAACAGCCTGCCGTGGCGGCTCGGCCTGCTCACCCAGACCAAGTCCCACTGCTGAAAGGGCTGGAGGCGGGGCGCCGCACCGGACGGCGTCCCGCCTCTCCCGGTCCCCGTACGCCGGTTACGGGTTGACGACGCCGCCGCCGAAGGACACCACGAGGCGGCCGTCGGAGGCGAAGGACCAGCCGAGGGCGCCCGCGTACGAGGAGCAGCGGGAGCCGTTGGAGCCGGTCCAGAACTGGTCGGAGCCGTCGACGCCGCCGACCGTCTTGTCGTTGGAGCCGCCGCCGGCGAAGCGGCAGGAGGTGTCGTCGCGGAACACCGACGTGCCCTTGTCGAACGAGAAGTTGCGCTCGGCGTTGTCGACGCCGACGTTGCTGGAGATCGTCATGGTGCCCGGGTTGCTGTTGTAGGTGAACCCGTGGTGACCGTTCTTGTAGGCGATGCTGTGCTGGACGACGTGGTTGACGGGGATGTCGTCGCCGCCGAGCTTGTAGCCGTTGCGGTCGCCGTTGGTGTTGACGGTGCCGTCGCTCAGCGTGCCGTTGGCGTAGGACAGGGAGTACTCGATGGTCACCGGGCCGATGGCACCGGTGTCCGTCTTGGTGTACAGGTCCCAGCCGTCGTCGATGTTGTGGTGCGAGACGTCGTAGCGGAAGACGTTTCCGGTGCCGGTGGTCAGCTTGGCGGCGAAGCCGTCGGCGTCCTCGCCGTCGGAGTCGGCGTTGTCGTGCGACTCGGAGCCGACGATCAGGTTGTTCGACGGCCACTGGGAGCTGGGGGTGGTGGACGCGGTCCGGCCGAGCTGGAGCCCGGTGTCGCGGTTGTAGGCGGTCACCACGCGTTCGACGACGTTGTTGCTGCCGCCGACGTAGATGCCGTTGTCTCCGGCGTGCTCGACGGTGAGGCCGGACAGCCGCCAGTAGTCGGCGAACAGCTGGACGCCCCGGTTGGACGGGCTCTCCGTCTGCGCCGAGAAGTCCAGGACCGGCTTCTCGCCCGGGTAGGCGGCCAGCGTGGTGCGGGCGGCGGCGGTGCCGTCGCTGTCGGCCGGGATGGTGACGGTGGAGGACGGGCGGTAGGTCCCGCCGCGCAGGTAGATCGTGCCGCCGGGGGTGATCCGGCCGATGGCGGAGGTGAGCGTGGTGGGTGCCGACTCCGTGCCGGCCGCGCCGTCGGTGCCGGTGGGCGACACGTAGAGCACGTTGCCGGCCGGCGCCGGGGCCACGTCGGCGTCGAGGTAGTCGAGGTTGGGCAGGCCGTCGGCGGTGGCCGGGGTGAGCCGCACGGTGTTGGAGCCCGCCTTGACCGGCACGGTGAACGACTTGGTCGTCCAGGTGGTCCAGGCGCCGGTGGCCTCGAAGGAGGCGGTGGCGACCGAGGTGCCGCCCACGGTGAGGGTGGCCGGGCGGGCGGTGGCCGAGCCGTTGGCGTAGCGGATGTCCAGGGTCGCGGTACCCGCGCTCGCCGCGTTCACGGTGAACTGGACGTAGGCGCTCGATGAGTTGGTGGCGTTGCAGAATCCGCTGCCGGAGTAGCCGGTCCAGTCGGAGTCGATGGTCCCGGTGCAGACGGCGGGTGCGCTCTCGGCCTCGTACCGGGTGGTCACGGCCTGGGCCGTGGTGCCGGACAGCGCGACGAGCGCACCGCTCAGCAGTCCGGCGCACGCGATGGCTGGTCTCAGTTGCATCGGCTTGTCTCCCTGCGGGTTGACTCGGCTGTGCGGGTGCGAGCGGTCCAGAGGGGTGAGCACGGCGGCCGGTCGTGGCATGGTGGAGCGAGGCCGGAAAGCGCTTTCCCTCCGGACCTTCCCGACGGTAGGGAGCAGTCATGCACACGTCAATGTCCGCGTGCATGATTCATATTCAGATGGATGAATCCGGGGAGTTATTCGCCGGGCGCGAGAGTACGGGCGACTACGGCCGCCGCGTCGGCGATCAGCGCCTGGTCCACCGGGGCGTCGGGGGCGCTCTTGTCGGACAGCACCGCCAGCACCAGCGGGGTCCCCCGGGTGGTCCAGGCCACGCCGATGTCGTTGGCGGTCGCGTAGTCCCCGGTCCCGGTCTTGTCCGCCACGGTCCAGGCGGCCGGCAGCCCCTTGCGGAACCGGTCCGTGCTGGTGGTGTTGCCCTCCAGCCAGCCGACGAACCGCTCGCGGTCGGCGGCGGCCAGCGCCCGGCCCAGGGTGAGGCGCTCCAGGCTCCCGGCGATCGCCTCCGGCGTCGTGGTGTCCCGCAGGTCGCCGCGGAGCGCGGTGTTCAGCTCCGGCTCCCAGCGGTCGAGCCGGCTCACCGGGTCGCCGAGCGACCGCAGGAAGCGGGTGAGCCCGGCCGGACCGCCGAGCTCCCGGAGCAGCAGGTTGCCGGCCGCGTTGTCGCTGTACTGGATCGCCGCCGCGCACAGGGCGGCCACGGTCATGCCGGTGGCCAGGTTCTCCTCGGTGCGCGGGGAGTTGGGCAGGATGTCATGCGGCGGATAGTGCACCACCCGGTCCAGCGGAGCGTGGTCGCCGTGGTCACGCAGCACCGCCGCCGCGGCGAACGCCTTGAACGTCGAGCACATCGCGAACCGCTCCCCCGCCCGGTGGGACACGGTCCGCCCGGTGCGGACGTTGCGGGCGTGGACGCCGAGCCGGGCGCCGTAACGGCGCTCCAGTCCGGCGAGTTCGGCCCGTGCGGCGCGCGCGGCGGCATCGGGGGCCGCGGACGCGGTGGGCGCGGACACCGCCGTCGCGGCCACGGCGGCGCCGGTGAGGGCGAGGCCGGCCCGCAGCAGACGGCGGCGCGGCAGCGGGGCGGGGCTGCCGGTGCCGGCCGCGCCGGGCGTGGCCGTGCTGGTCAAGGGCGTACTGGTCATGGGCGTATTCCTCCCGGGAGGCACGTCGTGGGTGCCGATCTTCGACGGGGAACAGCGAAGCAGCCGGGAGGCGTCCATGTCCAAGAGGAAACTTTGAAGCCCGCATACCTTTTTGATATGAGTGCCGGATGGATCTTCTGGCCCACCTGGAGGCGTACGTGGCGACGGCCGAGGAGGCGGGCTTCTCCCGGGCCGCCGACCGGCTCGGCATCGCCCAGCCGTTGCTCAGCCGTCGCGTCAAGACGCTGGAGGAGCACTTCGGCGGCCCGCTGTTCGACCGGTCCCGGCGGCGGATCGAGACCACCGAACTGGGGGTGCTGCTGCTCCCCTACGCCCGGGACGTGCTGGACCGCGCCCAGCGGCTGCGGCAGGTCGCCCGCTCCGCCCGGCGGTCGCGGGTGTGCGCCGTGGGCGTCCCCGCCGACTGCGCCCCGGCCGCGCTGGCCCGCGCCCTGCGCGCCGGAGGCGAGCACGGGATCACCCTCGGCATGCGCGAACTGGCGCCGCTGGAGCGGGCCTCGGGGCTGACCGACGGTTCCCTCGGCTACGCGCTGGTGCGCACCGCTCCGGAACGGGCCGCGTTCCGCGTGCCGTTGGGGCTGGCGTCGGCACCGGTGCCGGACGGCGCGGGCGCCCGGCGCACGCTCCACCTGGAGGAGCTGCGGCCCCGCCGCGGCCGGGGCGCCGGACCCGCCGCTCCGCCCCTGTTGCTGCTGGCGGAGGACCAGGTGCCGTACTTCGAGGACCGGCTGACGCGCGCCGCCGCGCGCGCCGGCCTCCCCGAGGAGCGCATCCGGCCGGCCGGGGCGGCGGCCACCGCGCTCGCCGAGACCCTGGCCGGGCACGCCCTGCTGCTGTGCGCCGAACCGTTCGCCCGGCAGCACGGCGCCCACTGGACCCCGCTCGCCGACCCCGCGCTGCACCGGGGCTACGACGTGGGCGCCGCCCCGGGCCGCGACGGCGCCGCGGACGTACCGGACTGGCTGGCCGCGCTGCTCGCCTCGGCGGTGGGCGCCGTACCCCGCCGAGGGGGACCGGATGCGGCGGCCGGGCACCCGGACGTCCCCGCGCGGCTGGCGGCGCGCGGATGAGCGCGGCGGCCCGCCACCCGGTGTACACCGGCGGCGACGGCGCCCTGCTGGACGTCGCCGAGGCCATCGCCGCCCACTGGGCGGCGCTGGGCGTGCGCGGCTCCTTCCTCGCCCGCGACCTGGACACCGGCGAGCAGCTCGGCTTCGACACGGACGAGCCGGTGCCGCTCGCGTCGGTGGCGAAGGTCCCGCTCGCCCTGGTCGTGCTGGACCGGATCGCGGCCGGGGAGCTGGACGCGGCCCGCCCGGTGACGGTGGACCCCGGCACCAGCAGCGTCGGCCCCACCGGGCTCGCCGCCTTCCGGCACCCGGCCACCGTGGCCGTCGGCGACCTGCTCCTGCTGATGCTGTCGGTGAGCGACAACGCCGCCGCGGACGCGCTGTTCGACCTGGTGCCGGCGGCGGAGGCCGACGCGCGGCTGCGCGCCTGGGGGTGCGACGGGATCCGGTTGCGGCACCGGATGAACCACCTGTACGAGTGCGCGGCCGGTGCCGCCGGCGACGACTTCTCCCTCGCGCTGGAGCTGGCCGTCCGCGACGAGGGGACGGGCCGGCACACCATCGAGACCCTGGACCCGGCGCACGCCAACGCGGGGACGGCCGCGGCGCTCGTCGGCCTGCTCCAGCGGGTGTGGCGCGACGAGATCGCCACTCCCCGGGCGACGGCCGAGCTGCGCCGGCTGATGGGCCACCAGGTCTTCACCCACCGGCTGGCGAGCGACCTGCGCACGGACACGCTGCGGTGGAGCGGCAAGACCGGTACGTTCCTGCATCTGCGGCACGAGATCGGGGTCGTCGAGGCGGACCGGGGGCAGCGGGTGGCGATGGCGGCGCTCACCCGCGGCAACCGCCGCGCGGGGCTGGCACCGGACATCGACCTGGCCATCGGGGCGGCGGCGCGGGAGGCGTTCGAGGCACTGCGCGGCTGACGGGTCCCGGGTGCCGCCCGGCGGTCAGGACAGCAGGCGCTGCTCCTGCGCCACCGCCACCGCGCCCGCCCGGGTGTCCACGCCGAGTTTGTCGTAGATGCGGCGCAGATGGGTCTTGACGGTGGCCTCGCTGATGTAGAGGGCGCGGGCGATGGCGTGGTTGGACAGGCCGCGGGAGAGGTGGGCGAGGATGTCCCGTTCCCGGGGGGTGAGGGCGGGGCGCGGGTTGCGCAGCCGGGACATCACGCGGTCGGCGACCGGGGGCGAGAGCGCCGGGCGGCCCTGGGCGGCGGCGTGGATCGCCGTGAACAGGTCCTCGGCGCGCTCGGCCTTCAGCAGATAGCCGGTGGCGCCCGCCTCGACGGCGCGGGTGACGTCGGCGTCGGTGTCGTACGTGGTGAGGACCAGGACGTGGGGGGCGGGAACCTCGGCGCGCAGCCGGCGGGTGGTCTCGACGCCGTCGATGCCCTCGCCCAGTTGCAGGTCCATCAGCACGACGTCCGGGGCGGTCTTGCGGGCGAGGGCGAGCGCCTCCTCGCCGCTGCCCGCCTCGCCGACCACCTCGATGTCCGGCGCGCTGTGCAGCAGCGCCAGCAGTCCGGCGCGTACGACGGCGTGGTCGTCGCAGACCAGGATGCGCACCGGTGTCCGGGCGGCCGACGCGGGGGTGTGGGTCATCTCGGCTCCAACGGGATCGCCGCCGACAGGGCGGTGCCCTCGCCCGGTGCCGACTCGATGGTGAGGGTGCCGCCCAGCTGGCGCAGGCGGGCACGGATGGCGGGCAGGCCGTGGCCGCGCTCCCCCGCGGCGGACGCGGAGGCGGCGGGGGTGCGCGGGTCGAAGCCGCGGCCGTCGTCGGTGACGTCCAGCACGATCTGGTCGTCCAGGCAGGTCAGGGTGAGGATGGCGGTGCGGGCCGCCGCGTGCTCGCGGACGTTGGCGAGGGCGCCCTGCGCGATGCGCAGCAGGGCGGACTCCACCGGTGCGGGCAGCGGCTCGGGCGGGCTGCCCTCGGTGTGGACGCGGACGGTGAGTTCCGCCGTCGTCTCGCGCTCGGCCACGGCGTGCAGGGCCCGCAGCAGGCCGCCGCCCTCGGCGAGGTCGGCCGGGGTCAGGTCGTGGACGAAGCGGCGGGCCTCGGCGAGGCTGCGCTCGGCGATGGCCGCCGCCGTGCGGACGTGCTCGCGGGCCGTGCCGGGGGCGGTGTCCCACAGCCGGTCGGCGGCCTGGAGCAGCATGCGCTGGCTGGACAGGCCCTGGGCGAGGGTGTCGTGGATCTCCCGGGCGAGCCGTTCGCGTTCGGCGAGGGTGCCCTCGCGGCGCTCGGTGGCGGCCAGTTCGCGCCGGGTGCGGACCAGGTCGTCGATCAGGGCGTCCTGGCGGGCCGCCTGGCGCTGCATGACGACGAACACGGTGGTGGCGACGGCGGCCACCGCGGGCGGGGCCAGCAGCACGTTCGGATCCGGCCAGCCCGCCAGGCCGAGCTGTGCGGCCACCGCGAGCGCGGTCAGCAGCGCCACCAACGGGATCGCGGCGCGCGGCGGGAGTGTGCGCAGACCGGTGTAGAAGAGCGGGACCGCGCACCAGGCGAAGCTCGGGGCCAGGACGACCAGCAGCGCCCAGGCCGCCACGACCAGGCCGAGCCAGGCCAGCCGGCGCGGCGTGGGGCGGGTGCCGAGGGCCGGGCCGAGGACGTAGAGCACGGCGAGCAGCGCGGACAGGGCGATCACCCAGGGGGTGTGCGGTCCCTCGGCGTGCCGGGCCAGGTAGCGGGCGACGGACGCGGACAGCAGCACGAAGAACGCCGTGTGCATGACGACGGTGAGGGCACGGGTGTCGTCGCGCTCGGGTACGGCCACTCCCGGCACCTCCCTCGGATCCACGCTGAACTGGGCAAACACCCTCCATTGTGCCCAGGTGCGGGAGCCGGGGGGTCATCCGATCGGATGACCCCCGGGACGACCGGTCCACCGACGGGACGCGGCCTCGTCCGGCACCAGGATCGGTTCCGGGAGGCGATCCGGTCTCCCGTGGCCCTACCGGAAGGTTCCCCAGCATGCCCAGTCGCAAGAAGTCGTCCTCCCGTACCCGCCTCCTGGTGGGCGGTGCCGCCCTGGCCGTCGTCGGGGCCGGCGCCGTCGGCACGGTGGCCGCCAACGCGGCCGACTCCGACGCCCCGGCCGCCGCCGCGCCCGTGGCGGCCCGGGGCGGCGAGCTGACCCAGAGCAGGCACCTGAGCGTGGACGCGGCCACCAAGGCGGCGCGCGCCGCGCTGGCGGCGGCCGAGAAGGACGGCCGGCAGGTGTCCGTGGCCGTCGTCGACCGCAACGGCAACACCGTGGTCACCCTGCGCGGGGACGGCGCCGGCCCGCAGTCGTACGAGTCGGCGGAGCGCAAGGCGTACACCGCGGTCTCCTGGAACGCGCCGACCTCGGAGCTGGCCGGACGGCTGGCGCAGGCGCCGAACCTGAAGGACATCCCGGGCACGCTGTTCCTCGCGGGCGGCACCCCGGTGACCGCCCAGGGCGCGCCGGTCGCGGGCATCGGTGTCGCGGGCGCCCCGTCGGGCGACCTGGATGAGCGGTACGCGCAGGCGGGCGCGGCGGCCCTCGGCCGCTGACACCGGGCAGGGAGACGAAACGTCCGGGTCCGCCCCGAGGGGCGGACCCGGACGCGCCGTTCAGCCGGCCGGAACGGGCGGAGCGGTCAGACGAGGTCGAACCGGTCCGCGTTCATGACCTTGTTCCACGCGGCGACGAAGTCCTTCACGAACTTCTCCTTCGCGTCGTCGCCGGCGTACACCTCGGCGAGGGCGCGCAGCTCGGAGTTGGAGCCGAAGACGAGGTCGGCCCGGCTGCCGGCCCACTTCACCTCGCCGGTGCTCGCGTCCCGGCCCTCGAAGGTGGTCTGGTCCTCGGACGTCGCCTTCCACTGGATGCCCATGTCGAGCAGGTTGACGAAGAAGTCGTTGGTGAGGACGCCGGGCGTCTTGGTGAGGACGCCGAGCTGCGACTGCTGGTAGGTGGCGCCGAGGACGCGCAGACCGCCGACGAGCGCGGTCGTCTCGGGCGCGCTCAGGCTCAGCAGGTTGGCCCGGTCGAGCAGCAGGTACTCGGCGGGCAGGCGGTTGCCCTTGCCGTGGTAGTTGCGGAAGCCGTCCGCGGTCGGCTCCAGCGCCTCGAAGGACTCGGCGTCGGTGTGCTCCTCGCCGGCGTCCACGCGGCCCGGGGTGAAGGGCACCTCGATCGCGAAGCCGCCCTCCTTGGCGGCCTTCTCCACGGCGGCGGCACCACCGAGGACGATGAGGTCGGCCAGGGAGACCTTCTTGGCGCCGGAGGAGGCGTTGAAGTCCCGCTGGATGCCCTCCAGGGTGCGCAGCACCTGGGCCAGCTGGTCGGGCTCGTTGACCTCCCAGCCGCGCTGCGGGGCGAGGCGGATGCGGGCACCGTTGGCGCCGCCGCGCTTGTCGCTGGCGCGGAACGTGGACGCGGACGCCCACGCCGTGGTGACCAGCTGGGACACGGACAGGCCCGAGTCGAGCAGCTTGGTCTTCAGGGCGGCGATGTCGGCGTCGTCGATCAGCTCCCCGTCGCGCTCCGGCAGCGGGTCCTGCCACAGCAGGGTCTCCTCCGGGACCTCGGGGCCGAGGTACAGGGACTTCGGGCCCATGTCGCGGTGGGTGAGCTTGTACCAGGCGCGGGCGAAGGCGTCCGCGAACTCCTCCGGGTTCTCGTAGAACCGGCGGGAGATGGGCTCGTAGATCGGGTCGAAGCGCAGCGCCAGGTCGGTGGTGAGCATGCGCGGGCGGTGCTTCTTCTCCGGGTCGTGCGCGTCCGGCACGATCTCGGGGGCGTCCTTGGCCACCCACTGGTGGGCGCCGGCCGGGCTCTGCTCCAGCTCGTAGTCGTACTCGAACAGGTTCTTGAAGAACCCGTTGCTCCACCGGGTCGGGGTGGTGGTCCAGGTGACCTCCAGGCCGGAGGTGATGGCGTCCGCGCCCTTGCCGGTGCCGTAGCTGTTGCGCCAGCCGAGGCCCTGCTCCTCCAGCCCGGCGGCCTCCGGGTCGGCGCCGACGTGGTCGGCGGGGCCGGCGCCGTGGGTCTTGCCGAAGGTGTGGCCGCCGGCGATCAGCGCGACGGTCTCCTCGTCGTTCATCGCCATCCGGCGGAACGTCTCACGGATGTCGCGGGCCGCGGCGACCGGGTCCGGGTTGCCGTTCGGGCCCTCGGGGTTGACGTAGATCAGGCCCATCTGGACGGCGCCGAGCGGGTTCTCCAGCTCGCGGTCGCCGGTGTAGCGCTTGTCGTCCAGCCAGGTGGTCTCGGGACCCCAGTAGACGTCCTCCTCCGGCTCCCAGACGTCCTCGCGGCCGCCGCCGAAGCCGAAAGTCTCGAAGCCCATCGTCTCCAGGGCGACGTTGCCGGTGAGGATCAGCAGGTCGGCCCACGAGATGCTCTGGCCGTACTTCTTCTTCACCGGCCACAGCAGGCGGCGGGCCTTGTCCAGGTTGCCGTTGTCCGGCCAGCTGTTGAGCGGGGCGAAGCGCTGCTGGCCGGCGCCGGCGCCACCGCGGCCGTCGCTGATGCGGTAGGTGCCCGCACTGTGCCAGGCCATGCGGATCATCAGCGGGCCGTAGTGGCCGAAGTCGGCGGGCCACCAGTCCTGCGACGTGGTGAGCACCTCGGCGATGTCCCGCTTCACGGCCGCGAGGTCCAGGGCCTTGAAGGCCTCCGCGTAGTCGAAGTCCTCGTCGAGCGGGTTGGCCACGGCCGGGTTCTTGGCGAGGATCTTCACATTGAGCCGCTCCGGCCACCACTGGCGGTTTCCGCCGCCCTGGGTCGGGTGCAGGGCCCGGTCGTGCGCGACGGGGCAGCCGCCGCCCTCCTCCGCCTTCGCGTCTGTGACGATCGCGTCGTGGTTCTCAGTCATGGCAATCCTTCCGAACTGTGCGGAACTCGGTGCTCAGGAACTGCGGCCGGTGGAACAGTCGGGGCACAGGCCCCAGTACACGACCTCGGCCTCGTCGATGGCGAAGCCCCGGTCGTCGGAGGCGGTCAGGCAGGGCGCGTCGCCGACGGCACAGTCGACGTCGGCGACGGCCGCGCAGGACCGGCACACGATGTGGTGGTGGTTGTCCCCCACGCGTCCCTCGTACCGGGCCGGGTGGCCGGCCGGCTCGATACGGCGTACCAGGCCCGCCGCGGTCAGCGCGTGCAGTGCCTCGTAGACGGCTTGCAGGGAGATGTGGCCCACACGACCGCGGACACCGGAGGCGATCGCCTCGACGCCGAGGTGGTCACCGTCCCGGACGGTCTCCAGCAGCGCGACGCGAGCTGCCGTCACGCGCAGGCCGGCACCGCGCAGTTCCTCGGCGGTGGTCGGTCTCGGGGAGGCGGACATGGGCTGAACCTACCGTCATAAACACGAGGGGTTCAATAAAACGAAGGATGCAATTCTGGCCTAGTCCGGGCGACGCACGGCCGTCTTGTGGGCCCTGTTCGCGCCGGTGGCGCACGGGCCGCGGGGCGGGGCGCGCGCATGCCCGCATCATGCGGCCCCGGACCGGCCCCGGCGGTGCGGCGAGCCGGAGGGTCCACCGGACGGGTGCCGCCCGCGCGGCGGCGGACCTGCCCCGGCACCCGGCGCGCCCGCCCCCGGGCCGGTCACGCCGTCCGGGGCGGCCGGGGTCCCGACCCTCGGGACGGCCACCGCGCCCGTGCGGCCGGGGGCCGGCCGGTGGCGTCACCCGCCCGGAGGTACGGCGGCCCGCCGTCCGTGGGACCGGGCGGGTCGCGTCGTCCGGCAGCGGTGTGAAGTTCGCCCGGCGGCGTGAGGGGGCGGGGGCGGGCGGGCAACGAACCCCTTCATGCCCCACGCGATTTCCCTGCGGCAGGTGATGCGATGACCACGGCGACGCCCCGGGCGCTCCGGACGCCGCCCGCCCGGACCGGCGCGACGGCCGCCGGGCCCGCCGCGCCGGCCGCCCCGCCCTCCCTGCCGTCCCTCACCGGGCTGCGCTGGATGGCGGCGCTGCTGGTGTTCGGACTGCACGTGCACAACTTCGGCTGGTTCGGCGGCACGGGGGGCCGCCTGATGTCCTGGGGCTTCGGCGCCGGGGCCACCGGAGTGTCGTTCTTCTTCGTGCTGTCGGGATTCGTGCTGACCTGGTCGGCGCGGCCCCGTGACCGCGCGCTCGCCTTCTGGCGGCGGCGTGTCGCGCGGGTGTACCCGGTGCACCTGGTCACCCTCGTCGTCGCGCTGGTCATGGCCTGCACGCTGACGCACCGGGCGCTGCCGACGCCCGGGCAGGCACTGGCGAACGCGCTGCTGCTGCACTCCTGGTGGCAGCCGTGGTGGCAGACGCTGAACCCGGTGAGCTGGTCCCTGGCCTGCGAGGCGTTCTTCTACGCCGCCTTCCCGGCCCTGATCGTGCTGCTGCGCCGGCTCGGGGCGCGCGGCGCGGGAGCGCTGGGCGGGCTCTCGGCGGCCGTGGTCCTGCTGCTGGCCTGGACGGACGCCCACCACTGGTGGACGCACCCGGTCTACTCCTTCCCCGCCGCGCGGCTGCCCGAGTTCGTGCTCGGCGCGGTCACCGCGCGGCTGGTGCTGCTGGGCCGCTGGCGCGGGCCGGGGCTGGAGGCGTCGCTCGCGCTGGCCCTCATCGGCTACTTCCTGGTCCCGCAGGTCACCCCCGGCTACTCCGCCACCGCGTGCACCCTCGCCGGGTTCGCCCTGCTCATCCCTGCGGCGGCGGTCGCGGACCTGCGCGGGCTGCCGTCCCTGTGGCGCGGCGGGCGGATGGTGCGGCTCGGGGAGCTGTCGTTCGCCTTCTACATGGTCCACCTGCTGGTGCTGCGCGCCGCGACGACCCTGCTGGGCGCGAAGCCGCGGTTCGGCCTCCTGGCCGGGCTGACCGCCTGCGCCGCCGCGTTCGCGGTGTCGCTCGGCCTGTCGTGGGTGCTGTACGAGGCGGTGGAGCGCCCGGCCCGGCGCCTGCTGCTGCGCCACCGCCACCGCCGGCCCGGCCCGCGGCCGGACCCGGTACCGGCCCGGCGGGAGGCCCCGGCACGGGCACACGACTGACGGACCCGCCGTTTCCGGCCATGCCTTCCGGCTCTTTTCGGCCGCTTGTCCGCCCTTCTCCGACCCCCCGCACCCCGTGCGACCGGCCCCGCACGCTCCTCCCGCGGGCGGGGCCGGTCGCACGCGCGGGTGACGTACGCGACTTTGAGGAAAGGTTCGCGGGTTTCGGGGTAAGCGGCTGACCGACACCGGCCCGGCGGCGCACACCGGCGGGCCGGCGGCAGCCGTACGCACCGAGTGAGCGGAGCCGACGCGCGGACCGACCGACCGGAAGCCCACCCCGCTCGCCCGCCCGCCGCGCCGGGGCCACCGCCCATGACCTGGGCATCGGTGGTCCGGCCACGGTCCCGGGAGTGGATTGGCCCGGCCGGACACCGGTCGCTACGGTGGACGGTCGGCAATGATCGGCTCCGCGGAGCCGGCCGACCGGCGCACCTTGTGGTGCGAGAGGAGAGGATGACAGTGCCCGAGCAGGACCCGGCCGTATCGGCGCCCCAGATGGTGAGTTCCTTCCTGGAACAGCGCAAGGAGCAGATCGCCCAGCGCTGGGCCGACACGCCTCTGTTCCGCTCGGTCTTCACCGTCTCCCGCGACGAGGCGGTCGAGGCGTGCAAGGCCGTGGTGGACGCGCTGTCCGAGGTGGCCGTCAGCGGACGGCTGGAGGACATCGGGGCGCCCGGCTTCACCCCGGTGCGCGATCAGCTGGGGCGGATGACGCAGAACCGGGCCCGCTCCGGCTACGCCCCGTCCCAGATCGCCGACGAGGTGGCCGGGCTGCGCCCGCCCGTGGTGGAACTGCTCCGCGAGGAGTTCGCCGACCCCGCCGCCCCGCAGGCCCAGGAGGCCGTGCTGGCGCTGACCCTGCTGCTGGGCACGCTGCGGCTGGTGGTGATGGAGACGGCGCTGGACGCGAACGCGGAGCTGATCGAGCGGCAGCGGCAGCAGCTGCTCGAAGTGGCCACGCCGGTGATCAAGCTGTGGGAGGGCACGGTCGCCGTACCGCTGATCGGCACCCTGGACAGCGCGCGCAGCCAGGTCGTCATGGAGTCGCTGCTGGAGGCGATCGTGGACCAGCGGGCCCGGTACGCCATCCTGGACATCACCGGGGTGCCGACGGTGGACTCCCTGGTGGCGCAGCACCTGATGAAGACCGTGGCCGCGGCCCGGCTGATGGGCGCCGAGTGCATCGTCTCCGGAATCCGTCCGGCCATCGCGCAGACCATCGTGCAGCTCGGCATCGACCTGGGTTCGGTCCTCACCCGGTCCTCACTGGCCGACGCGCTGGCCTACGCGCTCGGCCGGCAGGGGATCGAGGTGTCCCGGGCGCACGCGGATGCGAGTGCCCGGTGAACCATCCCTTTCCCGCCCAGCCCTCGCCGGTCCCGGTGCTCGCCCTCGGCGACGTGCTGCTGGTCTCCCTGCAGGGCGAGCTGCACGACGGCATGGCCGAACAGCTGCAGCAGGACATCACCCAGCGCATCGCCACGGACCGGGTGACCGGAGTGGTGATCGACATCTCCGGGGTGGACATCGTCGACTCCTTCCTCGGCCGGGTGCTCGCGGAGATCGCCTCCACGGCCCGGCTGCTCGCGGCCCGGACGGTCCTGGCCGGGATGCGGCCCGCGGTGGCCATCACCCTGGTCGAGCTGGGGCTCACGCTGCCCGGCCTGGTGACCGCGCTGGACGTCGACCGCGCCATGGAACTGCTCTCCCAGAGGGGGAGCTGATGCAGCCGTCCGGCCAGGTGTCCGCGAAGAGCCTGCCGATCGGCTCGGACGCGGACCTGGCCTGGGTGCGACAGCACGTGCGGCAGTGCGCGGCGGGGCTCGGCTTCGGTCTGGTGCAGCAGACGAAGCTGGTCACGGCGGCGAGCGAGCTGGCCCGCAACACGCTGGTGCACGGCGGTGGCGGGCGGGTGGAGGTCACTCCGCTGGACAACGGGCGGGCCCGGGGTCTGCGGATGTGTTTCATCGACGACGGTCCGGGAATCCGCGATCTGGAACTGGCCATGACCGACGGGTACACCTCCGGCGGCGGCCTGGGGCTGGGACTGAGCGGAGCGAAGCGCCTGGTGCACGAGTTCAGTGTGGACACCGAGGCCGGCCGGGGCACGACCGTCACGGCCGTGGCCTGGGTGGCCCAGGTGCCCTCGTCCCGCCCGGGGGTGCGATGAGCCGGGTGTGGGAGATCCCGGTCCACGACTCCACCCGGGTGCGGGACGCCCGGATGGCGGCCCGGGAGGCGTGCGACGACTCGGGCCTGGTCCCCGCGCGGACGGCGGCGGCGGAGCTGGTCGCCACCGAGCTGGCGACCAACCTGCTCAAGCACGCCGGCGGCGGCCACATGGTGGTCAACCTGGTGGATGGGCCGGACGGCGGCCCGGGGACGTCGGTCCAGCTGTACGCGCTCGACCACGGGCCGGGCATCGCCGACATGGACGCCGCGCTGCGCGACGGCTACTCCACCGCCGACGGCTCGCTCGGCGCGGGGCTGGGCAGCTGCCGGCGCAGCGCCAACGCCTTCGAGCTGTACAGCGGGCCCGGCCGGGGCACGGTGGCGGCGGCCCGGATCGACCCGGAGCCCGGTGCGCGCGGGGCGGCCTCGGCGGGACTGCCCGCGGGCGGCATCACGGTCTCCCTCGGCGAGGCCGAACAGTGCGGTGACGCCTGGGCCTGGGTGCGCGCGGGCAAGCTGCTGACACTGCTGCTCGCGGACGGTCTCGGGCACGGCGCGAAGGCCGCGCACGCCTCCACCGCCGCGGTGGCGGAGCTGCGCCGCGCCGGGCACCTGCCGCCGGGGGAGATCCTGCGCCGGCTGCACACGGCACTGCGGCCCACCCGGGGCGCCGCGGTCTCGGTGGCCCAGGTGGACACGGAACGGGGGGAGCTGGGCTTCGCCGGGGTGGGCAACGTCGGCGCCCGGGTGCGCAGCGGGGAGACGTGGACGTCGCTGGTGTCCCACCCGGGGATCGTCGGGGCGTACTTCCCGGCGCAGGTCCCGGTGCGCCGGCTGCCGTGGCGCCCGGACAGCCTGCTCGTCCTGCACAGCGACGGACTGCCCAGCCGGTGGACCCCGCCGCAGGACCCCGGGCTGCTCGCCCGCGACCCGTCGGTGGTGGCCGCGGCGATCCTGCGCGACGCGGGCAGCCCCGCCCGCCCCGCCCGCGACGACACGAGCGTGGCCGTCCTGGCCCCCGACCGCCGGACCAGCATCCCATGACAAGCCGCGACACCTGGATCATCGTCTCCGCCGCCGACGCGGCCCGCGCCCGTGCCCGGCTGGCCCGGCTCGCCGCGGACGCCGGGGTGCCCGCGCTCGACCGCGCGCGCTTCCTCAGCGCGCTCGGGACCCGGCTGCGGCAGGCCCTGGACGCGGGCGGCACGGAACTGACCGTGACCGCGGCGGCGGACGGCCGGCTGGACGTCGCGCTGCGCGGCCCGGACCCCTGGCGGCACACGCTCGACGGCCCCGCCGAGCCGTCCGGCGACCCCCGCCCGGGCGACGACTCGCTCGCCGAGGCGCTGCTCGACGCCGACGAGGACACCGCCGCGGTGCTGACGAGCCTCGCCGAGACGGAGGAGCTGCTGCGGCTGCACCGGGAGGAGCTGCACCAGACCAACCAGGGCGTGCTGGCGCTGCACGCCGAGCTGGAGGCCGCGGCACTGGCGCAGCGTGAGCTGCTGGACGCCGAGCGGGCGGCGCGCGCCGAGGCGGAGAAGGCCCGCCGCCTGCTGACCTTCCTGGCCAACGCGAGCGCGGTGCTGCACGCCTCCCTGGAGCACGAGGACATCCTGCGCCGGCTGCCCGAGCTGCTCGTCCCCGAGTACGCCCGGCACGTCGAGGTGTGGCTGGTGGACGACGAGCGGACCCCGCCGGGCGAGCGGGCGGCGGCCACGGTGACGGCGGCGCGCACCGGCCGCCCGCAGCACGCGGGCCCGCACCCCGGTGAGCTGCCGGGCGTGGACGACCTGCCGGCCTCGGCGCTCTCCCCCGGCCGGCCGCTGCTGTGCCTGCCGCTGGGCGCGCGCACCGTGCAGGGGGTGCTGACGCTGGCCGCGCCGGGCGACCGCTTCGACCCGGACACCACCGTGATGCTGCTGGAGCTGGCCCGGCGGGCGGGCATCGCACTGGACAACGCCCGCCAGTACGAGCAGCACCGGGATGTCGCCGAGGCCCTGCAACGGGCCCAGCTCACCGAGCTGCCCGCCGTCCGGGGCCTGGACCTGGCCGCACGCTATCTGCCCGCGACGCACGGCCTGAACATCGGCGGCGACTGGTACGACGCGTTCTCCCAGCCGGACGGCAGTGTGCTGGCGGTGATAGGGGACGTCACGGGGCACGGGCTGCGCGCGGCGGTCATCATGGGCCAGTTGCGCACGGCGCTGCGCGCCTACGCCGTCGAGGGCAACGGCCCGGCGCGGATCCTCACCCTGCTGCACCGGATGCTGCGCCACCAGCAGCCCGAGCTGTACGCGACCTGTGCCATCGCCCGGTTCACGCCCGGGGAGCCCGGGGTGGTGTGGGCCGCCGCGGGACATCCGCCGGCCGTGGCCCGCGGGCCCCGCGGGGAGGTGCGGGTGCTGGAGGCGAAGCCCGGGATCATGCTGGGGGTTCCGCTGCCGTACGAGTACGAGGAGCACACCGTCGAGCTGCCGGCCGGGTCCGTCCTCGCGCTGTACACGGACGGCCTGGTGGAGCGGCGGTCCGCCGGGATCGACGCGGGCATCGACCGGCTCGCCCGCGCCATGGAGGTGCTCCGCGCCCCGGAGCTCGCGGATCTGGAGGCGGCGGCCGACGGACTGCTCAAGCCGATGCTGCACGACTCCGAACACGACGACGACATCTGCCTGTTGCTGTGCCGCACCACGTCCGCGTGAACGCGTGAACGGCCGTGGGGGGGGGGGGGGGGGGGGGGGGGGGGGGGGGGGGGGGGGGGGGGGGGGGGGGGGGGGGGGGGGGGGGGGGGGGGGGGGGGGGGGGGGGGG
>NZ_JBVJOT010000032.1:0-40580 GCF_055583025.1 Streptomyces sp. NPDC104831
TTTGGCACGCTGTTGAGTTCTCAAGGAACGGTCGCTTCCTTTGTACTCACCCTCTCGGGCTTTCCTCCGGGCGCTTCCCTTCGGTCTTGCGTTTCAAACTCTACCAGGCTTTTTCCGTCTCTCTGACCACCCTCCTGCGAGCATGCAGAAGAAGATCCGAGATCAGGATCTGATGAGTTTGGTTGCCGCCCGGAGCCGGACACTGTTTCGCGTCTCTCTGCCCCGAGCAGGAGTACGACTGTACACGCGGCTCGGAACGCCATGCAAATCGCCATGGTTGGTGGTCTAGACCACTAGCTGGTAGCTTCTATCCGGAACCGCCAGTTCATTTGACATACGCTGCTGCTCAGTGCGCCGTCCGGGACAGGCGGTGACGGTCCGCGAGCAGCTCCACTCCCTGGGAGGCTTCCCATGACCACCGTGACGTCCCCTCTCGCCGGACGGGCCATCGGGCTGGCCGCAGTGCCGGACCCGGTCTTCTCCGGGGCCATGGTCGGCCCGGGTACCGCGATCGATCCCGTGCGCGAGGCCTCCGAGGCGGTGGCGCCGGTGGACGGTGTCATCGTCTCCCTGCACCCGCACGCGTTCGTCGTGGTCGACGAGAGCGGCCACGGCGTGCTCACCCACCTCGGCATCGACACCGTCCAGCTCAACGGCGAGGGCTTCGAGCTGCTCGTCAACAAGGGGGACAAGGTCGCCCGCGGTCAGGCGGTCATCCGCTGGAACCCGGCCGCCGTCGAAGCCGCCGGCAAGTCCCCGGTGTGCCCGGTCGTCGCCCTCGAAGCCACCGCCGAGTCCCTCTCCGAGCTGCGGGAGAGCGGCGACGTGGAGGCCGGCGAGGACCTCTTCTCCTGGAAGTGACGGCCGTGCCGTCGCAGGGCGGCGAACAGGACAACCACCGCGGCGGCGGGGCCCGCCGCACTATCGGAGACGGGTGAGATGGAGACAACGCTGCGAGGCGTCGGTGTGAGCCACGGTGTGGCGATCGGCGAGGTTCGGCACATGGGCACGGCGGTGCTGGAACCGCCGGCGAAGCAGATCCCGGCCGAGGACGCCGAGCGGGAGCAGGGGCGTGCCCGGCAGGCCGTGGACGCCGTGGCCGCCGACCTGATGGCGCGCGGCAACCTGGCGGGCGGCGAGGCCCAGGCCGTGCTGGAAGCGCAGGCCATGATGGCGCAGGACCCCGAGCTGATGGCGGACGTGGACCGGCGGATCGCCGTCGGCAGCACCGCGGAGCGGGCGGTGTACGACGCGTTCGCGGCGTACCGGGAGCTGCTGGCCGGCGCCGGTGAGTACCTCGCGGGCCGCGTGGCCGACCTGGACGACGTGCGCAACCGCATCGTCGCCCGGCTGCTGGGCGTGCCGATGCCGGGTGTCCCGGACAGCGACCAGCCCTACGTCCTCGTGGCCCGGGACCTGGCTCCGGCCGACACCGCTCTGCTGGACCCGTCGCTCGTTCTCGGTTTCGTCACCGAGGAGGGCGGTCCGACCAGCCACAGCGCGATCCTCGCGCGGGCGCTGGGCGTGCCCGCCGTCGTGGCGCTGCCGGGCGCCGGTGAGCTGGCCGAGGGCACGCTCGTCGCCGTGGACGGCAGCACGGGTGATGTCTTCGTGAACCCGAGCGAGGAGCAGAAGGCGCGGCTTTCGGCCGCGGCCGCCGAGCGCAAGGCGGCGCTGGCCGCCTCCACGGGTCCGGGTGTGACCGCGGACGGGCACAAGGTGCCGCTGCTGGCCAACGTGGGCGGTCCGGCCGATGTGGCGGCGGCGGTCGAGGCCGGTGCCGAGGGCGTCGGCCTGTTCCGCACCGAGTTCCTCTTCCTGGACGACAGCAAGAAGGCTCCGTCCGAGGAGAAGCAGGTGGAGGCCTACCGGCAGGTGCTGGAGGCGTTCCCCGAGGGCCGTGTGGTCGTGCGGGTGCTGGACGCGGGCGCGGACAAGCCGCTGGACTTCCTGACGCCGGCGGACGAGCCGAACCCGGCGCTGGGCGTGCGGGGCCTGCGGACGCTGCTCGACCACCCGGAGGTGCTGCGCACCCAGCTGACGGCGCTGGCGAAGGCCGCCGAGGGGCTGCCCGTCCACCTCGAGGTGATGGCGCCCATGGTGGCGGACCGGCAGGACGCCAAGGCGTTCGCGGACGCCTGCCGGGAGGCGGGGCTCCAGGCGAAGTTCGGCGCGATGGTCGAGATCCCCTCGGCCGCGCTGCGGGCGCGCTCGATCCTGCGGGAGGTCGAGTTCCTGTCGCTGGGGACCAACGACCTCGCGCAGTACACGTTCGCCGCGGACCGGCAGGTGGGTGCGGTGTCGCGGCTCCAGGACCCGTGGCAGCCGGCGCTGCTCGACCTGGTCGCGCTGTCCGCCGAGGCGGCGAGGGCCGAGGGCAAGAGCTGCGGGGTGTGCGGTGAGGCCGCGTCCGATCCGCTGCTGGCCTGTGTGCTGACGGGCCTGGGTGTCACCTCCCTGTCCATGGGTTCGGCGTCGATTCCGTACGTCCGCGCCACGCTGGCGAAGTACACGCTGGCGCAGTGCGAGCGGGCCGCGGCGGCGGCGCGTGCGGCGGACAGTGCCGAGGAGGCGCGCGGCGCGGCCCAGGCGGTGCTGTCCGGCGAGTAGCCGTACCGGTTGCCTTCGGGTGCCGGCATCAGGGGCGTCCTGCCTTCGGGCGGGGCGCCCCTGACGTGTTCCGTGGGGGCCGGTGGGTCAGTGGCGGTGGTCCGAGGTGCTGTCGCCGTCGCCGAGGCCGGGGGGCGTGCCGTAGTCGACGCCGGACTCGGGTGCGATGAGGTCGCCGGATTCGACGTCGGTGCAGTAGGCGTCGAAGACTTCCGCGGCCGTCAGGGGTTCGAGGGTGCCGCCGCGCAGTCGCCAGCCGTAGACGCGGTCGGCGGTGCCGGGGGCGGTGGTGCGGATGACGAGTCCGCCGGGGCTGCGGGTGGCGAGTCCGAGGGCGAGGACGCTGGTGAATTCCAGGGCCTCGGCCTCGTCCAGGCGGGTGGCGCCGTGGCCGTCCTCGTCTCCGTGCAGCACGGAGACGAGGGTGTCCGGTGGTCCGGAGACGGTGCAGACGAGGTGCCTGTCGCCGGGCGGCGCGGTGTCGAGGATGCGCGCCAGGAGTGCGGAGGCGCGGGTGAAGGCGGCCCTGCCGATGTCCTCGCCGCAGGTCGGGCAGGGGCCGAGGCGGGTGAGGAGGGTGGTGGCGTACTCCCAGGTGGCCTGGCGGACGGCTTCGTCCACGAGCTGGGGCAGGAGGTCGGCGAGCGGGCGGCCGTCGTAGGAGACGGTGGGGCCGGTGGCCGCGAGCTGTGCGGTGAACCGGGTGCGGCTGGCCGGGGTGTCCGGGTCGAGGCCGGTGTCCGCGCAGTACGCGGCGTAGTCCTCGGGGTCGAAGAGGGCCAGTGTGGTGTGGCTGCCCTGTGCGGCGCGGGTCTTCAGGACCGTTTCGAGGTGGCGGAGGTATGCCGTGTGGTCGTCGAAGGTGAAGCTGCGGTAGCGCCGCATGGCGCGGAAGTCGTGGTCGTCGGTGAGGACGCCGATGGTGCCGGCGATCTCGCGGCGCAGGACGCGTCGCATGGTCTGGTGGTCGGTGTGCGCCATGATTCCCCCAATGCGCGGTCGATCAATGCTCACTCACCGTAACCGGCGGGACTGACAACGGGGGTGCGCAGGCGGGCGCGGACCTGGGGGCCGGAAGTGTTTTCCCAGGTCGAGGCGCGAGTTTGGGGGCGGTCGGTCCCGGGCCCGTGGTCGGGTCCGGTGGGTCCGGGACCTGTGCGGAGGGTGACGTTCCGGTGGGTCAGGCGCGTTCGCGGGCCAGTCGCTCGTAGAAGCCGAGCAGGGCGAGGTTGTCGATGGATCCGGGGTTGACCGCCTTCTCCAGGGGGGTGCCCTGCAGGAGGCGCTTGACCGGGACCTCGATGCGCTTGCCGGTGAGGGTGTGCGGGATGCCCGGGACCTCGATGACCTCGTCGGGGACGTGCCGGGGGGAGAGCTGTTCGCGGATGGCCCGCTTGACGCGGTCCAGGAGTGCCTCGTCCAGGACGGCGCCCGGTGCGAGGTGCACGAACAGGGGCATCCAGTAGCCGCCGTCGGGCTGCTCGACGCCGATGACGAGCGATTCCCTGATCTCGGGCAGGCGCTCGACGACCTCGTAGATGTCGGCCGAGCCCATGCGGACGCCCTGCCGGTTCAGGGTGGAGTCGGAGCGGCCGTGGATGATCACGGTGCCCCGGGTGGTGAGGGTGATCCAGTCGCCGTGGCGCCAGACGCCGGGGTAGGTGTCGAAGTAGCTGTCGTGGTAGCGGCTGCCGTCGGGGTCGTTCCAGAAGCGGATCGGCATGGACGGCATGGGCTGGGTGACGACCAGTTCGCCGACCTCGTCGACGAGGGGCTTGCCGTCCGGGTCCCAGGAGCGCAGGTCGGTGCCGAGGCCGGGTGCCTGGAGTTCGCCGGTGTACACGGGGAGGGTGGGTACGGCTCCGGCGAAGCAGGAGCAGACGTCCGTGCCGCCGCTGACGGAGGCGATCCACAGGTCGGCCCCGCTCTCGGCGAACTCGTCGTGCAGCCAGCGGAAGCCGTCGGGGGGCAGCGGGGAGCCGGTGGTGGCGACGCACTCGACCGTGGACAGGTCGTGGTCGCGGGCGGGGTGGACGCCGGCCTTGCGGCAGGCCATCACGTAGGCGGCGGAGGTGCCGAAGAGGGTGGCGCGGGTGCGCTCGGCGATCCGCCACTGGGCGCCGGTGTCGGGGTGGCCGGGGCTGCCGTCGTAGAGGACGACCGTGGTGCCCGTGAGGAGGCCGGAGACGAGGAAGTTCCACATCATCCAGCCGGTCGAGGTGTACCAGAAGAAGCGGTCCTCGGGGCCGAGGTCGCAGTGCAGGCCGAGCTGTTTGAGGTGTTCGACGAGGATGCCGCCCTGCGACTGGACGATGGCCTTGGGCAGGCCGGTCGTGCCGGAGGAGTACAGCACCCACAGCGGGTGGTCGAAGGGGACCTGTTCGTAGACGGGCTCGGTGTCCGCCGCCGTCAGTTCCGACCAGGCGAGGGTGCCCTCGGGGGTCTCGGTGCCCAGCAGCGGGACGTGGACGACGGCGCGCAGGGTGGGCAGTTCGCGGCGCAGTTCGGCGACGGTGTCGCGGCGGTCGTGTTCCTTGCCGCCGTAGCGGTAGCCGTCGACGGCGAACAGGACGACGGGTTCGACCTGCTGGAAGCGGTCGAGGACGCTGCGGGCGCCGAAGTCGGGGGCGCAGGAGGTCCAGACGGCGCCGACGGCGGCCGTGGCGAGGAGGGCGACGACGGCTTCCGGGATGTTCGGGAGGTAGCCGCTGACGCGGTCGCCCGGGCGCACGCCGAGCGCGCGGAGTCCGGCGGCCAGGGAGCCGACCTGGCGGCGCAGCTCGGACCAGGTCACCGGGCGGGGTTCGTGGGTCTCGTCCACGCACAGGAGGGCGGGTTCGCCGGCGCGGTCGGCGGCGGCGCGCAGGGCGTGTTCGGCGTAGTTCAGGGTGGCGCCGGGGAACCAGCGGGCACCGGGCATGGCGCGGTCGTCGAGCACGCGTGTCCAGGGGGTGGAGAAGCGCACGTCGAACCATTCGGTGACGGCTTTCCAGAAGGTGTCGAGCCGGTCGACGGACCACCGGTGCAGGGCCGGGTAACCGCCCTCGGCCGGGGCGCCGTGGTGTTCGGCGGCCCATGCCTGGAACCGGGTGATGCGGGCCTGGGCGATCCGTTCGGGATCGGGCTGCCAGAGCGGCTGGGGGTTCGCGGTCGACATCGGTGGCTCCCGGGCTGTGCGCGTCGTGTGCGTCGGTCCGCGCACGGGCTGGGGTGTGCGCGTGACGCGGCTGACACGGACGATGCCATGTGATCGACTTCTGCACCAGGGTGCGCCGCACATAGTCCGCGTCGTGAAGATGTGGCCCAGGCACGGGTGAACGGCAGTTGAACGGCGCCCGCGCGTGGGGCGCTCGGTGGCAGGGTGAGCAGCATGGACGGTCGTGACCTGGTGCGTTCGATGAGTGTGGTCGGTTCGGGGAGGGCGGCTCGGGGGTTGCGCACCGTGCGGGCCGCGTGGCGCAGGAGGCGGATCGACGCGGCGGGGCTGCCGCGGCGGGGGCCGGAGCGGGCCCGGGTGCCGGGGCGGGTGCAGGGCGTGGAGCCGGGTCCGGGCGGCGGTGTGATCCGGTTCGGGCGCTCCGAGCTGCGGATCGTCGTGGCGGCGAACGGAGCGGTGTTCTGGGGGTGGGACGGGGCGGCCGCGGTGCCGTCGTACGCGCTGGCGGGGAGCGGTCCGGAGCCGGATCCGCGGGCGGTGCTGGAGCCGGACAAGGACGGCGGCTGGCGGGTGGTGGCCGAGCGGGTGACGGTGGTCGTGTCCCGGCACGGTGCGGTGCAGGTGTGCACGCCGGGCGGGGTGGTGCTGCGGCGGGATCTGCCGCCGCGCTGGTGGGAACCGGTCGGCGGGGGCACGGCACGGTGGACGCAGCGGTCGGAGGTGGCGGCGGACGCCCGGTTCTTCGGGCTGGGCGGTCGGGCGTCCGGGCCGCGGCTGCGGGACGGCAGGTACCGACTGTGGAACACCGACCCGGGCCGTGCGTTCGGGCCCGGTGACGATCCGCTGTACCTGACGATGCCGGTGCAGCTGGTGGTGGCGGACGCGGGCACGCATCTGGTGTTCCACGACACCACCTGGGACGGCTCGGTGGTGCTGCGGGAGGGCGAGGAGGGCGCCGGGTCCGGGCACGACCGGGCGGGCCGCTGCGAGGTGCACATGGACGGCGGGCCGCTGCGCTGCTGGGCGATGGTGGGCACTCCCGCGCGCGTGCTGTACACGTGGGCCTCGCTGACCGGGGCGCCCGCGCTGCCGCCCGCGTGGGCCCTCGGGCACCAGCACGCGCCGCGGGACGCCGGCGGCGAGCAGGAGGTGCGCCGGATCGTCTCCGGTTATCAGGAGCGGGGCCTGCCGCTGGACGCGGTGCATCTCGGCATCGGCCACCACGAGGACCACCGGGTGTTCACCGTCGACCAGGACCGCTTCCCCAAGCTGCCGGTGCTGGCGGAGGAGCTGCGCCGGGACGGGATACGGCTGGTGTCGGCCGTGGAGCCGGCGGTGCGGGCGGAAGAGGGCGACGCGGTGTACGACGGCGGTGCGGCCGTGGACGCGTTCGTGCGGGACGCGCGGGGCCGCACGGTGGAGGGTGAGGCGCGGGCCGGCGGGTCCGTCTTCCCGGACTTCACGCACGCGCGCGTGCGCGCGTGGTGGGGCGGGCTGTACCGGGAGCGGCTGGAACAGGGCTTCGCGGGGTTCTGGCACGACATGGACGAGCCGACGTCGTTCAGCGCCTTCGGTGAGCCCACGCTGCCCCGGTCGGCCCGGCACGCCCTGGAGGGGCGCGGCGGCGACCACCGGGAGGCGCACAACGTGTACGCGCTGTGCATGGCCCGGGCGGCCTATGCGGGGCTGCGCGAGCTGGCGCCCGGGGAGCGGCCCTTCGTGGTCTCCCGTTCGGGCTGGGCGGGGTCGCAGCGGTACGGGGGCACGTGGTCGGGGGCCGTGGCGACGGGCTGGCCGGGGCTGCGGGCGTCGCTGTCGCTGGTGCTGGGGCTGGGACTGTGCGGCGTGCCGTACTCGGGTCCGGACGTGGGCGGCTGCGACGGCGGTCCGTCACCGGAGCTGTATCTGCGGTGGTTCCAGCTGGGTGCGTACCTGCCGTTGTTCCGCACCCACGCCGGTCCGCGGGCGGGGCGCCGGGAGCCGTGGGAGTTCGGCGCCGAGGTGCTGGAGCACGCGCGCGCGGCCCTGCTCGAACGCCGGCGGCTGCTGCCGTACTTCCTGACGCTGGCGCAGTTGGCCCGGCGGACCGGGGCGCCCTATGTGCGGCCGCTGTGGTGGGGGTCGCCGGAGGACCGGGCGCTGCGCGACTGCGAGGACGCGTTCCTGCTGGGCGACGGCCTGCTGGTGGCCCCGGTGCTGGAGCCCGGTGCGAGCCGGCGTGCGGTGCGCCTGCCGCGGGGCCGCTGGTACGACACGGTGACGGAGGAGGTCCACGAGGGGCCGGTGCGGGTGGTGGCCGACGCGCCGCTGTCCCGGGTGCCGGTCTTCGCGCGCGCGGGGGCGGTGCTGCCCGTGCGGGGGGCCGGCGGCGGGCTGGAGCTGGAGGTGTGGGCGCCCGCGCGCGGGCGGGCCGGGGGCGGCCTGGTGGTGCCGGACGCGGGCGACGGGTGGGCGGAACCGGAGATCGAGCGCTACGCGGCCCGCCGGCAGGAGGGGCGGGTGGTGGTCACCCGGGAGCGGGAGGACGGCCCGGCCGAGCCGCCCTACCCGGTGCGCGTGCGCGGGCTGGGGTGACCGGCGCGGGTTCACACGTAGCGGCCCTCGAACCAGGCTTTGACGGCCACGGTGTGCAGCGGGAAGGCGAGTTCCCCGGGCCGGCGCAGCAGGTGCCAGCCCTCGGTCTCGTCCGTGGGGCCGGAGGGCGGCAGTCCGTCGGCCGGGCGTTCGGGGAGCAGCCCGAACAGCAGCAGGTGCCCGTCGGGGGCGCTCATGGCGTCCACGAGCCGCACGTCGCGGGCGGCCGCGTGGATGCCGGTCTCCTCCTCGAGTTCGCGGACGACGGCCTGCTTCCAGTCCTCGCGGTCGTCGACGTAGCCGCCGGGCAGGGCCGTGCCGCCGCGCGCGGGGGCGACGGTGCGGGTGATGACGACCAGGGAGGTGCCCTTGGCGTCGTACACGGGCTGGAGCGCGATCGCGACCGGCAGCGGGTTGCGGTAGGCGGTGGCACCGCAGGACGGGCAGGTCCGCGGCCAGCCGGTGATGCCCTCTCCATAGGGCGCTCCGCAGCTCGAACAGTGGGAGTCCGGCACGCAATTGGCAGATGGTTGTCGAGTTTCGGACACGCGCGGACTGTATCCGATCACGATAGGGGCGTGTTCCGGCAGTGACGCCTCAGGAACGGGCGGAGAACGGGCGGATCGGGAAGAGGCGGCCGGAATCACCCCCGTCGGTCCCGGCCGCCCCTCCTGTAACACGACGCCGTTCGGGGCCGTTCGGTTCACCGCGGCAGTCTGCGCATTTCACTTTGCCCGCGGTGCACAACTGATGCTCCGTCAAATGCCTTCCGCGAGGAGAGGGTCTGCCGCGTACCCGCACACCCGCGGATCCGGACGCCCGCCCACTCTGCGTGATCATCACGGAATCCTGCGTGAACGTCTCATGAACTGCGCCAGGTCGTGCGCGGGCGGCGCCATCATGCTCCCGTGCACTCCTGGACGGATACTCTCCGCTTCGCCTTCCAGCCGGTGGTCAACCTGAGGACGGGCGCGGTCGCCGCACTGGAGGCACTCGCCCGCCCGGAAACCGGCGACATCCTGGCCGAGGCCCGCCGGGACCCCGAGCTGGACGGCAGGCTGGCCGTGCTGGCGTTCCGCGCGGCGGCACGCAGGGAGACGCTGCTGCCGCTGCACCTGAACGTGTTCGCGGGCACGCTCGCCGACCTGGGCGGCCTCACCCCGCTGCACGACGCGGTGCGCGGCGCGGGGCGCATGCCCTGGGAGGTGACGCTCGACATCGTCCCGCCCTTCACGCACGTGCCGCACCGCGCCCTGCTGGAGGCGGTGGCCTCGCTGCGCGAGCAGGGGTTCCGGATCAGCGCGGACGGCATCGGGGACGGCGACGTGCCGCTCAGGCTGCTCACCGACCTCTCCCCCGGCCTGGTCAAGCTCGACGCCTCCCTGCTGGCGCGGCCGGCCGCGGTACGGGCGATGCGGACGCTGTGCGAGGAGCTGGGCGCCCTGGTCGCGGTGGAGGGCGTGGAGACCGAGCACCAGTACGCGGCGGCCCTGGCGGCCGGTGCCCAACTGGCCCAGGGCGAGCTGTTCGCGCCGCCGGCCCGGATCCCCGTGGTGGACGTGTACGTTCCGCCCCGCGCGCCCGGTGCCGTGGCCGTACCCCGGTCCGGGCCGTCGGTGCGGGAGTTCGTGCGGCCCGCCGCCGTGCTGCCGCTGTCCGCCTCGGCCGAGCGGGTGCGGGCCCTGCTGACCGGTTCCCCGGACGTCTCCGGGGTGCTGCTGGTGGACGCGTCCGGGCGTCCCGTCCGGTCGGTGCACCGTTCGCGCTTCCTGCTGTCGATGTCGACCCGCTACGGGCATGCCCTGTACGCCGGCCGTCCCGCGTCCAAACTGGGCGACACGCCCCGCACGGTCGGGGTGGACGCCACGGCCTGGCAGGTGCTGGACGTGGTGGCGGACGGCGGCCGGGACCGGACCTCGGACGACGTCGCGGTGGTCGACGAACAGGGCCGGTGCGTGGGCGTCGTACGGCTCGCGGATCTGGTGCGGGCGCTGGCCGAGAGCCGGGTGGAGGAGGCGGCCGGGCTCAACCCGCTGACCCGGCTGCCCGGTTCGGACGCCATCGTGGGCGAGGTGGACCGGCGGATCTCCGAGGGCCGGGCCTTCGCGCTCAGCTGGCTGGACATCGACCACTTCAAGCAGGTCAACGACGGGGCCGGGTTCGCCGCGGGCGACGAGCTGATCCGCGCGGTCGGCGGCGCGCTCCGGCGGGCGGCGGGGCAGGCCCGGGTGGGGCACATCGGCGGGGACGACTTCCTGGTGCTGGCCGACGAGGAGGCGCTCGATCCGCTGGCGAGCGCCGTGCTGGACGCGTCCTGGGCGGCGGGCGGACGGCCGGTCACGCTGTCCCTGGCGACCGTCGTCTGCGCGCCGGGCACCGTCGGGGACCATCACCAGGCCGCCGCGTGGCTCGCCGAGCTGAAGAAGGCGGCCAAGGCGCTGCACGGCGCGAGCTGGGTGCTCGGCCGGGCCGGGCTCCCCGGCCACGAGATCCGGCGCGGCGGCCCGGGACCGGCCCCGGCGGGAACCGGAATGGCGGCCGCCGAACCACGGTGGTGAACCGCCGCCCCGTGCGGGGCCGTCCGCCACGGTGACCGCGGCGCGCCCGTACCGGCGCCGCGGCGGGCGGCCCGGGGTCACCGCCGCCGTCCACAGCCTTGACGCCCCCGCGGCGCCGGTGAAAACTTCCCGGTGTCAGCCGACATCGCCGTACATTCCCGGCGTTATCCGGCACTACGGCGCGACTGCGTCCTGCCCCACGGCCCGGCCGCGGGGCGCTCCGGCTGCCCCACAGGACCACGGCCCGTACCCCGGTCGGCGGGGGTGCGGGCCGTGCCCGGCGGCCGGTGGCGAGAGGGGACAGGGGGCCGGCCGGTGGCGAGAGGGGGCGGGCGGTCAGCCGGTGGCGGCCCGGCGTTGCCCGGCCGTGTACGCCATCGCGTGCCGCACGAGTCCGATGAGCACCTCCTTGACCGACTCCCGGTCCCGGGCGTCGCACAGCAGGAGGGGCACCCCGTCGTCGAGGTCGAGCGCCTGGCGGACGGACTCGGCGGGGTACCGCGCGGCGCCCTCGAAGCAGTTGATGCCGACGACGAAGGGGATGGAACGCCGCTCGAAGTAGTCCACGGCGGCGAAGCAGTCCTCCAGGCGGCGGGTGTCGGCGAGGACGACGGCGCCGAGCGCGCCCTCGGACAGCTCGTCCCACATGAACCAGAACCGCTCCTGCCCGGGCGTGCCGAACAGGTACAGCACCAGGTCCTCGCGCACCGTGATGCGGCCGAAGTCCATGGCCACCGTGGTGGTGTGCTTGCCCTCCACACCGCTCGTGTCGTCGACCGGCCGCCCGGCCTCGGTCAGCAACTCCTCGGTGCGCAGCGGTCTGATCTCGCTGACCGCGCCGACGAGCGTCGTCTTGCCCACGCCGAAGCCGCCGGCCACGAGGATCTTGAGCGTGACGGGCTCGACCGGGGGCTTGCCGCGCTCAGAACGCCCGAAGATCATCGATCTCTTCTCCTGCTTGATGGGGGTCGGGCGACGGTCGGCCGTGGCCGCCGCCACCGGGGGTCTCGATGACGAGTACGGCTGCGGGGCCGGCACCGGCCGAGCCGTTCGAGCCGTTCCCGCCCGGGGCAGTGCCGGTGCCGGCGGTCCGCTCCACCCGGTCCGCGGCGGGCCACGGCGTCCGCGAGGGTGCCGCCCGGTCCACCCGGAACTGCCGGCCAGTCACGTCGCTACCCCGCTCCCGCGCCGGTCACAGCGCCCGGAGGCCGTTGATCACGTCGCGCAGAATACTCTCGTCCGGCAGCTCGGCCGGCGGCACCGGGCGGGTCACGTGGACGAAACCGGTGTGCACCAGGTCGCCGATGAGGACGCGGACCACGCCGATGGGCAGGTCCAGTTCCGCGGCCAGTTCGGCGACCGACTGGGGCTCGTCCCGGCAGAGCCCGACGATGTCCACGTGCTCCGGGGACATCGTCGGATCCGCTTCCGGGTCGCCGGCGTCGGGCTCCGTGACGACCACGGCGATCAGATCGAGGCGGTGCTGGCCCTCACTCGTGGTGCGGCCGCGTGTCATGGCGTACGGCCGCACGACCGGCCCGGCCTCGTCGTCGAACCAGTGGTTTCTTCCCTGACCGTCTCCGCTCATGCCATCCCACTACCCGCCTGCGGACAGATCGGTGCGCGGGGCGGTGCCCAGATGCACGCCGACCCGCTTGACCAGCAGCGTCATCTCGTAGGCGACCTGTCCGACGTCGGAGTCGGCGTCCGAGAGGACGGCGAGGCAGCTGCCGTCGCCGGCGGCGGTGACGAACAGGAAGGCACCGTCCAGCTCGACGATGGTCTGCCGGACGCCGCCCGCGTCGAAGTGGCGGCCGACGCCCTTGGCGAGGCTGTGGAACCCGGACGCGACGGCGGCCAGGTGCTCGCTGTCCTCCCTGGTCAGGTCCTTGGACACTCCCGTCGGCAGTCCGTCGCCGGACAGGATGACCGCCTTGCGGATGCTGGCGACCCGGTCCACCAGGTCGTCCAGGAGCCAGTTCAGCTCCCCCTTGTTCGTCGCCGTGTGGCCGGTGGCCTTCGGTGCGGTCATCGACCGTCTCCCTTGGTCGTTCCTTGTGCTGTGCCGTCCCGGGCCCCGTCGCCCGCGGCGTTCTCCTCCCGGCCGCGCTGCCAGCCGCGCTGGAGCGAGGCCATCCTGCTGCGGACCTCGTCGGCGTCGCGGTCGTCGGGCTGTGCCGCGCGCGCGGCGCGCCGTTCGGTGTCCTGCTTGAGCTGGGGCGCCAGGCTGGCCTGCCGCACGCGCCGGGGCAGCGGCCGGGCGCCGGGCGCCGGGGCCGTGCCGCCGGCCGGCCCGGTCGGGCTGCCGGCGGGCGGTGCCGGGTCGGCCGGGCCGCCGGTGCCGGGTGTCCCGGTCCGGGTGCGCCGGGGCAGCGCGGGGGCCTCGGGCGTGCCGTCGGTGTTCCCGGCCGGGGTGGCGGCCCGGTTCCCGGGCGGGTCGCCGATGCCGGCGGGGCGCCGGGCGGCGCCGCCACGGCGGCGGGAGGGCAGCGGGGCCAGTCCGCCCGGGTCGGTGTCCTGCGGTCCGGCGGCGGGTCCCGGGGCGGGTTCGCCGCGGCGGGAGCGCTGGTCGGTGACGGGCTTGCCGTGCGAGCTGACCAGCTTGGGCGTCTGCCGCCGGGGCAGCGGTACGGTCCCCCGGTCGCCGGACTCGTGGTGCGGCGGCCGGCCGGCCGGATCGTCGCCGTCCGGGCGGGAGCGGCGGGGGCGGAACAGGCCGCCGCGCTCGCTGTCCTCGTCCGGGAGGGCACCGGGGAAGTCGTCCAGCGCGTCGAGGTCGACGGGCGCCTCCAGCTCCACCGGTCCGTCCAGCACGGAGGTCGGCAGGCCGGGCAGCCGCAGCGGGGCCGGGGAGCGCCCGCCGCCGTGGCCGAGCGCCTGCCCGGAACCGTCACCCGGGCGGTCCCGGTCGAGCCGGAAGCCGAGGCCGTTGGTGTCCGGGACGTCCTCGGTCAGCAGCGGGTCGGGGATGAACACCACGGCGGTGGTGCCGCCGTAGGGGGACGGCTGGAGGGAGACCCGGACGTTCTGGCGCTGGGCGAGGCGGCTGACGACGAACAGGCCCAGCCGGTCGGTGTCGGAGAGTTCGAACTCGGGTGTCTCGGCGAGGCGGAGATTGGCGTCGAGCAGCGCCTCGGCCGTCATGCCGAGCCCCCGGTCGTGGATCTCCAGGGTGAAGCCGTTGGCGACCCGCTCGCCGACGACCTGGACGGCGGTGTGCGGGGGCGAGAAGACCGTGGCGTTCTCCAGGAGTTCGGCCACGAGGTGGGTGAGGTCGGCGACGGCGGGCCCGGTGACGGCGACCCGCGGCAGCCGCCGGACCTCGATGCGCTCGTAGTCCTCGACCTCGGCGACGGCGGCCCGGACGACGTCCATCAGCTGCACGGGCCGGCGCCACTGCCGGGAGGGCGCGGCTCCGGAGAGGATCACCAGGCCCTCGGCGTGGCGGCGCATCCGGGTGGTGAGGTGGTCCAGGCGGAACAGGTCGGCGAGTTCGTCGGTGTCCTCGGTACGGCGCTCCATGCTGTCGAGCAGGGTGAGCTGCTTGTGCAGCAGCACCTGGCTGCGGCGGGCGAGGTTGACGAAGACCTCGGAGACGCCGGCGCGCAGTTCGGCCTGCTTGACGGCGGCCTCCACGGCGGCGCGCTGCAGGGTGTTGAGGGCCTGCCCGACCTCGCCGATCTCGTTCTTGTCGTACTCCAGGCGGGGCACCTCGGTCTCGACGTCGACCTGTTCGCCCGCGGACAGCCGGCGCATCACGCTGGGCAGCCGGACGCCGGACGCCTCGTGCGCCTCCAGGCGCAGCTGGCGCAGGTCCCGGATGAGGGCCCGGCCGACGCGGATGGACAGGACGACCGAGACGAGGAGGGCGATCAGGCCGAGGAGGCCCACCACGGCCGCCTTCGCGATGACGCCGACGGCCACCGGGCGCATGCGGTCCTGGTAGCGGTCGCTCGCCCGGTCGTCGAGGGTGCCCAGCTCGTCCAGGACGGTGGCGGCGGTGGCGTCCCAGCTCTTGGCGGTGACCCGGCGGGGGGTGCCGGAGGCGGTGGCGACGACGGACCGTTCTGCCTCGCGCAGGGGCGCCGTGGTGGCGTTCTTCCAGAAGCGTTCGTAGCGTGCGCGTTCGGCGGCGGGCAGCAGCGGGAGGCTGATGTCGTACAGGAGGGTGCGCTGGGCGACGAGGCCGGAGATGTCACGGCTCTCGTCCCGGGTGAGCCGGCCGACGACGAGGGAGGAGCCGAGCAGGGCGTCCTCGCGGGCGAGCAGTTCCCGGGCACGGTTGATGTTGACGAGGGCGCGGGCCTGCTTCTCGACCTCGACGTCGTCGATGCCGACGAGGGAGGCCAGCAGCGCGTAGCAGGGGTCCACGAGGCGGTTGTAGCGGCCGAGCGCCTCGGACCGGGTGACGGAGCGTTTTTCGACGCCGCGGCGCAGGGAGTCCAGGCCGTCGAAGGCGTCCATGACGGTGGCCAGGTGTTCGCGGTCGTCCGCCTCCAGGTCGGCCCGGGTGTCCCCGTCCCCGGCGTGCTCGCGGAGGGTGGCGATCGCCCGGTCGGTGGCGGCGCGGGTGCGGTGCAGCGCGGACAGGGACTCGGCGGCGCGCGGGTCGGCGAGGTAGACGAGGGCCTGGCGGCGTTCCTGCTGCAGGACGCGCACGGCGTCCTCGGTGGGGTAACCGATGTCCTCGACGACGTCGGACACGCGGAACAACTGAGCCACTTCCCGGCCGGCGAACACGGTGGCGAAGGCCCAGACACCGGTCAAGGACACCAGCGGCACGAGAAGCAGCGCCACGATCTTCCGGCGGATCGACTTCCCGCGAAAGCGCATGGCCTCCCCCAGCTCGACCCCCGCTGGCCGGGGGTGTTCATGTCCGTCAGCAAACGGCGCGAGCCTACTACCGCGCCACAGATAACTCGAAGACATGTCCGGCGGGTGAAGTTCCGCACCGACGACGGGAGAGGGCGAGTTGTCCGGGCATTGGGGGAGATTGCCACCGCGATCCGGAGGATCATGTCCGGTAGCCGGTGGGAACTTCGACGGACGGTTGGCCGGATTTTTTCGCTCGGCGGGAATCTTCGCGGGTCCTCGTTCGTCCTTCTCTAGGGGACTTGGGGGCGGAATGAGCCACAGCGGCCGCGTCCCGCGTTCCGGCGGCGTAAAGCAGCGCAAGCCGGGCAGCCACTGGGGAGTCGGGGTCTTCGGGATTCCGGGGCGAGCGGTCTGCCGGCGGTGGGGAGTGACACGGTGATGGGCACGGCGGGACGGCGCGGGGCGCCCGAGGATCACGGGACGGGGCGCGCGCGGACGCGGTGGGGCGGCGAGGCGCCGGATCACGGCGGTGCGCACGGCCACGCATCGCGGTACGGCCAACGGCCGTTGTGGGTGGAGGAGCCCGCGCACCGGCATCCGGTGCCCGATCCGGTGCGTGCGGCGGCGGTGCGGGCCGTCCTCGTCATCGCGGTCACGCTGATACAGGCGATGGTGGCGTTCCTGTGCACGCTGGCCGGGTCCTGGCTGGCCTTCCCGATGGTGATGAGCGGCGTCGCGAGCACGGTGGTGGCCACCTGGGCCGTGGTCGACGTGTGGGTGACCCGCCAGGTGTGGAACCAGCGGCACGGCGTGATCTCGGAGCCGAGCAGCACGGCCCGCTCCCTCCGCCGTGAGCGCCGGGCCCGCCGCCGCCAGGAGCGCGCGGCCTCGCGGGAACAGGAGCGGATACGCCGCGGGCGCGGCGCCGGTCGGCTCTCGCACTCCTGAACGGGTGGCCCGCGGGGGCGCCGTCTCTAACGGGGACGGCGCACGGCGGGGCCGGTCGGGAAGAGGAGGGCGCGCCGGCGGACGGTCGCGATCACCCGGTGGGGTGGGCGGGGCGCTTCGATAGCATCCCGTTTCGTATGGCGCACGACGAGGCGCTCTACGCAACGAACGCGCCCGCCCCAGGTAACGAGAGCCGAGCCATGCCCCGCACCCAGAAACAGCCCGACCGCGGCGAGGAGACGGCCCCGGACCCCGGCGGCCCGGAGAGGCGGGGCGGCCGTGGGGCGGCCGGCGCGGTGCAGTCGGTGGACCGTGCCGTGAGCGTGCTGGAGATCCTCGCCCGGCACGGCGAGGCGGGCGTCACCGAGATCGCCGCGGAGCTGGCCGTCCACAAGTCCACGGCGTTCCGGCTGCTCGGCGTCCTGGAGAACCGGGGCCTGGTGGCCCAGGCCAAGGACCGCGGGAAGTACTGCCTGGGGGCCGGCGTACTGCGCCTGGCGGGGGCGGCCGCGGTGCGGCTCGACATCTCCCAGGAGGGCGTCCCGGTGTGCCGGGAGGTCGCCGACGAACTCGGCGAGACGGTCAACATCGCCGTCCTCGACGCCGACGCGGCGGTCAACATCATGCAGGCCCGCGGCACCGCGGCCGTGACCGCGCAGAACTGGCTGGGCCGGCGCACCCCGCTGCACGCCACGTCCAGCGGCAAGGTGCTCCTCGCGCACCTGGCGCCGACCCTGCGCGAGGGCCTGCTGGCGCGGCCGTTGACGCGGTTCACGGACCGCACGGTCACCGGGGCGGCGAAGCTCCGCGCCGAGCTGGAGGCCGTGGTCCGGCAGGGGTACGGCGTCACGGTCGAGGAGTTCGAGCTGGGGCTCGCCGCCGTGGCCGCACCGGTCCGCGCGCACGACGGCGAGGTGATCGCGGCGATCAGCGTCTCGGGCCCGGTGTACCGGCTGGGCGCGGACCGGTTGCCGCAGGTGGCCGAGCGTACGGTCGCGGCGGGCGCCGAGCTGTCCCGGCGGATGGGGTACGGCTTCTGAGCACCCGGGGGCCGGCGCCCCCGCCCGCCGCGCCACCGGGGCCCTCGGTGGTGCGCAGCACACAGCTCGCCGCGCGGTGCGCCACACCGAGAGGGACGAACGCCTTCTACGACGCGCTCGGCGCCGGCTTCCTGAACATGCGCGTCGCCGTGATCTCGCTGTGCACCGTCTCCCCGGCCCGGGGCGGCTGCGGCAGGCCGGGCCGGAGGTGTTCCTCCACGCTGATGTACTTCAGGCCCGCCCGGAGGTCGGCGTCGTTGCGCAGACGGATGACCAGCGGGAACTCGGCGAGGGCGGTCGTGTCGAACAGGCCGGTGGTGTACAGCAGCTGCACGCCCAGCGCGTCGGACACCGCCCGCTGGAGCTCCAGCAGGTAGGTGGCGTTGGCACGGCCGATGGGGTTGTCCAGGAACAGGGTGCCCGCGTGCCGGTGCTTGTCGCGGCCCCGGTCGTTCGAGCGGAGCGCGGCCATCGTGCAGTACAGGGCGATGGCCGCGGTGAGCAGCTGGCCGCCGGAGAACACGTCGCCCATCTGGCCGACGGGGACGCGCTCGGCGCGCAGTACGGCGTCGGGCTTGAGGATCTCCACGGCCACGCCCTTGGGCTGGAGGGCCGCGGCGACGCCCCGCAGCAGCAGGGACATGCCGTCCCGGCGCAGGTCGGAGTTCTTCTTCACGGCCGCGCGGGTGGCCTCGTCGACGACCTCGCCGAGCCGCTCGGTGAGCGTGGCCTGGTCGGGTTCCTCGAAGCGGATGCGCAGGAACTCCTGCCCGGACCACTCGCCGAGTCCCTCCGGCAGCCGGGAGAGCCGCTGGGCGGATCGCAGGGTGGCGAGCGCCGACTCCACGAGGCCGCGCAGCCGGTCCACGATGGAGTCGCGGTTGCGCTCCAGCTGGGCCAGCTCGTCGGTCAGCACGCGCAGCCGGGGCGCGAACGCGTCCGACCACTTCTGGGCGTGCTCGGGCAGCGCGGCGGCGGGCAGCTCCCGGATCTGCTGCCGGGCGGGGGTGCGGACGTGCTCGTAGCGGGTGGAGTTGGCGTGCCGGACGAGGACGTCGCTCGCCTCGCGCACGGCGGCCTCGGCGGCGGACAGGTCGGCCGCGCAGCCGCGCAGGGAGCGGCGGGCCTCGGCGGCGGACTGCCGGGCCTCCTCCAGAGTGCCCGGGTACGGCTCCGGCTCCTCCTGCTCCTCCTCGGCCGCCTGCTCGCGCAGCAGGTCGCGGAGCATGGCGGCGATCTCGTCGAAGCCGCCGGCCGCGTCCTCGGCGGCGCGCTGGGCCGCCAGCAGCTCCGCGTGCGCCTCCCGGGCCCCGGTCAGCGCCTCGGTGCGGGCGGCGAGTTCGGTCGTGGCGGTGCGCAGCAGGGCCTGGGCGTGCTCGGCGTCGCGCGGGATCAGCTCCCCGGGCAGCTCGGTGTGCGCCTCGCCGTCCTCGGGGGCGAGGCGCTCGGCCTCGCCGCGCAGCCGGCCGAGCTGCTCGCTCGCGGTCGACATACGGGTCTCCAGGAGCTGCACCAGCTCCTCCGCGCGCGCGGCGGCGGCCTGCCGGGACGGCCCGTCGGAGCCGTCGGGCGACTGGAGCAGTTGCTCGGCGCGGGTGCGGACCTTGTTGCTGAGCCGGTCCAGTTCGGCGCGGGCGGCGCTCTCGTCGCTCTCCGCGCGGGCCTGTTCGGCGCGCAGGTCGGCGCCGACGCCGACCTTCTCGTACAGCTGGGAGGCGGCCCGGTATGCCTCGCGGAGGGCGGGCAGGGACGCCTCCGGGGCGTCCGTGTCCGCGGCGGGTACGTCGTCGGGGGCGCCGGCGATCTCGGAGCGCTCGGCGCGCAGGGCACGCGCGGTGCGGCGGGCGTCGTCGGCGGCGCGCTGGGCGGCCCGGCGGTCCTCGTCGGCGGCTCGGGCACGCTCCAGGCAGGTCTGGGCGCGGGCCTCTGACTCGGCGGCCTCGTCGGCGAGTTCGCGCAGTCTCGCCTGCCAGCCGGCGCGCTCGCGCAGCCGGTGGGCGAGGCCGGCGAGGGCGTCGGCGGAGCGCCGGGCCTTCTGCGCGGCCTCCTGCCGCTCGTCGCGGACCCGGACGGCCTCGGCCGCGGCCTCCTCCGCCTCCGCGCGGACGGTCCGCGCCTCGGCGAGTTCGGCCTCGGTCTCCTCGGCGAACGCGCGGGCCTCCTCGGCGGCCCGGGCCAGCTCGGTGAGGCGCCCGGCGGGGCAGCCGGTGCGCCAGGAGGCGAGCCGGGCGGCCAGTTCCCGGTCCTTGCCGAGGCGGGCGGCGAGGGCCCGGATCTCCTCGTCGCGTTCGGTGGCCCGGGCGCGCAGGGCCTGGCGTTCCTCGTCGGCGGCGTGTTCGTCGTGCATGGCCGGGTTCGGCGGTACCAGGAAGACGTCACCGGCGGCGGCGGGCGGCGGGGCGAGCAGCGCGGCGGCGGTGCCGACGGCGACGGCGGAGCGGGGCAGCAGGGCGGCGTCGCCGAGGACCTCGCGGGCACGCGCGTGCGTGTCCGGGTCGGTGATGATCACGCCGTCGACCAGTTCGGGGCGGGCGGCGAGCACGCGCGCGTGGTCGGCCGGGTCGACGGCCTGGGCGAGGTAGCGCCAGCCGGGGAGCGCCGGGATGCCGTGCTCGCCGAGGAACTCGACGGTGGCCAGCACGTCCGGGCCGGGCGGCAGCAGTCCGCCGTCGCCGAGGGCGCCGAGGATCCGGGCGTCGTCGGCGGCGGCCGTGCGCAGGTCGAACAGGTTCCGTTCGGCGGTGGCGACGGCGTCGTCGAGCAGTTCGCGCAGTTCGTCGGCGAAGCGGTCGAGGTCCTCGGGTGTGAGGGCGCCCTCCCCGGCGGCACGGGGGGCGGGGACGGCGTCGTCGGCGCCGGTGCGCGGCCCGGGCACGCGGACCGGGTTCGGTGCCCCCGGCAGGCTCAGCAGTTCCGCCAGCCGTTCCTCGGCGGCCAGCGACTCGGCGAGGCGCCGCTCGGCCTCGTACGCCCGTCCGGCGGCGGTCGCCGCGTCCGCCGCGCGGGCCGCGGTCAGTTCCGCGCGGGACTCGGCCGAGGCCGCCTCGCGGGCGTGCTCGGTGGCCTTGCGGGCGGCCTCGCGGGCCGTGTCCCAGGCGGCCACGGCGGTCTTCTCGGCGTCACTGGCGGCGAGCGCGGCCCGCGCCGGGTCGGCGTCCGGGGTGCTGTCGTCCAGCCAGCCGGCGCGGACGGCCTCGGCGGTCTCCTGCTCGACCTCGGCGAGGCGCTGGCGCAGGTGGCCGGCCTCGCTGCGGGCCCGCTGCGCCTCGGTGGCGGCGGTGGTGGAGTCCCGGTGGGCGCCGTCGCCGATCTCCTGGAGGGCGGCGGACCGCTCCTCCTCCTCGTTGGCGAGGGCCTCGGCGCTCCCGGCGGCGGCGTGCAGGGCGCGTACGAGGTCCACGGCGGCCTTGGCGCGGGCGGCGAGCGCGGGGGCCGCGTCCCGTTCGGCCTCCTGGATGGCGGCGGACACCCGCGCGACGCGGTCGGCGGCGGCCCGGTGGCGCAGCACGGCCTCGGCGGCCTGCCAGGCGGCGTGCAGGGTGCGGGCGTCGGC
Source organism: Streptomyces sp. NPDC104831 (assembly GCF_055583025.1). Classification (NCBI taxonomy): domain Bacteria; kingdom Bacillati; phylum Actinomycetota; class Actinomycetes; order Kitasatosporales; family Streptomycetaceae; genus Streptomyces; species Streptomyces sp. NPDC104831. The sequence continues at coordinate 21,256 of NZ_JBVJOT010000032.1, forward strand.
CAGTTCGCGCTTCTGCGCGGCGGCGGACTTCTCGGCGGCGGCGAGCGCCAGCGAGGCGTGCCGGTAGGCGAGTTCGGCGGCGATGAGGGAGCTGCGCTCGCGGGCGCCCTCGGAGTGGGTGACGGCGTAGGCGGCGGCCGTGACCCGCTGGGCGAGGTCGGTGGCCCTGGCCCGCTCCCGCACGGCCCGCGCGGACAGCCGGCGGGCCAGCGTGCGGGTGCGGCGCTCGGCGCCCGCGTGCACGTCACGCGCGCGTGCCCGTGCGTCGGCGGCCTCCACGATCTTTCCGAGCAGGTCGGCCGAGCCGGCGGTGAAGTCGCGTTCGGCGATCAGTTCGGCGCGCCGGCCGAGCTTGTTGCCGAAGCCGCTGACGAGGTCGGCGAGGCCGTCGGTGTCGCGGGTGTCGGTGACGGCGCGCAGCAGCAGGTCGGTGAAGTCGGAGTCCTTCTTGACCGCGAAGAGGCCGGCCGCCTCGCCCTCGTCGGCGTTCATCTCGCGCTGGTAGCGGAAGAGCTCGGGGTCCAGGCCGAGGTCGCCGAGGTGCTCGGTCCAGCGCTCGTGGATCTCCTCCCAGTGCACCTCCAGGTGCGGGTAGGCCTTGCCGGCCTCCATGAGGGCGTCGCGGAAGCCCTTCATGGTGCGGCGGCGGCCGTGCGCGCCGGAGGTGCCCTCGGCGGGCGGCCGTACGGCGGTGGCCTCGGCGACGGGCAGGTTGTCCAGGCTGAGGCCGGGGCCGGGCCGGAAGGAGTACCAGGCCTCGGCGAACTTGCGCGGGTCGTTGGAGACCTGCCGTCCGCGCCATTCGCTGACCTTGCCGACGACCACGCACTCGCCGGTCTGCACGTGCTGCCACTCCAGGGCCACGTGACCGCAGTCGTCGGCCAGCAGGAACTTGCGCAGCACACCGGAGCTGGCGCCGCCGAGGGTGTTGCGGTGGCCCGGCAGCATCACCGAGAAGATCAGCTTGAGCAGGACGGACTTGCCCCCGCCGTTCTCCAGGAACAGCACGCCCGCGGGCGCGGGCCGGCGCGGCGGGCCGGCGGGCTCCTCCTCGAAGAACTCCGCCTGCGTGGGCGCCGGGTCGGGCACGGGCTCGCCGACACCCCGCAGGTCAAGCACGGTGTCGGCGTAGCGCGCACCGGCGGGACCGATGGAGTAGAGGCGGACCCGGGACAGCTCGTACATGGCGGACTCTCGTCAGTGTTCTTGCGGTGGAGGGGGTTTCAGGAGTGGAACGGCAGCCCGGCGTCGGCCACCAGGTCCAGGTCGTCGGTGTCCTCGGCGGGCAGCAGGGTGGCCGTGCCGTCGGTGACCGGGACGACGCCCAGCTCCGCCAGTTCGGCCAGGGCGGCGTTGCCGGCCATGTCGCGGACCTGGAGCTGGTAGCGGGCGGTGGTGCGGTAGGTGCCGCCGCTGTCGTCGCCGGTGCGCTGCAGGAAGCCCGAGTCGGTGAGGAAGGCCAGGGCCTTGGCGACGATGCCGGTGGTGGAGGCGGCGGGGCGGCGGGCGTCCTTGGTGGCGCCGGTGGCGCTGCGCCTGGCCCAGATCCGCCAGGCGGCCTCCAGTCCGGGCGCGTCGGTCGCCGGGTCGGTGTTCTCGCCGCGCTCCTCGGCGCGTTCCTCCAGGCGGCGGCAGGCCTGCCGGACGAAGGCGTCGACGCCGTTGACGGTGACCCGGCCGATGTAGGAGTCGTCGGCGAGGTCCTCGGGGCGCGGGAACGCCAGGGCGGCGACGGCGAGATGGGCGAGGCCGTGCAGGAAGCGGTCGCCGGAGTCGGCGGTGGTGCGACGCGCGTAGTCACCCATGCGGACGGCGAAGACCGAGTCCTCGGCGGCGGTGACGGCCATGCCCGCGCGCGGCGACACCTCCAGCACGACGAGTCCGAGTCCGGCGGCGACGGCGTCGGCGAGCCGGGCGAAGGCCGGGTCCTCGCGGTAGCGGCGCAGCAGTTCGGTGTACTCCTGGTCGCGCGCGGGCGCCAGCTTGGGCTGGAGTCCGAAGGCGACGAGCCGCGCCGCGTCGGCGGCGTCGGCGGGGGTGACGGCGGTGGACGCCGGCGGGGCGGGTGTCTCCGCCTCGGTCCACTCGACGTGCTCGGTCACGGGTTGGGCTCCTTGTCGCGGTCGTGCTCGGTCATGCTGCTTCCGTCCGGTCGGCCGCCATCCCGGCGGCGTCCAGCAGGGCCGTGCCCACGATGAGGTCGGCCCCGCCGAAGTCGGGATCGTCCAGCTCGGTCCCGTCGTCCACGGCGAAGAGCAGCCTCTCCTCGCCCTGCCGGTAGGCGGTGCCGACGGGCGGGCTGGCCGCGTGGACCGCGAGCAGGGCCACCAGATAGGCCAGTTCGTAGCCGTCCCGGGCCCTGGCCTCGGCGAGCAGTCCGGACAGTCTTCTGGGCGCGTCCGGCGGCAGGTCCAGCAGGTCGGTCGCCGCGGCGAGCTGTTCCTCGCTGAACCGGCTGTCGTCGGGCGTGGCGATCAGGTCGGGCTCCGGCATCTCCGCGCCCAGGTGCTCCCGTTCCACGGGCGGGGTCAGCAGGATGTCGACGAGGTCGCCGACCCGGACGGAGACCGGTGTGCGCAGTCCGGTGCCGCGCGCGAAGAAGGCGTCGGTGACCCGGATGGCCTGCTCCAGGGGCAACGGCAGCACGGGGGCGACCAGATGGCCGTAGAGGTCTATCCCGGACGTCGCCGCCGGGGTGGCGAAGGCCTGCCGGTCCTGTTCGGCGCGGAACAGCGGGCCGGCCTCCAGCAGGCGCGACTGGAGCTGGGTGTGGCGCCGGATGCAGTCCTTGACGATGTCGACGAGTTCGGCGGCGCGGCGCTTGTGCTCGGGCTCCTCGGTCTCGTCGCGGGCCTTGCGGATGTTGGTGAGGATGGCGTTCTCGTGGCGGTAGCGCTCGGCCACGTGGTCCAGGGCCTCGGCGATCATGTCGGGGACGGTGTTGAGCCAGTCCACCGCTCGGACGTTGCGCCGGGTGGCGTCCAGGGCGCGGCGCAGCGTCTCGGAGTACTGCACCGTGCGGTAGCGGGCCTGCTCGGCGGCGAGCTGGGCGTCGGCGAGCCGGCCGCGGCTGATCAGCACCTCCAGCTTGACCTCGGCGGCGATCTGGGCGCTGGTGACGTCCGTGTCGAGGGCGCCGACCAGGACGTTGACCGCCTCGTCCGTGGTGCGCAGGTAGACCGTGCCGCCGGGGCCGGGGACCTCCTCGAGCAGCTTGAAGTCGTAGTCCCGGCGGACGTACGTGCCGTCCGGCGCGAAGGTGCCGTAGACGGCGCGGAAGCCGCGGTCCACGCTGCCGACGTTGATCAGGTTCTCCAGGACCCAGCGGGCCACGCGCTCGTGTTCGGCGGCGGACCGGTGCGGGGCCTGGGCGGCGATGCGCGGGACGAGCCGGGCCACGACCTGTTCGTGGTCGGCGCCGGTGTCGAAGTCCATGTTCAGCGTGACCAGGTCGATGGCGGCGAGCGCCACCTCCGCCATTCCGTACACCGAGTACTCGCCGGCCAGGTTGGCCTTGCGGGCGTCCAGGTCGTGCAGCGGCGCGGTGCACGCGAGCGCGCGCAGCCGACGCGCCAGTCCCTCGTCGGCGGCCGGGCCCTGAGCGGGGCGCGGCCCCGCGCTGAGCTGGGGCGGAACACGGTCCGTCGTTGCAGGCGAAGTCACGGTGCACAGACTAGGTCCTGGGTCCGACATCGACCCAAACGGCTCAGAAGCGGCGGCCGTCGCAGAGGCGGAAGACGGCCGGCCGCACCGGTCCGGGGCCGGCCGGCCGCGTCGGCCGGGACGGACCGGCCGCACCGGTCCAGGAGGACCGGCCGCACCGGTTCGCCGACGGCCCGACGGCCCTGCCGCACCGGTTCAGGACAGGCCGGCCGTGTCCTCGCCCACCCGGCGGCGGTACACCTCGACGACCCGTTCCAGGGAGTCGGCGAGGTACGTCTCCAGCAGCCGTTCGGCGCCTCGGGTGTCCCCCTTCTGGAGCGCTTGCAGGATGCGGGCGTTGCGGGCGAGGTACGGCTCGTGCAGGCGGCGCGGGTCGTCCGCCACGTGGAAGGCCAGGCGCAGCTCGGCGAAGACGCTGCGCATCAGCTCGTCGGTGCGTTCGCTGCCGGCGAGGGCGACCAGTTCCCGGTGGAAGTGGATGTTGGCCGTGCCCAGCCCCTTCCAGTCGTTCCGGGCGGCGGCCGCGTGCCCTTCCTCGACCGCCGAGACCAGTCCGCCGAGCCGGTACGGCGGGGCGCCGAGGCCCCGCACGACGGCGCACTCCACGAGCGCGCGCGTGCGGTAGATGTCCTGCACGTCCTCGACCGTCAGGACCCGGACGAACACCCCCCGGTTGAGTTCGTGGATCAGCAGGCGCTCGTGGGTGAGCAGCCGGAAGGCCTCGCGCAGGGTGTTGCGGGAGACGCCGAGGGCCCCGCCGATGCTGTCCTCCGACAGCCGGGTGCCGGGCGGGAAGTAGCCCTCGGAGATGCGGCTCCTGAGGATGTCGGAGACCCGCTCGGCGGTGCTGGTGCGGCCCAGGAGGACGCGGTCGCCGGCCAGTCCCGTCAGCTGCTCTGCCATGCCCGGAATTCAAGCGCACACACCGGGACGAGACAACATGGGTATTGAAGGATCGTTGAACGATCCCCTACGGTGCTCGACACGGCTCACTTCCCAGCACCCTCCCCCCTCCTGTGAGGTGCCCATGAGCACGACCCCACCCCCCTCGTCCGGGCCCTTGGCCGGCGTACGGCAGGCGCGAGACGGGCGGGCCGCCGAGGACGGCGCGTTCGGCTGGCTGCGCGCCCTCGGCCCGCACGGCCGGCGCGCGTTCGGCGGGGCCTTCGGCGGATACGCCCTGGATTCCTACGACTACTTCACCCTGCCGCTGAGCATGGTGGCGCTCGCCGCGCACTTCGGCCTGAACAGCGGCCAGACCGGTCTGTTCACCACCGTCACGCTGGTGGTCTCGGCGGTCGGCGGCGCCGCGGCCGGCGTGGTCGCGGACCGGGTCGGCCGGGTCCGGGCCCTGATGATCACGGTGGTCACGTACGCCGTGTTCACCGTCGCCTGCGGCTTCGCGCCCGACTACGGGACGCTGCTGGTCTTCCGCGCCCTGCAGGGCCTCGGCTTCGGCGGCGAGTGGGCGGTCGGCGCGATCCTGGTCGCCGAGTACGCGGGCGCGCGCCACCGGGGCCGTACGCTCGGCGCGGTCCAGAGCGCCTGGGCGGCCGGCTGGGGACTGGCGGCGCTGGTCTACACCCTGGTCTTCTCCTTCGTGGACGAGGATCTGGCCTGGCGGGTGATGTTCTGGACCGGGGCGCTGCCGGCGCTGCTCGTGGTGTGGCTGCGCCGCCGGGTGCACGACGCCCCCACCGCGACGGCGGCCCGGGAACGGGACCCGCGGCGCGGCTCGTTCACGGCCGTCTTCCGCCCCGGCCGGGACGGCGCCCCGGGGCTGCTGCGCACGACGGTCCTGGCGAGCCTGCTGTCGACGGGCGTGCAGGGCGGCTACTACACGCTGGCGACCTGGGTGCCGACGTACCTGAAGTCCGAACGCGGTCTGTCGGTCGTCGGTACCGGCGGCTACCTGGCCCTCCTGATCTCCGGCGCGTTCCTCGGCTACCTGACCGGCGGCCTGCTGACCGACCGGCTGGGCCGGCGGAACAACATCTGGCTGTTCGCGCTGCTGTCGGCGCTGTGCATCCTGGCGTACGCCAACATCCCGCACGGCGCCGACACCCTCCTGCTGGTGCTCGGCTTCCCGCTCGGCTTCTGCATGTCGGCCATCTTCAGCGGCTTCGGCTCCTACCTGGCCGAGCTGTACCCGACGGCCGTGCGCGGCACCGGTCAGGGGTTCGCGTACAACACCGGCCGCGCGGTGGGCGCGGTGTTCCCCACCCTGGTCGGCTTCCTCGCGGACGGCTGGGGCGTCGGCGGCGCGCTGGTCTTCGGCGCGATCGGCTACGGCATCGCCGCGCTGGCCCTGCTGGGACTGCCGGAGACCCGCGGGAGGGAGCTGGACTGAGGCGCGCGCCCCCCGCGGGACGCGCCGCGTCGCCGCGGCGTCCCACCCGCACGAGAATCGCCGTACGCCCCACCGCACGAGAACCCACGAGAACCCACGAGAACCGGAGACACGAGAACACCATGACCGCGATCGATCTGAACGCCGACCTCGGCGAGGGCTTCGGGCGCTGGCGGCTGACCGACGACGAGCAGCTGCTGTCCGTCGTCACCAGCGCCAACGTGGCCTGCGGTTTCCACGCGGGGGACCCGGTCATCATGCGCCGGGTGTGCGAACTGGCGGCCGAGCGCGGGGTGACGATCGGCGCGCAGGTCTCCTACCGTGACCTGGCCGGGTTCGGGCGGCGCGCGATGGACGTGCCGCCCGCCGAACTGGCGGCCGAGGTCGCCTACCAGATCGGCGCCCTGGAGGTGTTCGCCCGGGCGGCGGGCTCGCGGGTGGCGTACGTCAAGCCGCACGGCGCGCTCTACAACCGGGTGGTGGGCGACGCGGAGCAGGCCCGCGCGGTCATCGACGGCGTGCGGCTCGCGGGCACCGCGCTGCCGGTGCTGGGCCTGCCCGGCTCGCGGCTGCTGGAGCTGGCCGCCGAGGCGGGGCTGCCCGCCGTCACGGAGGCCTTCGCGGACCGCGCGTACACCGACGAGGGCACACTGGTGCCGCGCGGCCGGGAGGGCGCCGTGGTGACCGACCCGGAGGCGGTCGTGGAGCGCTCGGTGAGCCTGGCGCGCTCCGGTGCGGTCATCGCGCTCTCCGGCGCGCGGATCCCGGTACGCGCCCGGTCCTTGTGCCTGCACGGCGACACGCCCGGCGCGGTGGACCTGGCCCGCCGGGTGCGCGAGCGGCTGGTGGCGGCGGGCGTGCGGGTGGAGGCGTTCGCGTGAGGGCGCTCGCCGTGGGCGACGACGCGCTCCTCCTGGAGGTGCCCTCCGGTGAGGAGGCGAGGGCCCTGCACGCGTGGCTGCTGCGCCGCCGCGCGGAGGGCGCGCTCGCCGTGCGGGAGATCGTCCCCGCGGCCCGCACGGTCCTGCTCGACGGCCTCGCCGACCCGGACCGCTGGGCGGCGGAACTGACCACCGCGCGGATCCCCGAGGCGCCGTCCGGGGCGGGTGAGCTGATCGAGCTGCCGGTGCGCTACGACGGCCCGGACCTCGCGGTGGTCGCCGGGCACTGGGGGGTGACCGGGCGGGAGGCGGCCCGCATCCACGCCGGTACGGAGTTCACGGTGGCCTTCTGCGGCTTCGCCCCGGGCTTCGGCTACCTCACCGGCCTCCCGGACCGCTACGCCGTCCCGCGCCGCGCCACCCCGCGCACGGCCGTCCCCGCGGGCGCCGTCGCCCTGGCCGGTCCGTACACGGGCGTGTACCCGCGCTCCTCCCCGGGCGGCTGGCAGCTGATCGGCACGACGGACGCGGTGCTGTGGGACCACCGGCGCGTGCCCGCCGCGCTGCTGGCGCCGGGGGCGCGGGTGCGGTTCGTGCCGGTGGAGGAGACGTGAGGGGGACGGCCCGCCCGGCGGTCCCCGGGGAGGCGGGCCCGTGAGCGATCGGGTGCTCGTCGTGGTGCGGGCCGGGGCGCTGACCACCGTGCAGGACCGGGGTCGGCCGGGGTACGCGCACCTCGGCGTGCCGCGCTCCGGGGCGCTCGACGCGCCCGCGGCGGCGCTGGTGAACCGGCTCGTGGGCAATCCGCCGGACGCCGCCGTGCTGGAGACCACGCTGGACGGCTGTGCGCTGCGCCCGCGTTCGACGGTGACGGTCGCCGTCGGCGGCGCGCCGGGCCCGGTGTCGGTGGGCGGCCGCCCGGCCGCGTGGGGCGCCCCGGTCGTGGTGCCGGCGGGCGAGCTGCTGGAGGTGGGCGCGGTCACGGCCGGTGTGCGCGGCTACGTGGCCGTCGCCGGTGGCATCGCCGTGGAACCGGTCCTCGGCAGCCGCGCGACCGACCTGCTGTCGGGCCTCGGCCCGGCCCCGCTCACGGACGGGACGGTGCTGCCGCTGGGCCCCCCGGCCGGCGCTGCCGCGCGCGTGGACGTCGCCCCGCAGCCGCGTCCGCCCGCCGAGCTGGTACTCCGGGTGACCCTGGGGCCGCGCGACGACTGGTTCACGGCGGGCGCGGTCCGGGACCTCACCACGCGCGCGTACCGGGTGTCCACGGCGAGCAACCGCATCGGCCTGCGCACCGAGGGGCCCGCCCTGGAGCGGGCCCGGTCCGGGGAGCTGCCCAGCGAGGGGATGGTGCTCGGCGCGGTCCAGGTGCCGCCGGACGGGCGGCCGGTGGTGTTCCTCGCGGACCATCCGACGACGGGCGGCTACCCGGTGATCGCGGTGGTGCGCGCCGCCGACCTGCCGGCCGCCGCGCAGGCGCCGCCGGGCACGCCGGTCAGGTTCGTACCGGTGCGCCCCCGCTGACCCCGACCGTGCCTTCCGGCCGTACCCCGGAGCGACGCCGGGTGCCGCCACCGGCCCGGCACCGCCCTGCGGCCACACCTGCGGAACGGCGCGGTGCGGCCACCACCGGCCCCGGCGGCGCCGGCCGTCAGGCCACGCCCTCCGGGACGGCGGGCCGGGCGCCGACGCGGCGGCGCGGGACGTCCGCGTCGTGGGCCGCGAGGAACGCCTCCACGGCCGCTTTCCAGCCGAAGCGCTCCGCACGCGCGCGTGCCGCCTCCCGCCGCTCGGCCTCGCCGCGTTCCAGGAGCAGTTCCACGGCGTCGGCGAAGGTCTCGGGCCCGCCGGCCGCGGCGGCCCCGGCGGGCCCGATGACCTCGGGCAGCGCGGAGCGGGCGCTCGCCACGACCGGCGTGCCGCACGCCATGGCCTCCAGCGCGGCCAGCCCGAAGGTCTCGGCGGGCCCGGGCGCCAGGCACACGTCGGCGCAGGCCTGGAGCGCGGCGAGGGCGGCCCGGTCGAAGACGTGCCCGAGAAAGGTCACCGGGAGCCCTCGGTCGCGGGCGCGCCGCTCCAGCCGGGCCCGCAGCGGGCCGTCCCCGGCGACCACGAGCACCGCCCGCCGGCCGCGCCGCAGCAGCGCCTCCAGGGTGTCCAGGGCCGTGCCGGGCCGCTTCTCCACGGACAGCCGGGAGGCCATCACGAGCAGCGTCTCGTCCGCGCGCGCGTGGCGGGCCCGCAGCCCGGGGTCGCGGAGCGCGGGGTGGCGTTCGGCGAGGTCGACGCCGAGGGGGGCGCGTACGACGTTGCGCGCGCCGACGCGGACGAACTCGCGCTCGGCGAACCCGGTGGTGCACACCACCCGTGAGTAGACGTGCGCGGTGCGGGTGTTGAGGGAGTCGGCGGCGCGCCGGGCGAGCGGTTCGGGCAGGCCCCAGGTGCGCAGGACGCCGTCGGCGGTCTCGTGGGAGACCATCACGGCGGGCACGCGCGCGCGCCGGGCCCAGCGGCCGGTCCAGCGCAGGGTGGTCCGGTCGGAGACCTCCAGCCGGTCCGGGGCCAGCTCCGCCAGGAGGGCGGCCACCCGCCGCCGGTCGGCGAGGACCCGGTAGCCGCCGGTGCCGGGCAGCGACGGGCCGGGCAGGGTGACGACCCGGCCCTGTTCGGTGGCGCGGTCGGTGTGCCGCTCGCCGGGCACGACCAGGACGGGTTCGTGTCCGGCGGCCAGGTAGCCCTTGCCGAGTTCGCGCAGGGCGGTGCGCAGGCCCCCGGAGGCGGGGGTGACGAAGTTGGCGAGGCGGACGATGCGCAGGGCGGGTCCGGTCATGCCGCCACCGCCGTCCTGCGGGCCGCGAGGACCTGGTCGTAGTGGTCGACGAGTTGGTCGCCGACGGCGGCCCAGGTGCGGCCCTCGACGCTCGCGCGGGCGGCGGCGCCGTACGCGGCCCGCCGCGCGGGGTCGGCGACCAGGGCGCGGACGGCCTCCCGGAGGGCGGCGGGGTCGCGCGGCGGGACGAGCAGCCCGGTGCGGCCGTGGGCGACCAGGTCGAGCGGGCCGCCGACGGCCGGCGCGACCACCGGCACTCCGCCGGCCATGGCCTCCTGGACGGTCTGGCAGAAGGTCTCGTACGGGCCGGTGTGCGCGAACACGTCCAGCGAGGCGACGATCCGGCCGAGTTCGCCGCCGGTGCGGCGGCCCAGGAAGACGGCGCCGGGCAGGGCCTCGGTGAGCTGGGCCCGGCTGGGCCCGTCACCCACGACCACGACCCGTACGCCGGGCAGCCCGCAGACCCCGGAGAGGAGGTCGACGCGCTTCTCGGGGGCGAGCCGGCCGACGTAGCCGACGATCGCCTCGCCGTGCGGGGCGAGTGCGCGGCGCAGTGCCTCGTCGCGGCGGTCCGGCCGGAAACGCACGGTGTCCACGCCGCGCGGCCACAGCCGCACCCGGGGCACGCCGTGCTCCTCCAGGTCGGCTCGTGCGGCGCTGGACGGGGCCAGGGTGCGGTCGGCGGCGGCGTGCACGGAGCGAATCCGCCGCCACGCCGCGGCCTCCCCGGCGCCCAGATAGGTGCGGGCGTAGCCGGCCAGGTCGGTCTGGTAGACGGCGACGGTGGGGATGCCGAGCCGGGCGGCGGCGGCCATGCCCCGCACGCCGAGGACGAAGGGACTGGCCAGGTGGACCACGTCGGGGCGGTGCGTGAGGAGGGCGGCGGCGAGGCGCCGGCTGGGCAGGGCGACGCGGACCTGGGGGTAGCCGGGCAGCGGCAGGGAGGGGACCCGGACGACCGGGCAGGGGGCGTCCGGGTCCGGACCGGTGCCGGGCGCGGGGGCGGGGGCGACGACGAGCGGGTGGTGACCGCGGTCCACGAGGTGCCGGGCGGTCTGGAGCGCGCAGTGGGCCACGCCGTTCACATCGGGGGGAAAGGATTCGGTCACGATGACGACACGCATACGGGTGTTGTCGCCGCGCCGGACGTGCCCACGTCAACTTCGATCTTTCCGCGCGGGGAACGTCCCATGAGCGTTGGGCGGCCCGCCCGGGCGGGTCCGGGTCCCCTGACGACGGCCCGCCCCCGCGGGTCGGGCGCACGTGACGACGGGCCCGCCCCCGCGGGTCAGGCCCCCGTCACGACGGCCTGGCCCGCGGGTCGTCCACCGTTCACCCGCCGGGCGGTCGTCGGCCCGGGCGGAAGGCGCGGGTGGGGTCAGCCGAGGGTGGCGTCGGGCCCGAAGCGGCTGCGTACGGCGGTCTGCACCTCGTCCTCCTCGGCCGGGTCGGCGGCCAGGCGGCGCAGGCGCTCCACGACCCGGGCGTCCCCGGTCTCGGCGTGCCGGGCGGCGAGTTCGCGGGTGGTCTCCTCGCAGTCCCACAGGCACTCGACGGCGAAGCCGGCGGCGAAGGAGGGGTCGGTGGCGGCCAGCGCGCGGGCGGCGCGGCCACGCAGGTGGGAGGAGGCCGTCTCGCGGTAGACGTGCCGCAGGACGGGGGCCGCGCAGCCGATGCCGAGGCGTCCGGCGCCGTCGACGAGGGTCCACAGGGTGGGCGCGTCGGGGCCCTCGGCGCGCACGGCCTGGCGCAGGGCGGCGAGGACGAGGTCGCGGTCGCGGGTGCCGCCGCGGCAGGCGAGGATGCGGCCGGCGGCGGCGCCGAGCGCGTCGGAGCGGCGGGCCCAGCCGCGCGCCCGGTCCACGGCGGTCACGCCGCGCATCCGTTCGAAGGCGTCGACGGCGGCCTCCACGACGACGGTGCTCCCGTCGGCGACCGCGGCCTCGATCAGGTCGGGGGCGTCGGGGTCCTCGCTGTCGGCGAGGTAGCGCAGGGCGGTGCAGCGGGCTCCGTCGTCGCCCGTCCTGGCGGCCCGGAGGATCTCGGGCCGGTCCTCGGGACCGGCCACGGCGACCAGGCAGCGGGCCGCGGGCACGTGGAGGGCGGCACCGCGCTCCATGCCCTGCTGGGCCCATTCGAAGACGGCGCGCACGCTCCAGCCGGGCCGGGGGCCGGTGGGGCGCATCTGCCGCTGCCAGCGGTCGAAGCAGCCGGCCTCCTGGGCGGCGCGCACGCGTGCGGCGATCGCCGTGCGGGGGTCCTCGGCCCACAATCGCCAGGGCCGCGGCTCGAAGGCGTCGCGCACGGCGGCGGCCAGCTCGGCCTCGCCCTCGGGATCGGTGGCGAAGCGGGCCAGGACGGGGGCGGCGAGGGCGCGCAGGCCCGCGTCGTCGTCCCGGAGCGCCAGCTCGTCCAGGGCCCAGGCCCAGTTGGAGCCGTGCGCGGCGTACCTGCGCAGCAGGTCCAGGGCGTCCCGTCGGCCGTAGGAGGCGAGGTGCCCGAGGACGGCCAGGGCCAGGCCGGTGCGGGACTCGTCGGTGTCGAGGACGTCCTCGGCGTCGAAGAGGTGCGCCTCGACGGCGTCCAGCCCGCCGTTCAGGTCGAGGTAGAGGCGGGCGTAGTAGAGGGAGCGGTTCTCCACCTGCCAGTCGTGGCGGGGGTCGCGCAGCACACAGTGGTTCAGGGCCGCGAGCGCTTCGGCGCGCGGGGCCGTCAGCGCGTGCAGCGTTCCGTCGCCACGGCCGCGCTGGAGCAGCCCGAGCAGGGTACCGCTGGGCGCTATGACCGGATCGAACATGGGAAACAGCCTCACATCAAGCGTCGACGCAACCGGGTGAACACGCGTTACCTGGCCGCGCGACACAACGTCGGAGCGCCCGCCGTCTCGTGCTTGCTGTAGACCATCTCTCTCTGCCTCTCGTCGGTGGCCCATGCGGACCGCATCACGGCCCGCGCGGTGCGGCAACACCTGCCCAGCCATCGCGTCCGTGAATCACGTCGTCATGATGACCCGCGGTGTGTGCTGCCGCGACCGTATTTCCGGCGGCCCCGTACCGCCTCCCCCGTTTTCCGTGTGGTTGCTGGTCGGAACAATCGGTTCAGCGCGCGCCGAACAGTTCCAGCAGTTCCGCCTTGCCGAACATGCGGGCCGTGTCGACGGCCGACGGCGTGCCCTTGGCGGGGTCGGCGCCGCCCTCCAGGAGGGCCTTGATCACGTCCGTCTCGCCCTTGAAGACGGCGCCCGCGAGCGGGGTCTGGCCCCGGTCGTTGATCTGGTCGGCGGCGGCGCCGCGGGCGAGCAGGGCCCGCACGGCGTCGGCGTGGCCGTGGTACGCGGCGAGCATCACCAGGGAGTCGCCGCGGTCGTTGGTGAGGTTGGCGGGCACACCCGCGTCGACATACGCCACGAGCGCCTCGGTCTGTCCCTGCCGGGCCAGATCGAAGATCTTGGTCGCCAGCTCCACGACCTCGGGGTCGGGGGCTTCACTCATGGCCGGACCGCCTCTCCATGCTGATTGGGGACTGCTTGGCTGACTGGGGGACTGCTTCGTACGAGTGAATCGCCAGCGTACTGGCTGCCGGGGCACATGACCCGATGTGCCCGAGGTAAAGATCACCGACAGGCCCGGGGGGAGGCAACCGCCCTGGTCGACCGGGCCATGACCGCCTCCTCCGAGTGGGCGGGATCCACCGGTTTTCACCCAGTTGCACCTTTAATCGTATGGATACATGCTGTGATCCTGGAAGAACTCATGGTGACTGTCCCCCACCTTCGACACCAGGAGGCCCCAAATGATCCTGTCCCTCTCCGGCGTGCTGCTGCTCGGCACCGTCGTCTTCCTGTTCTCCCGCAAGGACGGGCTGAAGGGCTCGCACGCCACGGTGTCGGCCCTGTTCGGTTTCTACCTGTCGACCACCGGCATCGCCCCGAGCATCAAAGCCGGGGGCGAGAGCCTCGCCAGCCTCCTGGGCGGCATCAAGTTCTGACCCCGCCCGTACCGCCCGCACGCACGATCAGGAGTCAGCAGTGGCCCGGCGCCCCCTCCCCCGCATCCTGAGCAAGGACAGCGCCCAGCTCGCCCGGACGCAGCTCGCCCGGAGCAGGGAGCTGGCCCGGACGGCGGCCGACAGCGCCACCGACATCCTCCATCCGCTGATCACCGTCACGCGCGGGCTGGGCGTGCTGGCCGCGGCCGGCCGGCGCCGGTGGACGGACACGCCGAAGGACCGGCGCGGGCCCCTGCTGTTCCTCGCGGCCTCCGCGGTCATGGTCGTGGCCCTGATGCCGTACGGGCCGCTGCTCGCCGTCGTCACCGTGATGGCGGCGGCGGCCTGGCAGGGCCGCGACCGCACCCCGTCGGCGTCCGCAGATGCCGACGCGGCCCGGACCGAACGCCTCACGGCGCTCTACGAGGCCCTGGTTCCCCACTTCTCCGGCACCGACGACCCGGCGCCGCTGTACGCGCACGGCGGGGAGTGGGAGAAGGCGTTCACAGCGGCCGAGTTCGACGCCGCCGGGCGCGTCGGCCACCTGGTGATCCGCTACCCCGCCTACTTCCCGGACGGCGAGCCCGAGTCCCGCGCACGGGTCGAGCAGCTGCTCACCGCCAAGGCCGGGCGGAGCCGCGAGTACCACTTCGACTGGGACGAGGAGGCCAACCGGCTCACCGTCACCGCGCTCGTCCCGCTGCCCGCCGACATCCCCGCCCAGCGCTTCGTCACCGCGCCCGGCGAGACCGTCCTCGGCTACACCGACCCCAGCGAGGTCCAGCGCACGCTTCCCCTGTCCTACGGAGAGGAACGGGTCGACGTCCCGCCGGTCGTCTGGCGCACCGGCGTCCGCTCCACCGAGCCGCACCTGCTGGCCGTCGGCCACCCCGGCAGCGGCACCTCCACCCTGCTGCGCTCCATCGCCCTGCAGGCCCTGCGCCACGGCGATGTGCTGATCGTCGACGGCGGCGGCACCGGCGAGTACGCCTGCCTGACCGGCCGGGACGGGGTCCTGGCCGTGGAGTGCGCGCTCGCCGGGGCGCTGGCCAGCCTGGAGTGGGCCGCGCGGGAGACCGAGCGGCGGCTCATCGCGGTCAACCTGGCCCGGCAGGCGGGCGACCCGCCGCCCGAGGACACCCGGCGTCCGCTGTGGATCCTGCTGGACCGGCCCGCCGTCTTCACGCACCTCGCGGCGGCCGACGGCCGCAAGGACCCGCAGGCGCTGCTCCAGGTGCCGCTGCGGCACGGCCGCGCGGCGAACGTGACCGTCGTCGTCGCCGAGCAGTTCGACAGCGCGGAGACGCTCGGCGACGCGGTACGGCAGCACACGCGCGCGCGGGTCGTGCTCGGGGCCGCGGCCCCGCGGCAGGTCGAGGCGGTGCTCGGGGCGGTGCCGCACACCACGCCGCCGGCGCACGTGCCGCCCGGGCGGGGGTACGCCCGGCTGGGCGCGGGCCCGGTGCACCGGCTCCAGGTGCCGCGCACGCCCGACCCCTACGACGACGCCACGAGCGACGCCGACCGGCAGGCGGTGCTGGACCTGCTGCCCGCGCGGCCCACCGCCGCCCCGGCGACCGCCGCCCCGGCCGGGCCGGCGGACCTGTCGAAACCGGTACCGGCCGGGACACCGGTACCGGCGGAAGCCGTGGCGGCGGAGTCCTGACCCGGTCCCGGGCGCCCCGGCGGGGCGCCCCCTCCCCCGCTCCCGGGGCGGGCGTGCCGCCCTACGCCACGAACGTGCGCGGCGACTCCGTCCCCCCGGTCAGGCCGGCTTCCACCAGGCGCGCCGCCGCGGCCAGCCGGGCCGCCGCCTCGTCCGCCACCGCTCCCCCGACGGTGAACGGAAGCCGCAGATAGCCCTCGAACGCCCCGTCGACACCGAAGCGCGGCCCGGACGGCACCCGGACGCCCGTCCGCTCACCGGCCTCCGCGATCCGGGACCCGGACAGACCGCCGGCCCGCACCCAGAGCGTCAGCCCCCCGCGCGGCACCTCGAACTCCCAGTCGGGCAGCTCCCGGCGCACCGCCGCCACCAGGGCGTCCCGGTTCTCTCGGGCCTGCGCGCGGCGCAGCTCCACCGCCTGCGCCCAGCCACCGGTGCTGAACAGCCAGTTCACGGCCAGCTGCTCCAGCACCGGCGTCCCCAGGTCGGCGTAGGCCCGCGCGGCGACCAGGCTGCGGACGACGTCCGGCGCCGCCCGCACCCAGCCGATCCGCATCCCCGCCCAGAACGCCTTGCTGGCCGAGCCGACCGTGATCACCGTGGAGCCGGCCGGGTCGAAGCCGCACACCGGCCGGGGCATGCCGCCGTCCCGCGCATCCTCGTCGAGCCACAGCTCGCTCATCGTCTCGTCGGCGACCAGCACCGTGCCGGCCGAGCGCGCCGCGTCCACCAGCCGGCGCCGCTGGTCCTCGTCGGCGAGCGCCCCGGTGGGGTTGTGGAAGTCGGCGACCACGTAGGCGATGCGCGGCGCGGCCTCGCGCAGCACCTGCCGCCAGCGGTCCACGTCCCAGCCGGTGAGTCCCTCGGCCATCGCGACCGGGACCAGCCGGGCGCCCGCCTCGCGCATGAGCTGGAGGATGTTGGCGTAGGACGGCGACTCGACGGCGATGCGTTCGCCGCGGCCCCCGAAGAGATGGCAGATCGCGTCGATGGCGCCCATCGCGCCGGTCGTCACCATGATCTGCTCCGGCATGGTGGGGATGCCGCGCGCGGTGTAGCGCTCGGCGATCATCGAGCGCAGCGCGGGCAGCCCGGCCGGGTAGTCGCCGTGGGTGTGGGCGTACGGCGGCAGCTCCTCCAGGGCGCCCTGCACGGCCCGGGTGAGCCACGGCTCGGGCGCCGGGAGCGAGGCGCAGCCCAGGTCGATCATCGACCCGAGGGACTCCGGGGGCAGCGGCTCCAGGCCGCGCGCCGGGATCGGGTTGCCGGCCGGCACGGCGGTCCAGCTGCCGGCGCCGCGCCGGGACTCCAGGAAGCCCTCGCCGCGCAGCGCCTCGTAGGCCGCCGCGACGGTGGTGCGGCTGACGGCGAGGGCCAGGGCCAGTTCGCGTTCGGCGGGCAGGCGCGCGGCCACCGGGACGCGGCCCTCCAGGACGAGCAGCCGGATGCCGTCGGCGAGGGCGCGGTAGGCGGGGGGACGGCGGGTGCCGGGGCCGGCCGGGCGGTCCTGCTGGGAGGTGAGGAGCCGGGCGAGTTGCGCCGCCCCCACCGCCGAGGTCCACTGCGCCATGAAGATCAGTCCACCTTCCCCGGATTGGCCATGGATGGCGAGGGTTATCGAGCCACAGAGTGACATGTGTCAGGCCACCGCCACCACTCAGGGGGGTATTTCCATGTCCACTGTCGGCTCCGATGCCACCGGGTCCACCGTCGGCACGTCCGCGCCCGGCCGGCGACTCGGACGGCGCCTGGTCCGGCTCTACGCCGGACTCGCCCTCTACGGCGCGAGTTCCGCGCTGCTCGTGGCGGCCGGACTGGGTCTGGAGCCGTGGAACGTGCTGCACCAGGGGCTCGCGGAGCTGACCGGACTCAGCATCGGGGTCGTGTCGATCCTCGTGGGGGCGGCGGTGCTGCTGCTGTGGGTCCCGCTGCGGCAGCGGCCCGGGCTGGGCACGGTCTCCAACGTCTTCGTGGTCGGTCTGGCGATGGACGGCACCCTCGCGCTGCTCCCGGACGTCCGCTCCCTCGCCGTCCGCGTCCCCCTGCTCCTGGCCGGCGTGGTGCTCAACGGCATGGCGACCGGCCTGTACATCGCGGCGCGCTTCGGCCCCGGCCCGCGCGACGGGCTGATGACCGGGCTGCACCGGCGCACCGGACGCTCGATCCGGCTGATGCGCACGGCCGTGGAGGTGGCGGTGGTGGCGACCGGGTTCGTCCTGGGCGGCACCATCGGGGTGGGCACCGTGCTGTACGCCGTGTCCATCGGCCCGCTGGCGCAGGTGTTCCTGCGGATGTTCGCCGCCCCGGCGGCACCGGCGGGCAGCACCGTCGTTGCCGCCGGGACACCCGAACGGGCGATACTGCGTCCGTGACCTCGACGACGCCCCCGCCGCGCCATCCGTATCTGGACCACCCGGGGCCGATCGCCTTCGCCCACCGGGGCGGCGCGGCCGACGGCCTGGAGAACACCGTGGCGCAGTTCCGGCGGGCGGTGGAGCTGGGCTACCGGTACATCGAGACCGATGTGCACGCCACGGCGGACGGCCGGATCGTCGCCTTCCACGACGACACGCTGGACCGGGTCACCGACGGCGCGGGCCGGATCGCCGGCCTGCCGTGGGCGCGGGTGCGGCAGGCGCGCGTGGCGGGCCGCGAACCGGTGCCCCTGTTCGAGGAGCTGCTGGAGACCTTCCCCGGGGTGCGCTGGAACATCGACGTCAAGGCGGAGCCGGCGCTGCGGCCCCTGCTGGCGCTGCTCGAGCGGGCGAACGCCTGGGACCGGGTCTGCGTGGGCTCCTTCTCCGAGGCCCGGGTGCTGCGCGCGCAGCGGCTGGCCGGGCCGAGGCTCGCCACCTCGTTCGGCACGCGCGGGGTGCTGGGCCTGCGGCTGCGCTCCTGGGGGCTGCCCGCGGCGGTGCGCCGGTCGGCCGTGGCCGCGCAGGTGCCCGAGGACCGGTCGGGCGTGCCCGTGGTCGACCACCGCTTCGTCCGCGCCGCCCACGCGCGCGGGCTCCAGGTGCACGTGTGGACCGTCAACGAGGCGGAGCGGATGCACCGGCTGCTGGACCTCGGCGTGGATGGCATCATGACGGACCGCATCGACATCCTGCGCGAGGTCATGGAGAAGCGCGGCGTCTGGGCCTGACCGCCCCGGGGCGACCCGGACCCGATTTCGCACTCGGCGTGAAAGAGCGGTAGTGTACGCGTTTGGCCTGCCAGGCGTACCGTTACTGCGCGTCAAAGATGCCGAAACGCTGGGTGACATCTTCTAGCAGATGTGACAAACCGGGCGCCTGTGGGTAGAACAAGGGGCGGCTACGACGGCGACGCATGACCCGGAACGGGAATCTTTACCGCCGACCGGACGTTGACCGGATGACGACGACAGCGACACCTGTCCTGTGGGCGACAAGCCCGGGAGGCACGATTCATGAGTGAGCGAGCTCTTCGCGGTACGCGCCTCGTGGTGACCAGCTACGAGACGGACCGCGGCATCGACCTGGCTCCGCGCCAGGCCGTGGAGTACGCATGCGAGAAGGGGCATCGCTTCGAGATGCCCTTCTCGGTGGAGGCGGAGATCCCGCCGGAGTGGGAGTGCAAGGTCTGCGGTGCCCAGGCACTCCTGGTGGACGGCGACGGCCCTGAGGAGAAGAAGGCCAAGCCCGCGCGCACCCATTGGGACATGCTGATGGAGCGGCGCACCCGCGAGGAACTCGAAGAGGTCCTCGAGGAGCGTCTGGCGGTGCTGCGTTCGGGCGCGATGAACATCGCGGTCCACCCCAGGGACAGCCGCAAGAGCGCCTAGTCCCCGCGCGGGACCGGGCCGATTCACAGCGCGACACAACGACCGCGGGGGGGGTGGCGCGGGGGGATGGGCGGGGTGATGGGGGGTGTGGCGTGTGGGGGCGGGGGAGATATCGACACACAGGGGGGCTCCCGCGAGGCTAA
>NZ_JBVJOT010000032.1:40590-99624 GCF_055583025.1 Streptomyces sp. NPDC104831
TGCCCACCCCAGAGACGACCATAAGGCCCCCCCTCCCCCGCCATGGCCTACCCCGCCCCACACCCCCCCCCACCCCCCCCCCCCCCCCCCCCTCCCCCCCCCCCCCCCCCCCCGCGGTCGTTGTACGTGCGGGCGCGGAAGCCGTCCGCCCGGACGGGGCCGCTCAGCGGGTCAGCGGCGGGCGGGGGCCCCGCGACGGGTCGTACGGCTCGTCGTCCCTGATGACCTCGCCCGGCACCACCTTGCCGTCGGGGCGGTGCATGCGGGCCTGCTGGAACACGTCCCCCAGACCGCCCGGGGCGACCCGGCGCAGGCGCTTCTCCAGGGCGTTCTCCGCGAGGCGGCTCACCGCGCGCTGGACCGGCGGGAGCAGCAGGAGCAGCCCCGCCGCGTCCGAGACCAGGCCCGGGATGATCAGCAGCAGACCGCCGAGCATCATCAGGCCGTTGCCGCCGCCGCGGGCCGGCGAGCCGCCCTGGCGCACGGCCTCGTTCAGGTTCGCGAAGGCGCGGCGGCCCGCCCGCTTGATCACGGCCGAGCCGGCCACGAGGCCCGCGACGAGCAGCAGGAACACCGTCGGACCGCCGGCCGCGCCCGCGACCACGGTCAGCAGCCAGATCTCCAGCACCAGCCACGCGGCGACGCCGAGCGGCAGATACCTGCGCAGCCGGGAGCGGCGGCGGGCGGGGTACGGGGAGGTCGGAGCGCCAGTCGTCATACCACCAGTGTGCCCGGGCGGGGCTCAGCACCGGATAAGGGAGTGACCGGCCGGGGCCGTGACCGGTGTGCTAGGTCCTGTCCTTGCCGGTGAACCGGCCGACGCGGTCGCCGACGCCCCAGGCGGTGACCCGCCACAGGGCCTCGACCACGATGTCCCGGCTCATCTTGGAATCGCCCAGCTCGCGCTCGACGAAGGTGATGGGCACCTCGACGACGTGGTAGCCGGCCTTGACCGCGCGGCGGGCCAGGTCGACCTGGAAGCAGTAGCCCTGCGAGGCGACCTCGCCCAGGCCGAGGCCCTCCAGCGTCTCCCGGCGGAAGGCCCGGAAGCCGCCCGTCACGTCCCGGATCGGCACGTCGAGCATGAGGCGCGAGTACGTGGAGCCGCCCCGCGAGAGGAACTCCCGGGACTTGGGCCAGTTCACCACCCGGCCGCCGGGCACCCAGCGCGAGCCGAGGACCAGGTCGGCGCCCTTGAGGGCGGTGAGCAGCCGGGGCAGTTCCTCGGGCTGGTGGGAGCCGTCGGCGTCCATCTCGATCAGCACGCCGTAGTCGTGCTCCAGGCCCCAGCGGAAGCCCGCCAGGTAGGCGGCGCCCAGGCCCTCCTTGCCCTTGCGGTGCAGCACCCGGACGTGGTCGTCCGCGGCGGCCAGTTCGTCGGCGAGCTTGCCGGTGCCGTCGGGGCTGTTGTCGTCCGCGATCAGTACGTGCGCCTCGGGGACGGCCTTGCGCACCCGGCCGACGATGGACTTGATGTTCTCCGCCTCGTTGTAGGTCGGGATGATCACCAAGGCCGTGCCGAGCGGACCGAACTGCCTCCCCTGGGCCTTGGCCGCGAGGGTCCCGTCGCCGTCGTTCACTGCTGCCCCTTCATGTCGTACGCAGGGGTCCACCATAGTGGCCGCGGCCTGGGAAGACGCGACGGCGCGGGCATCAGGTGGTGTCGAATGCCCGGGAGCGGGGTAAGAGTGATGATTTTCGGTATCTTCCCGCGGCGCTCCGGGCGGCTCTCCGCCACGGCGGGTGGGGCCCGGCGCCCTTCGGGCCGACCTGGGACCCGCTGGCTGCGGATCTACCGAAAGCCGTTGTCTAGGGAGCGCCCGGGCCCCACCCGGGTCGCACCGGCCGGCCGGGACGTTCCCTCGCCGGCGCGGGAGCTGGGCATGGATCCCGGTGGCGGTGCCCCGGTGCGGTACACCGTCCCCGACCCAGCGGCGCTGCCACGAGCCCTGCGAACGGCCCCGGTGGGCGTCCGGTGGTGGACCCGGCCGAACCTACCGGCCCCCGGGCGCCGACTGTCAACAGACCGCTGAGCTGGGGCGACGGCCCCGGCTCGGCGGACGGCGGGGAGGATGCGCAGGTGGGGCGGCGGGGCCGCGGCGGCCGGCGGGGGCCTCGCCACCCCGGGAGATCACTCGCCCGGCCGTACGAACACCGTCCGTCCGCCCACCACGGTGCGCAGGCAGACCGGCAGGTCACGGCCCGGGGTGAGGTCGGGCAGGCCGGGGGTGCCGGAGCGCGGGTCGGTGGACCAGCGGGCCACCCGGTCGTCGGGGGCCTGCACCACCAGCCGGTCCGTGCGCCAGACGGCGTAGTCGGCGGGGGCGCCGGGGACCAGGACGCCCGCGTCGTCCCGGCCGACGGCCCGCCAGCCGCCGCGGGTGTGCGCGGTGAACGCGGCCCGGACCGAGATCCGGTGCTCGGGCGTGCGGTGGAAGGCGGCGGCGCGGACCGTGCCCCACGGATCGAGCGGGGTGACGGGGCTGTCCGAGCCGAACGCCAGCGGTACGCCGGCCCGCAGCAGCGCGGCGAACGGGTTGAGGGTGCG
Organism: Streptomyces sp. NPDC104831; assembly: GCF_055583025.1. Classification (NCBI taxonomy): domain Bacteria; kingdom Bacillati; phylum Actinomycetota; class Actinomycetes; order Kitasatosporales; family Streptomycetaceae; genus Streptomyces; species Streptomyces sp. NPDC104831. The sequence goes on from NZ_JBVJOT010000032.1 coordinate 43,139, forward strand.
GGCCCGCTCGGCGCCCAGGCGCCGGGCGTACATGCCGTCCTCGCCGCCCCACAGCGCGTCGAAGGCGGGCTGGACGGAGGCGATCAGGCCCAGCTCGGCGAAGCCGGCGACGGTCTCGGGGCTCAGCATCTCGGCGTGCTCGACGCGGTGCCGGGCGGCACGGACGCGGGCCGGGCCCACCTTCTCGGCGGCGGCGCGCACGCCCTCGACGACGGCGGCCACTGCGGCGTCGCCGATGGCGTGGAAGCCGGCCTGGAGACCCGCCTCGGTGCAGGCCGCCACATGGGCGGCGACGGCGCCGGCGTCCAGGTAGGCGGCGCCGGTGTGGGCGGCGTCGGCGTACGGCTCGTGCAGGCAGGCGGTGTGCGAGCCGAGGGCGCCGTCGGCGAACAGGTCGCCCGCCGCGCCGGCCGCGCCCAGCTCGCGGGCCTTGGCGGTGTCCTGCTCGGCCCAGTAGCCGACCACGCGGGGGCCCGGCGTACCGGCGGCGAGCCGCAGCAGGCCGGTGAAGTCGTCCTCGGAGGAGATGTGGGGGCCGCCGCACTCGTGCACGGTGCCGATGCCGAGGGAGGCGGCGTGCGCCAGCGCGGCGCGCTGGGCCTCCTCGCGCTGGGCGGGCGTGATGGCGCCGAGGGCGGCCTGCCGCACGGTGTGGTGGGCGTCCCGGGTGAGCGGGGCGTCGTCGCGCGGCACGTCGGCGCCGGCCAGGTCCAGCAGGGCGGTGCTGACGACCGCCGAGTGCACGTCGATGCGGGAGAGGTACAGCGGGCGTCCGCCGGTCGCCTCGTCCAGCTCCGCGCGGGCCGGCGGCCGGCCGCCGGGCCAGCGTGCGGCGTCCCAGCCGTGGCCCAGCAGGACCCGGTCGCCGGGGCGGGCGGCGGCGAACTCGCGGATCCGCGCGAGGGCCGCCTGCAGCGAGGGGGCGCCGGACAGGTCGAGGCCGGTCAGGGCGAGGCCGGTGGCGGTGGTGTGCACATGGGCGTCGGTGAAGGCCGGGGTGACCAGGGCGCCGTCGAGGTCGACCACCTCGTCGACGCCGTCGGCGAAGGCGTCGGCGGCGCCCTCGGAGCCGACCCAGGCGACGTGGCCCGCCTCGACGACCATCGCCGTCGCGAAGGGGTCGGCGGGGCTGTGCACCTCGCCGCGGCGGAGCAGGACGGTCTGGGGGGGCTCGGCGGTGCGGTTGCTCATAGCCGACAGTTTCTCCCGGCGCCGAATGCGGGCCGCACCGGGGGCACGCCGACGGGGCGCCGGGAGCGCCGCCGTGCCGGCCGTCGTCAGATCTTCGGCGGGCGGGCCTCGTACGGGGTCGAGAGGACCACCGTCGTCCGCGTCGACACTCCCGCCAGCGACCGCAGCCGGGCCAGCAGTTCCTCCAGTTCGTGCGGGGTGGCCACGCGCACCTTGAGGATGTAGTTCTCGTCGCCGGCCACGCTGTGGCACGCCTCGATCTCGGGGACGCCGGCCAGGCGGTCCGCGATGTCGTCGGGGGCGCTGGGGTCGAACGGTTTCACCGAGATGAACGCGGTCAGCGGCAACCCGACGGCCTCGGGGTCGACGACCGCGGCATAGCCGCGGATGACGCCACGCTGTTCGAGCCGGCGCACCCGCTGGTGCACGGCCGACGTGGACAGGCCCGTGGCCTTGCCCAGGTCTGTGTAGCTCATCCGCCCGTCCTTGACGAGCAGCTGCACGATCTGACGGTCCAGCTCCTCCATGCCGCCACAACCTACAGTGCGCTTGATCTCCACGGATACCTCGGAGACGCAGGTCATGCCCCGTCGTCCGGAAAAGGCGCGGGGACGGGCACCTGCGCCTGGCATGTGACGAAAGCCACACGACTGGGGCGGGCTCCGTGATGTTCTCGTGATTACCGCGGAGGACTGACGGGAAGTGCTTGGTGTGGTCGAGGCCGCAGTGCCGTCACGGCCCAGCCTTAGGGGGAGAATCCCATGCAGAGTACCCATCGCCCTGGTCGATCCGCGTCCGCGCGGCCCCAGCCGGTCGCCGAGCCCGAGCCGGAGGGCGTCGAACCCGACGTCTACGACGAGGAACTGGACGCCTACGACACCTTCGAGATGTACCGGGTGATCTGCCCGGACTGCGCGCAGCCGATCGCGCTGCTGGCGGACGAGGAGTTCCTGCCGGAGCACGCGCTGTGCGCCTCGCCGTGGAACCCGTTCGGGCTCACGGTGTGCGCGGGCACGGGCCGTCCGGCGGCCGACGCCCGCCCCGCGGACGAGTCCGTCGAGCCGCAGGAGCAGGACACCGCGCTGCTGCTCACGCTCCCCCAGGGTCTGAACTGGCGGACGCAGCCCTTCTCGCACGTCGGCGGCCCGGGCTCGCGCCCGATGCGCGTGCCGGAGATGCGCCGCCAGGCCGCCTGAGCCGGCCCGCCCTCCCCGTATCCGCCCCGCACCATGGCGCGCAGACCGCCGTGGTGCGGGATCGGCGTGCCCGGGCACGCGGGAGCGGCGGCGGACGACGTGCCGCACGGTCCGCCGGGAGGGATGGCGGAGGAGACCGTCGGCCCCCGGGACGCGCTCCGGTCCCGCCCGGGCGGGGCCGAACCCCGCGCCGGGCGGCGGCAGTCGGTCGTGCGGCCGGGCCGGCGGTCCGATCACGCACGCGTCCAGGTGCTCGCGGCCGGCGCCGTCCACCGCGTGTGGCCGGTCGCCCCGGTGGACCGACGCTCGATCGCGCCGGCGGGTGACCTGCCGGCCGTCGGCGCGCTGCCCGGGTGCGCCCGGACGTTCCCGCGACCGGGTGGCGGCGCCGCCCCTTCGTTTCCCGCCCGGCCCGCATGCCTGGGCCGTCCCCGGCCCGGGATCCGCCGATCCACGGGGAGGCGGTGCGGGCCGCACCCTGCCGGGCCGCCGCGGCCCGGAGCGGGCCGGGCCCGCGGCCCCGACGGGTGCCCGCGGGCCGGTTCAGCGGCCTTCCGGACCCGCCACGTGGCGGGCGATGACCATCCGCTGGATCTGGTTGGTGCCCTCGACGATCTGCAGGACCTTCGCCTCCCGCATGTAGCGTTCGGCCGGGAAGTCGGCGGTGTAGCCGTAGCCGCCCAGGACCTGCACCGCGTCCGTGGTGACCTTCATCGCGGTGTCGGTGCAGTGCAGCTTGGCCATGGCGGCCTGCTTGGCGAACGGCCGGCCCGCGTCCCGCAGCCGGGCGGCGGCGAGGTACAGCGCGCGGCCCGCCTCGATCTGGGTGGCCATGTCGGCGAGCATGAAGCGCAGGCCCTGGAAGTCGGCGATGGGCCGGCCGAACTGGCGGCGCTGTACGGCGTACCGGACCGCCTCGTCCAGGGCGGCCTGGGCGAGGCCGACGGCGCAGGCCGCGATGCCGAGCCGGCCCGAGTCGAGCGCCGACAGCGCGATGGAGAAGCCCTGACCCTCCTCGCCGATGCGCCTGCCGTCCGGGACGCGGACGCCGTCGAGGTGGACCTGGGCGGTGGGCGAGCCCTTCAGGCCCATCTTCCGCTCGGGTGCCGCGCCGCTCAGGCCGGGCGCGTCGCCGGGCACGAGGAAGGCGGTGATGCCGCGCGGGCCGTCCTCGCCGGTGCGGGCCAGCACGGTGTAGAAGTCGGCGATGCCGCCGTGGGTGATCCATGCCTTGGTCCCGTCGATCACCCACTCCCCCCCGCCCTCGCGGACGGCCTTGGTGCGCAGGGAGGCGGCGTCGGAGCCGGAGGACGGCTCGGACAGGCAGTAGGCGCCGAGCAGGCCGCCGCCCAGCATCGCGGGCAGGTGCTCGACCTGCTGCTGCTTGCTGCCGTAGGTGGCGAGCGCGTAGGACGCGAGCGTGTGCACGCTGACGCCGAGGCCGACGGTGAGCCGGGCCGTGGCCAGTTCCTCCAGCACCTGGAGGTACACCTCGTACGGCTGGTCGCCGCCGCCGTACTCGGCCGGGTAGGGCAGGCCGAGCAGGCCGGACTCGGAGAGCAGGGTGAAGACCTCGCGCGGGAAGCGTCCGGCGTCCTCCTCCTCCGCGGCCTTCGGCGCGATCTCGCGCTGGGCGATCTCGCGGACGAGGGCGAGCAGGTCCCTCGCCTCCTCCGTGGGCAGTTGACGCTCCACCGGCTGCGGGTCGCGGTCGGACATGGCGTCGGGCTCCTCCCTGTTCGGACACCGGCGGGAGGGCCCGTGGTGGGGGCGGCTCCGCCTGATCGTTCCGCTGTGCCGAGGCGCCCGCTCCCGGGTCTCGGAAGCTGCTGACCAGCGGCATGCGCTGTGAGTATGCCCGATCGCCGACCTCCCGTCACCAGTTAACGACCGCTCACTTCAGGATTCCCGCGCGGACTTCACTCGTCGGTGAAATTGGTCCGAACCATTGACCTACTGGTCTAGTCCTCCTACTGTGCAGCCCACGCCTTACCGCGTTCATGCCAATCGGCGCGCTTTCCCCTCCCCCACGAGGAGACACCCGATGCACTCTCCCCACCGCTCGCTCGTCCGGACCCTTGTGTCGGCCGCGTGTACCGCCGTCCTCGGCGCCGGCCTGCTGGCCGGGACGGGCACCGCCACCGCGGCGGCCCCGAGCGCCCCCGAGGCCGCGGCCGGCTCCAAGGTCGTCGGCTACTTCACCGAATGGGGCACCTACGACCGCAAGTACTACGTCAAGAACATCGAGACCTCGGGCTCCGCGGCCAAGCTGACCCATATCAACTACGCCTTCGGCAACGTCACCGGCGGCAAGTGCGCCATGGGCGACGCCTACGCGGCCACCGACCGGGCCTACACCGCCGCCGAGTCCGTGGACGGCGTCGCCGACACCTGGGACCAGCCGCTGCGCGGCAACTTCAACCAGTTGCTGAAGCTGAAGAAGAAGCACCCGGGTCTGAAGGTCCTGTGGTCCTTCGGCGGCTGGACCTGGTCGAACGGCTTCGGCGAGGCCGCGAAGAACCCGGCCGCCTTCGCCCAGTCCTGCTACGACCTGGTCAAGAACTCCAAGTGGGCGGGTGTCTTCGACGGCATCGACATCGACTGGGAGTACCCGAACGCGTGCGGCAACACCTGTGACACCAGCGGGCGGGACGCCTTCCGCAACCTGATGGCGGCGGTGCGCGCGAAGTTCGGCTCCGGGAACCTGGTCACGGCGGCGATCACCGCGGACGCCACCGCCGGCGGCAAGATCGACGCGGCGGACTACGCCGGGGCCGCCCAGTACGTCGACTGGTACAACCCGATGACCTACGACTACTTCGGCGCCTGGGACGCGAAGGGCCCGACCGCCCCGCACTCCCCGCTGAACTCCTACTCGGGCATCCCGAAGGCGGACTACCACACCTCCGCGACCATCGCCAAGCTCAAGGGCCTCGGCGTCCCGGCCTCGAAGCTGCTGCTCGGCCTCGGCTTCTACGGGCGCGGCTGGACCGGCGTCACCCAGGCGGCGCCCGGCGGCACGGCCACGGGTCCGGCGGCCGGCACGTACGAGCAGGGCATCGACGACTACAAGGTGCTCAAGACCAAGTGCCCGGCGACCGGCACCGTGGCCGGGACCGCCTACGCCAAGTGCGGCAGCGACTGGTGGAGTTACGACACCCCGGCGACCATCGCCACGAAGATGACGTACAAGAACCAGCAGGGTCTGGGCGGCACCTTCTTCTGGGAGCTGAGCGGCGACACCGCGAACGGTGAGCTGATCAAGGCGATCAACTAGCCCGCGCGCCGGTCCTCCGCCCCGCCCGCCCGCCGGCCGTCCCGGCGGGCGGGCGGCGGAGGGCCGGGGCGCGACGCGTCCCGGCGCCGCGAGGCGTCGCTTCGACGGGTCGCCTCAGAGCAGTCCGAGCTGGGTCACGAGCATCGCGAACACCGCGACGAGGACCCAGCCCACGACGTGTTCGAGCAGTTCGGGGCCGTCTTCCTGGGGGCCGCCGGTGACGGCGCGGGCGGCGGTGGCCGGGTGTGCGGTCATGGTGTTCACTCACAGACATCGGACGAATACGGCTGAAACCCCCGCCCCTGACGTCCACCATGCCACCCGCGACGGCGTGCGCGACGATGAACTTGGTCACAACCCCCTCAGCGCACGCCCACGAGCGCGAGGGCCCTGCGCTGGTGCGGGGTCGGGTGGGCCGGGAAGTACAGGTAGCAGATCCCCCCGGTGCCCGAGGCGATCTTGCCGGAGGCGTTGTAGCGCTTGGTGCGGAGCCAGATGTTCTCCCACTCGCGGCGCTTGTACACGCGCCGTACCGCCTCGTCGGCCGGCGAGGCCGGGTCGTTGGCGATGACGTCGCCGTCGGCCGTGAGGCCGATGACGGTCATCAGATGGCCGGCGGTGCCGTAACCGGCCCCGGTCAACTCGCTCTTCAGGAACGACTGGGACGTGATGGCGGGGATGCCGGCCGCGATCAGCGTCTCCAGTTCGGTCAGGGAGGCGAGCCGGGTGACCACACCCTGCAGGCCCTCGAAGGTGGCCGCGTAGGCGGCGTTGAAGGGCCAGTTGCCGCAGCCCTCGTACTGGTGGTCGTAGGTGGAGCGGGCCGCGTGGCAGACCTGCGGGTCGGCGTAGGACGGGTCGACCCAGGACAGTTGCCCGGGGGTGAGCCGGCCGCCCCAGTACTCGACGATCATCTGCGAGGAGGTCGGACTGCACCAGGCCTCGCCGCCGTTGTCGTACTCCGGGTACTGCCCCTTGTGGATCTCCTGCGAATAACGCGGGACGGCCAGTTCCTGGGCGAGGCCGGGCGTGGAGGCCGGGACGGTGAAGCGGTCGGGGATGTCGGAGCCCATCGCGCCCAGCCGCCAGACGGTCGGCGTCAGCCGCGTGCCGGGCCTGCGGTAGAGGGTCAGGCGCAGCCGGTACGACGCGAGGCGCAGGCCGCTGCCCGGGTCGTCGACGGCGAGGGTGTCGGTCCAGACGGTGCTCCTGCCGTCGGTCTGGCCGTCCACCGAGGTCCGCTTGATGTCCTGGTCGCCGGACGCCCAGCGGCCCATCACGTACCAGGGTGTGCCGGTGCCGTCGGAGTAGGTGCCGCTCAGCTCGACCTGGAGCCAGGTGCCCTCGGGAGTGTGCGCGTTCCAGGAGGCGACGACCTCGGTCGCGGGCACGGGGAGCCGGTGCGCCGGACCGGTCCAGGTGGCGTACTCCCAGGCGGCGGTGGTGCCGGTGTGCGGGTCGGGGTAGTCGGTGCGGCCGGCGGGAACGCCGATCACCACGCCGGGCCGGTGTCCGGCGACGGCCCGGGTGCCCTCGGCCGTCCCGGAGCGCCAGTCGCGGTACGTGGTCCAGGCGTGGTAGTCGATCGGGCGGTCCGGGGCGGGGGCTCCGGACGGGGAGCGCGGCGCGGCGGCGGCGGGGGCCGCGGTGCCGGTCACCGCCGCGGCGACGGCCACCGCCAGGACGGTTCTGCGGGACGGCTCTTGGGCTTGGCTCATGGGCGCGACGACCCCCAGGGTGTCCGAGTCGGGCTGGTCCGGTGCGGTAACTATGGAGCAGGCCGAATCGCGCTGCCAGCACTTCGGCGCATGCCGCGCCACGAATATTGGTCTCGGCCACTGGCGGTGCCCGCGGGGGCGCGGGGACCGTGCGGGCGCGCGGCCCCGCCGCGTGGGCCGGACCGGTCCCCGCGCCCCCCGTTCGCGGAAGGGGTCAGACCAGGTCCATCGCGGCGACCTCGTCGGGCCGCCCGTAGCTCACCGGCCCCTGGAAGCGGCGGCGGGCCGTGGCGAACCACCACACCGTGGCGATCAGCAGGACGACGGCGAGCGCGATCGGCGCGTAGTTGAAGGAGTCGACGGTGATCGGCGAGGCCTGCGGGAGCATGAACAGGACGCTGCTGAGCAGGATCCACACCACCGCCAGCCAGCCGATCGGCCGGCCCCAGCGGCCCAGGTGCCAGGGGCCGGGCTGGAAGGCGTCGCCGAGCCGCAGCCGCAGGAAGATCGGCACGGCGTAGGCGAGGAAGAGGCCGACCACGTTGACGCTGACGATGGCGGTGAACGCCGTGTGCGACCACCAGCCGGGCACCACCAGCGCCAGCGAGCAGCCGACCGCGAGCCACACGGCCTTCACCGGCGTCCGGGTGCGCAGCGAGACCGAGTGCCACCAGCGTGAGCCGGGCATGGCGCCGTCCCGGGAGAAGGCGAAGATCTGCCGGGTGTTGCTGGTGAGGTTGGCGAGACCGCAGAAGAGCATCGCGCCGATGACGACGAGGAGCAGCACCTTGGCGGTGCGCAGTCCGAGGCCGTCGATGAGGATCTGGATGGGCGGGGCGGCCGCGCCGGCCACCTTGGCGTAGTCGCCGATGCTGTAGACCAGTGCCAGCATCAGGACCAGGCCGGCGATCGCCGAGCAGGCGATGGCACGGGTGATGCCCTTCGGGGCGCTGACCGTCGCCTGGACGGTTTCCTCGGACATGTGGAAGCTGCCGTCGAATCCGGTGAAGGTCCAGCTGGTGACCAGCAGGCCGAGCATGCCGCCGTAAAGGCCGCTGGTGAAACCGGTGTTGTTCTCGAAATGCGTGACAAAGGACGCCGACTGGTGATGGTCGGGCATCACGATCAGCGCGGCGACGATCACCACGAGCCCGATCAGCAGCCACCACACGGAAATGCGGTTCAGCAGGGCGACGAACTGGACGGTGAAAGTGTTGGCGAGCCCTTGCAGGACGATGATCAGGGCCGTGATCAGCACGGTCTGGTGTGCGGTCGGCTCATAGGAGGGCCACTGGAGCGCGACGAACACCTGGATGAAGGTGGCCGCGGCGTACCCGGTGGCGGCGGTGCCGCCGATCTGGCCCACGAAGTTCAGCCAGCCCGTGAACCAGGACCAGGCGCCCTTGTGCCGCTTGGCGAGTTTGCCGGCGGAGAAATAGAGGGCGCCGCTGGTGGGATAGGCGGAGGCGACCTCCGCCATGGCCGCGCCGATGAGCAGCACCATCAGCGAGACACCGATCCAGCCGAACACGAGAACGCGCGGGCCGCCCGCGTTCATGCCGAACCCGAAGGACGAGAAAATGCCCGAGAGGATATTGATGATGGTGAAGGAGATCGCGAAATTGTCGAACGCCTTGAAGCGCCGGGTGAGCTTGCGCGGATAACCCATCGCGTGCAGCGTCGCGTCGTCGTCGAGCACGACGGTGTCCGCGGCCCGGGTGCGGGCCCGGGAGGTCGACATCCGTTCCGACACGGATCGGCCTTTCTCTCGGTGGGGACAGGGGGACAAGGGGGAACAGGGGGACAGGAGGGGCGGACCGGGAAGCGGGGGTCACCGAGCGGGATCAGCCCGGCCCGGGAACGGGCAGGCCGCAGGCGCGCCGGGCCCGGGAGAGCTGTTCGACGGGGTCGCCGAAGGCGCTCCAGGGCATGCGGGAGGCGTACGGGCCCATCGCGGTGAAGACGGCCCGGGCCTCGAACTCCCGCTGGCCCATCACCAGCGCGTGCGCGAGGTAGGCCAGGTCGAGCACCGGGGTGAAGCGGTAACCGGCCACCGTGGGCAGCCAGTTCTGGTAGATCGCCAGCGCGGTGGAGCGCCACTGGGGCTGTTCCCAGGCCCGGTCGGCGAGCAGTTGGGTGGGGTTGTAGCTCTCCACCAGGGCCACCAGGGGCAGCAGCCGCAGGGCGGATTCGGCGGGTGCCCGCTGACTGAGGAAGGCGGCCACGTCCCAGGCGGCGGTGACCGAGCCGCCGTGGCGGGTGAAGAAACAGGACAGGAACCGGTGGTGGGCCTCGCGGTGCCAGGGGTCCAGGGACAGGATGTGCGCGAACAGCCGCCAGGGGCCGGGCGGGGAGGTGAGCAGGCCCTTCGGGGCCGGGTCGCGCAGCCGGTGCAGCCGGGCCATGGCGAGCCGCGCGACCCAGGGCGTGGGGTCGGCGGGGGCCGCCTCGGCGGCCCGGTCGCAGGCCGTGAGCGCTATCCGCTCCAGCGCCTCGGCGCGTTCGTCGCGCGCGTCGGCGGCCCGCAGCGCGCGCTGCACGGCCACCCGCGCCCACATGAGCGCGGCCTCGGGGGTCGGTTCCTCGGCGAGCCAGCGCTCCGCGAGATCGGTGCCGGCCGCCTCGGAGGCGAGCACCAGGGAGCGGTGGGCGCGCAGCGCGAAGTCGGTCCGGGTGTCGGCGAGGGCCTCGTCGGCGGACCGGTAGCGCCCGGCGCGCACGTCTACGCAGACGCTCGCCAGGACCCGGTCGTCGGCCGCCGGATGCCACACATAGTGCCCTTCGAATAAGTCCGCGGCCATGTCCCCCTGCCCGTCCAGCGTGCGGCGCATCACGTTGCGCAGGAGGCACCTTACTCAGCGTGGGGCACACCCGGAACGCCGAATTCGACATATCGGTCAGCGGATTCGGATTGTTTATCGACGCCTTCGACTGGCTGCCGGCCGGTGATTCAAGACGGGACTTTCCCCGGCCCGGCGGCTCCGGCCGGCGCCGCCGCGCCCCGCAGGTCACCGGCGGCTCCCCACCGGTTCCTCCCCGGCCACCCTCCCGGGACCGCGCCACTAGACTGTTTCGCGGGAAACCAGACTGTTTCATGGGGAAAACAGCCGCCTCGCCTCACACCTCGGGAACCGCCATTCACGATCTCGCCGCCCGGCTGCGCGACCTCCCGCCGTCCCTGGGACCGGTCCGGCTGATCGCCGTCGACGGGCACGCCGGCTCGGGGAAGTCGACGTTCGCCGGGCGGCTGGCGCGGGCGCTCGGCGGTGCCCCGGTGGTCCACCTCGACGACTTCGCGAGCCACGAGCGGCTGTTCGACTGGACCGGCCGGCTCATGACCCAGGTGATCGAACCGCTGGGACGCGGCGGGAGCGGGTACGTCACGCCGTACGACTGGCGGGCCCGCGCCTTCGGCGGTCCCCGCCCGCTGCCGGCCGCGCCCGTGGTGCTGCTCGAGGGCGTCGGCGCCGGCCGCCGGGCGCTGCGGCCCCATCTGGCCCGGCTGCTGTGGATGGAGCTGCCCCGGGAGGAGTCCTGGGCGCGCGGCCGGCGGCGGGACGGGGCGGAGCAGCGGGAATTCTGGGACGGGTGGGTGGCGGCGGAACGCGCGCACTTCGCCACCGATCCCTCACGCCCCCACGCCGATCTCCTGATACGGCAGCGAACCGGGGGGTACGAGGTGCTCCCGGGACCGTCCGCGACCCGCGGATCCGGGCCCGATGTGACGCTCGGTGACGGATCCTCCGCAATGTGGTGAAGTTGTGAAGACCCTTGCGGGCGAAGTTCCCCCAGTACCTCAACTTCGCTTGACCGGGGGCCCGTACAGGTCTTACGTTCTCAATGTGCGGCTTTCGGAGCCGCCCGCCGACACGAAGCCCCCGGTTGTTCCCCCGTGACCGGGGGCTTCGTTCTGCCCGCGGGGCCCCGATTCCCCGCGCCGGCGCACCGGCCCTCTCACCCTCGGTCACGAAACCCCGTGCGCCCCGTCTGCTCCCACCTCGCCGAACGCCCTGTGCGGCACCCTTCGGCAGGCACCCGCACCGCGGGTACGATGCCCTCGGTGCGACCTTCGAGCGGGAGCCTCGCGCACCTGCAACTCCGGTCCGCGGCACAGCGGTTCGACCGCGGCGGCCGTCGGGCGACCGCCCGGCGGCGAACCACGGGGCAAGGTCTGTGGGGGGACGATGGACTTCGGCACGCAGGGCCCCGAGGCGCCGGCCGACCTCGCCTGGCTGCGGGGGGTGGACGCCTACACGATGGGCGCCTACCCGCAGGCGGAGGAGGAGTTCCGCACCGCGGTGCGGATGGACCCGGGCATGGCGGACGCCTGGCTCGGACTGCACGCGCTCCGGGTCGACACCACCACCGCGCTGCTGCGCATGTTCCGGCACCGCGAGCGCTTCGGCGAACAGCGCGCCCGGCACCGCCGTTCCCTCAACTCCTGGTACTGGCTCGGCTGGTGGGTGCAGCCGGTGCTGGAGAACCCGCGCGATCTGCTGCTCGCGCACGCCTCGCACTGGCTGGACGGCCGGCACGTGCCCGAGCTGGACCGCGCCCTGGCCGGGCTGCCCCCGGTCGACACCGACGCCCAGGTCCGCTTCCTGCACGCCTGCCGCGCCTACCTGGTCAAGGACTGGGAGCAGCTGGTCCGGCACACCGACCCGCTGCTGGACGACCCCCTGCTCGGCATCGAGGCCGGGCTCTTCGGCGGCATGGCCCGGGTCCGGCTGGAGATGTACGGCCAGGCCGAACCCCTGCTGTCGGCGGCGCTGATGCGGTGCCGCAGCGAGCAGCCGCAGCGCAAGGAGCTGCGCTACTGGCTGGCGCGGGCGCACGAGGGGACGGGGCGGTCCGCCGCCGCGCTCCCCCTGTACCGGGCGGTGCACCGGGTCGACCCGGCCTTCATGGACACCTCGGCCCGGCTCGCCGCGATCGCCGAGGGCGACGGGTACGACGAGGCGGGCGACCTCGCCGCGATCACCCTGACCGGCGCGGGGCAGGACGCGGTGGACGGCCCCGACGGGTTTGATCCGCTGTTCGGCATGGAGGGCCGCGACCTCAGGCTGCCGGAGCCCGAGCCGCCGGCCGGCCCGCTGCCGTCGGCGGCCGATCCCTCGGTGCGGACCAGGACCGGCCCCGGGGCGTCCGCCACGCCGGTCCCCACCGGTCCGACCGACCCCGCGCTACTCGAGCAGGCGCTCGCCGAACTGGAGCGCATGGTGGGCCTGGAGCCGGTCAAGCGCCAGGTCAAGGCGCTGTCCGCGCAGCTGAACATGGCGCGGCTGCGGGCCGGGCAGGGTCTGCCGGTGCAGCCGCCCAAGCGGCACTTCGTCTTCTCCGGCCCGTCCGGCACCGGCAAGACCACGGTCGCGCGCATCCTCGGCCGGGTGTTCTACGCCCTGGGACTGCTCGGCGGCGACCACCTCGTGGAGGCCCAGCGGGCCGACCTGGTCGGCGAGTACCTGGGGCAGACGGCCGTGAAGGCCAACGAACTGATCGACTCGGCGATCGGCGGGGTGCTGTTCGTGGACGAGGCGTACTCCCTGTCCAATACCGGGTACGGCAAGGGGGACGCCTACGGCGACGAGGCGCTCCAGGTGCTGCTGAAGCGGGCCGAGGACAACCGGGACCACCTGGTGGTGATCCTGGCCGGCTACCCGGAGGGCATGGACCGCCTGCTCGCCGCCAACCCCGGACTGTCCTCCCGGTTCACGACCCGGGTGGACTTCCCCTCGTACCGGCCGCCGGAGCTCACCGAGATCGGCAAGGTGCTCGCCGCGGACAACGGCGACCAGTGGGACGAGGAGGCGCTGGAGGAGCTGCGGTCGATCGCCGGGCACGTGGTCGACCAGGGGTGGATCGACGAGCTGGGCAACGGACGGTTCCTGCGGACGCTGTACGAGAAGAGCTGCGCGTACCGGGACCTGCGGCTGTCGTCGTACGCCGGTTCCCTGTCCCGGGAGGACCTGGCGACCCTGCGGCTGCCCGACCTGATGCAGGCCTACGGCGAGGTGCTGTCGGGCCGGGGGCCGCAGGATCCCTCCTCCTAGGGGCGTCGGCTAGGCCAGCGCCTCCTCGGGTTCACCGCTCGCCCGGGGTTCCGGCATGTCCCGGTGCGCCGGGTCGCGGACCTCGCCCACCAGCGTCTCCAGGACGTCCTCCAGGGCGACCAGGCCCAGTATCCGGCCGGAGGCGTCGGCCACCTGGGCCAGGTGGGTGGCCGCCCGGCGCATCACGGTGAGGGCGTCGTCGAGCGGCAGCTCGGCGCGGAGCGTGGCCATGGGCCGCCAGACCTGCTGCGGCACGGCCCGGTCGGAGTCCTCCAGGTCGAGGACGTCCTTGACGTGCACGTACCCCATGAAGGGGCCCTTGCCGGCCGCCGCGACCGGGAAGCGGGAGTAGCCCGTGCGGGCGGTCAGCTCCACGATGTCGCCCGGGGTGACCGACGGCTCCACCGTGACCAGGGACTCGCGGCGCAGCAGGACGTCGGTCACCGGGCGGGAGCCCAGTTCGAGGGCGTCCTCCAGCCGCTCGCGCTCCTCGGGGTCGAGGAGCCCGGCCTCGCCGGAGTCCTCCAGCAGGCGGTTGAGCTGCTCGGTGGTGACGACCGCCTCGACCTCGTCCTTCGGCTCCACCCGGAACAGCCGCAGGATGCCCTGGGCGCAGGCGCCGAGGGCCGCGGTGACCGGCCTGCACAGGCGGGCGAACCAGACCAGGCCGGGGCTGAGCCAGAGCGCCGCCTTCTCGGGCGCCGCCATGGCCAGGTTCTTCGGCACCATCTCGCCGATGACCAGGTGGAAGAAGACCACCGCGGCCAGCGCGACGACATAGCCGAGGGGGTGGATCATGCCGTGCGGCAGGTGGATCCACTCGAACACCGGCTCCAGCAGGTGCGCCACCGTCGGCTCGGCGACCGCGCCGAGCGTCAGGGAGCAGACGGTGATGCCGAACTGGGCGGCGGCCATCATCTGCGGCAGCCGCTCCAGGCCGTACAGCACCTGGCGGGCCCGGGCGGTGCCGAGCGGTTCGATCTGGCTGCGGCGGACGGAGACCAGCGCGAACTCGGCGCCGACGAAGAATCCGTTGGCGAGCACGAGCAGCGCGGCGAAGAGCAGTTGCAGAACGCTCATCGGGCGGCCTCCGTCGCTCCGGGCACCGGGGCCGTCCTGACCAGGCGGACCCGTTCGGCGCGGTAGTGGCCGACCTGGCGGACCGAGAGCCGCCAGCCGGGCAGTTCGGCCCGGTCGCCGGGGGCCGGGATCCGGCCGAGCAGGTCGGCGACCAGTCCGGCGACGGTCTCGTACGGCCCCTCGGGCACCTTGAGGCCTATGCGCGTCAGGAGGTCGACGCGGCAGCCGCCGTCCACGTCCCAGGCGGGCCGGCCGTCCTCGGGCGGGGCGGGGGCCAGCTCGGGCATGTCCTTGGCGTCGTGCTCGTCGCGGACCTCGCCGACCAGTTCCTCGACGATGTCCTCCAGGGTGACCACGCCGGCCGTGCCGCCGTACTCGTCCACGACGACCGCGATGGGCTGCTCGCTGCGCAGCCGGGCCAGCAAGGGCTGCACCGGCAGGGTCTCGGGGACCAGGAGCGCCTTGCGGGCGATGCGGCCGACCGGGGTGCGCAGCCGGTCGCGGGCCGGGACCGCCAGCGCGTCCTTGAGGTGGGCCATGCCGACGATCTCGTCGATCTTCTCCCGGTAGACGGGGAAGCGGGACAGGCCGGTGGCCCGGGTCAGGTTGACGACGTCCTCGGCGGTGGCCGAGTCCTGCAACGCGCTGACCTTCACGCGGGGGGTCATCACGTGCTGTGCGGTCAGCTCGCCCAGGGACAGGGTGCGCACGAACAGGTCGGCCGTGTCCTGTTCCAGGGCGCCGGCCAGGGCGGAGTGCCGGGCCAGCGAGACGAGTTCGCCGGGGGTGCGGGCGGAGGCCAGCTCCTCGGCGGGTTCCACGCCGAGGGCGCGGACCAGCCGGTTGGCGACCGTGTTCAGCGCGGAGATCACCGGGCGGAACAGCAGGGCGAAGCGGTGCTGCGGGCCGGCCACGAAGCGGGCGACCTGCAGCGGCCGGGAGACCGCCCAGTTCTTGGGCACGAGTTCGCCGATCACCATCTGGATCGCGGAGGCCAGCAGCATGCCGGTCACCACCGCGACGCCGGAGGCGGCCCCGTCGGGGATGCCGAGCGCCGCGAACGGGCCGCGCAGCAGCTCGGCCAGGGCGGGTTCGGCGAGCATGCCGACGACCAGGGAGGTGATGGTGATGCCGAGCTGGGTGCCGGAGAGCTGGAAGGACAGCTCCTTCAGCGATTCCACGACGGTGCGGGCGCGCGGGTCGCCGTCGGCGGCGGCCTTCTCGGCGTCCGGGCGCTCGACCGTGACGAGGCCGAACTCGGCCGCCACGAAGAATCCGTTGGCGAGGATCAGCAGGAAGGCCGCGGCGAGCAGCAGCAAGGGGATGGTCACGCGGCCACCGCCTCGCCGTTATGTCGGGCAGGGGTGGCGCGGGTACTACAGGACGATCCGTCCATCGCCGGAGGGGGTCACTCCTCGGGTAGCAGGAACCCCTGTGCACCGGGCGGCACGCAGGGGCGGAGGCACAGCGGGAACACCTCCGCCCACCAGATTAATCAAGATCTCGGCTCGTGCGGCAGGGCGGGCGAGCCGGAGCGGGCCTCGGCGAGTTCCCGCAGGGTCCGGGCGTCCGCGATGGCCTGCCGTTCGGCGATGCCCGGCTGGATGCCGAGCGCGGGCAGGCTGGTGCCGTCGCTGAGGTCGAGGAAGACCCAGGGGTCACCCGGCCGGAGGTTCACCCGGAGGATCTCCGCCCAGGCCAGGCGCCGCTTGCTGGCGATGTTGACGACGGTGACGCCGGACTCGTCGGCGACCACCTTCACCCGGGCGAGCTGGGCCAGCACCCACAGGCACAGCGCCCCGGTGACGACGAAGCTGAGCCGTGAGCCCGGGCCGAGGTTCTCCAGCAGCAGCGACATCCCGGAGATCACCACGAAGATCAGGATTCCGGCGGTGAGCAGGATCACGCGGGTGCGGCCGGGCCGGAAGGTGACGGGCAGCGCGGGCAGGTCGGACATCTCGGGCGTACCTCTCGGGGCCTCTCAGAGACGGCAGGCGTGGATGGCCGTGGTCAGGATGGCGCGGGCGCCGATGCCGTAGAGATCATCCATGATCCGCTGGGCCTCCTTGGCGGGGACCATGGCGCGGACGGCGACCCAGCCCTCGTTGTGCAGCGGGGAGACGGTCGGGGACTCCAGGCCGGGGGTGAGCGCGACGGCCTTCTCCAGCTGCTCCACCCGGCAGTCGTAGTCCATCATCACGTAGGTCCGGGCGACCAGGACGCCCTGGAGGCGGCGCAGGAACTGCTGGACCTTGGGCTCCTCGGCGTCGGCGCCGGTGCGGCGGACGACGATGGCCTCGGACTTCATGATCGGCTCGCCGAAGACCTCCAGGCCCGCGTTGCGCAGGCTGGTGCCGGTCTCCACGACGTCGGCGATGACCTCGGCGACGCCCAGCTCGATGGCGGTCTCGACGGCGCCGTCCAGGTGGACCACGGAGGCGTCGACGCCGCGGTCGGCGAGGTGCCCCGCGACGATGCCCTCGTAGGAGGTGGCGACCGTGCGGCCCTTGAGGTCCTCGATGGTGTGCGCGGTGCCGGGCTTGGCGGCGAAGCGGAAGGTGGAGCGGGCGAAGCCGAGCGGCAGGATCTCCTCGGCCTCGGCGCCGGAGTCGATCAGCAGGTCACGGCCGGTGATGCCGATGTCGAGGCGGCCGGAGGAGACGTAGATCGCGATGTCGCGGGGGCGGAGGTAGAAGAACTCGACCTCGTTCTCCGGGTCGACGATGCGCAGCTCCTTGGACTCGCGGCGCTGCTGGTAGCCGGCCTCATGCAGCATCTCCGCCGCAGGGCCGGACAGTGAACCCTTGTTGGGGACGGCGATGCGCAGCATGAGGTCGGCTTCCTTCGTTCGTTCTCTACGGGAGGGGGTGGGATACGGCTTACAGGTGGGCGTAGACGTCGTCCAGGGAGATGCCGCGGGCGACCATCATCACCTGGACGTGGTACAGCAGCTGGGAGATCTCCTCGGCCGCCGCCTCCTTGCCCTCGTACTCGGCGGCCATCCAGACCTCGGCGGCCTCCTCGACGACCTTCTTGCCGATGGCATGGACGCCCTTGCCGACCAGCTCGGCGGTGCGGGAGGTGGCGGGATCGCCGTGGGCGGCCTTGTGCTGGAGCTCGGTGAACAGCTCCTCGAACGTCTTCTTGGACATGGTGAGCCCCACCCTAGCCGTTGTGGCGGGCGGCCTAGTGCCAGGGTTCGGATACTGAGCGGAGCGTCGCCGCCGTCGCCACGGCCGCCGTCACCGCCTCGTGGCCCTTGTCCTCGGTCGAGCCCTCCAGGCCGGCCCGGTCCAGGGCCTGTTCCTCGGTGTCGCAGGTGAGCACGCCGAAGCCGACGGGGACGCCGGTCTCGACGGAGACCTGGGTGAGGCCCTGGGTGACGCCCTGGCACACGTAGTCGAAGTGGGGGGTGCCGCCCCGGATGACGACGCCGAGGGCGACGACCGCGTCGTAGCCGCGGCCCGCGAGGACCTTGGCGGCGACCGGCAGCTCGAAGCTGCCGGGGACCCTGATCAGGGTCGGCTCGTCGATGCCCAGGTCGTGCAGGGCGCGCAGGGCGCCGTCCACCAGGCCGTCCATCACCTTCTCGTGCCACTGCGCCGCGATGACGGCGACCCTGAGGTCGCTCACCTTGCGTACGGACACGTCCGGTGCGCCCTTGCCGCTCACGTCTTACCTCCGTGCTGTCTCTCGCTTACTGGTTGCCGCAGGCCGACACGGCGGGCGTGTCGAGCCAGGGCAGGTCGTGCCCCATCCGGTCCCGCTTGGTGCGCAGGTAGCGGAGGTTGTGCTCGCCGGCCTGGACGGGCATCGGCTCCCGGCCGGTGACCTCGATGCCGTGGCGCCTGAGGGCGTCGGTCTTGTCGGGGTTGTTGGTCATCAGCCGGACGCGGCGCACGCCGAGGTCGGCGAGGATCCGCGCGCCGGCGCCGTAGTCGCGGGCGTCGGCGGGCAGGCCGAGTTCCAGGTTGGCGTCCAGGGTGTCGTGGCCCTGCTCCTGGAGTTCGTAGGCGCGCAGCTTGGACAGCAGGCCGATGCCGCGCCCCTCGTGTCCGCGCAGGTAGACGACGACTCCGCGGCCCTCCTCCTGGATGCGGCCGAGCGCGGTGTCCAGCTGGGGGCCGCAGTCGCAGCGCAGGGAGCCGAAGACGTCGCCGGTCAGGCATTCGGAGTGGAGCCGGACCAGGACGTCCCCGCCGTCCCCGCCGTCGCCGAGGTCGCCGTGGACGAGGGCGACGTGTTCGACGCCGTCGACGGTGGACCGGTAGCCGTAGGCCGTGAAGACGCCGTGCCGGGTGGGCAGGCGGGTCTCGGCCTCGCGGCGGACGGTGGGCTCGCTGTCGCGGCGGTAGGCGATCAGGTCCTCGATGGAGATGATCGTCAGGCCGTGCTTGCGGGCGAACGGGATCAGCTCGGGCAGCCGGAGCATCCGGCCGTCCTCGCCGGCGATCTCCACGATGGCGCCGGCCGGGCGCAGGCCCGCGAGCCGGGCGAGGTCGACGGCGGCCTCGGTGTGGCCGTTGCGGGCGAGGACGCCGCCGGCCTTGGCGCGCAGCGGGAAGACGTGACCGGGGCGGACGAAGTCGGTGTGCGCGGCGGTGCCGCTCGCGAGCAGCCGGAGCGTGGTGGCCCGGTCGGCGGCCGAGATGCCGGTGCTCACGCCGTGCGCGGCGGTGGCGTCCACGGAGACGGTGAACGCGGTCTTCATCGACTCGGTGTTGTCCTCGACCATCTGCGGCAGCCGCAGCCGGTCCAGTTCCCCGCTCTCCATGGGCGCGCAGATCAGTCCCCGGCACTCGCTCATCATGAAGGCGACGATCTCGGGGGTGATCTTCTCGGCGGCGACGACGAGGTCGCCCTCGTTCTCCCGGTCCTCGTCGTCGACGACGATGATCGGGCGCCCGGCGGCGATGTCGGCGACGGCCCGCTCGACCGGGTCGAGCGCGAAGTTCTCGATGTCGTGGGTGTCGTGGAGGACGGGTGCCGAGGTCATGCCGGCGCTCCTTCCAGTGTGGGCCGCGCCGCCTTGCGGGAGCGCAGCCACCAGTCGCGCATGCCCCACAGGACGAGTGCGCCGTAGATGACGTAGACGAATCCGGAGAAGGCGTAGCCGTTGGCGAAGTTCAGGGGGACGCCGACGAGGTCGACGAGCAGCCAGGCGAACCAGAACTCGACCATGCTCTTGGCCTGGGCGTACATCGCGACGATGGTGCCGACGAAGATGTAGGCGTCGGGCCAGGGGTCCCAGGACAGGGACGGGTAGGCCTCGAACAGCAGGGCGACGGCGACCGTGCCGGCGCCGGCGGCGGCGACCATGGCCGCGCGCTCGCGCCAGGTGGCGAACCGGGGGGTGATCTGGCCGTCGCCCGACCGGTTGCGGGTGCGCTGCCACTGCCACCAGCCGTACAGCGCGACGGCCATGACGACGACCTGCTTGCCGGCGCTGCCGGTGAGATGGCCGTAGAAGGCGGCGAAGAGGACGAGGCCGGACAGGAACTGCACGGGCCAGGTCCACAGGGAGCGGCGCCAGCCGAGGGCGAGGGTGATCAGGCCCAGGATGTTGCCGATCATGTCCGACCAGATGATGTGCTGGCCGAAGAGGGTGAACGCCTCGGAGTTCATCCAGTTCACCGGCCGGCCCCCTGTCCGGTCGTGAGCAGGCGCTCCACGTACTTGGCGATGACGTCCACCTCGAGGTTGACCGGGTCGCCGGGCTGCTTCACGCCGAGCGTGGTCAGGGCGAGGGTGGTCGGGATGAGGCTGACGGTGAAATGGTCCGAGGCGGCCTCCACGACGGTCAGGCTGATGCCGTCGACCGTGATGGAGCCCTTCTCCACGACGTAGCGGGCGAGGTCCGCGGGCAGGGAGATCTTCACGATCTCCCAGTTCTCGGAGGGCGTGCGGGCGAGGACCTCGCCGGTGCCGTCCACGTGTCCCTGCACGATGTGCCCGCCGAGGCGGGCGCCGACGGCGGTGGGGCGCTCCAGGTTGACGCGCGAGCCGACGGTGAGCGCGCCCAGGCTGGAGCGGTTCAGGGTCTCGGCCATGACGTCGGCGGTGAACTCGTCACCCTCGTGCTCGACGACGGTGAGACAGACCCCGTTCACGGCGATGGAGTCGCCGTGCCGCGCGCCCTCGGTCACGACGGGGCCGCGCAGCCGGAAGCGGGAGGCGTCGCCGAGGTTCTCGACGGCGGTGACCTCACCCAGCTCTTCGACGATTCCGGTGAACACTTCCCGGGTCCTCCTGCCTCTTCGGGCACGGACTCCGGGGCTGTCGATGACGACAGATTCCACGGGTGAGCACACACCGGGGGCGTCGCCGGACGGACGCGTCCGGATACGGACGAGCCTCGGTACGGCGGCGCGCACACGGAAGACGCGTGCCCGCCCGCCGCGCACTGCCTCCCATCCGGACTTTAACCGTCGGTCCAGGAATTTCACCTGGTCAACCGGCCGCTGGAAGCGACCGGGTCGCGGACTGTAACCGCCGGTTCGGACTTTCACCGACCCCGGAGTGCGCTGCTTCTGGTACAGGCCCAGTCTGCCACGCCCGTCACTCGCCCATACGGGTGGGCGGTGTGGCCTCCCTCACAGTGTGTACCGGAGGTTTCGCGCCGCGCGACGGCCGGAGGCAACCGGCTTCCGGCGCAGGGCGGTTGAGCTGGTCCGGACCATTGACCGCACTGGTCTAGTCCTCTTAGGGTGCGGACGGGCTCGGCGGCGGTGACGACGGCCCTTGCCCGCCGCCGGGCCGCCAAGGGGGCCGAGTCACCGCTCCGGCGCCCCGAACAGCTCGTCCTGCGCCCGTTCCCGGGCGGTGAGGAGCGCTCCGCGCAGCACGGCCGTCCCGCCCAGACCGCTCGCCCGCACCTCGGTGGCCAGCGGCGACATCCGGCGCAGCCGCTCCCCCACCAGTCCGGCGAGCACCGCTCCCCCGGCCCGGCCGACCTCCCCGCCGAGCACCACGCACCCGGGGTCCAGGACGGCCGTCACCGAGGCCGCGCCGACGGCGATCCGGTCGGCCAGGGCATGCAGGAAGCGCTCGTCCGCCGCGGACGACCGGGCCACCGCGTCGCCCACCACCCGCGCCGCGCCCGGTCCGTCCGGCGCGCCGGCGACCGGCAGCCCGCACCGTGCCGCCAGCGCGACGAGCGCCGCCGCCCCGGCCAGCGAGTGGAAGCCGCCGTCGCAGTCGGTCGCCGAGGGCAGCGTGCTCGTGCCCGGGACCGGCAGGAAGCCGATCTCGCCGGTGCCGCCGGAGGCCCCGCGGCGCAGGGCGCCGTCCAGGACGACGGCGGCGCCGACGCCGTGCCCCAGCCAGAGCAGGACGAAGGTGTCCCGGTCGCGGGCGGCGCCCTCGCGCTGTTCGGCCAGGGCGGCGAGGTTGGTCTCGTTCTCGACGGTCACCCGGGCGCCGGGCAGCCGCTCCTGGAGGGCGGCGGCCAGGCTGCGGTGCCAGGCGGGCAGCCCGGCGGAGTCCCTGAGGTCACCGGTGGCCGGGTCGATCAGGCCCGGCGCGCCGATGCCGACGGTGTGCAGCCTCCCCCGTTGCGCGGCCCCCTCTCCCGGGGGCGCCGCCATGACACCGGCCTCCTTCACCGCGCGCTCCACCGCGGCCACCGCCCGCTCCACGGCGGGCCCGGTCCCGGTGCCCCCGCCGATCGGTGCGGACGCCTCCGCGAGCACCCGTCCGACCAGGTCGGAGACGAGGACGAGGACGCCTTCGGTGCGCACGTCGAGCGCGGCGAGGTGGGCGCGGTCGGCGACGATGCCGTAGAGCCGGGCGTTGGGCCCCCGGCGCTGCTCGCCGGACTCTCCGACCACGGTGATCAGCCCGGCGGCCGTGAGCCGGTCGACGAGGTCGGCGACCGTGGGCCGGGACAGGCCGGTCAGCTGCTTCAACCGCCCTGCGGTCAGCGGGCCTTCCTGCTGCAACAGCCGCAGGGCCAGCCGGTCGTTGATGGCCCGGGCGGTGCTGGGTGATGCGGGCATGGCGGGAATCCTCCCAGATCGTCGGAGCCGGGTCGGTCATGCGGTCGTCGGGGTGCCCGTACGGCGGTCGTCCGGGCGCCGGCGGGCGTGCGCTCGTATCGCGGCTATCTATCAGGCAGGGTTCCTGATAATTTACGCCCGGTTGACACCAGGGCGGGCCGGGGAGGCACAGGAAGATGGAGGACATGAGCGGCGGACGCGAGGAGGTCCGGCGTGCCCGGTACGCCGTGGCGGCCGTGTTCGCCGTGCACGGCTCGGTGGCCGGTTCGTTCGCGACGCGCGTGCCCTGGATCCGCGAGCACGCCGGCCTGAGCGCCGGCCAGCTGGGGTTCGCACTGGCCTTCATGGCGCTCGGTGCCGCGTGCGCGATGCCGCTGGCGGGCCGTCTCACGCACCGCTTCGGCAGCCGTACGGCCCTGCGCGGCCTGCTGGCGCTGTGGACGCTGGCCCTGGTCCTGCCGTCCCTCGCGCCGAACCTGGTCACCCTGTGCCTGGCGCTGTTCGCCTACGGCGCCTCCTCGGGCATGGCCGACGTCGCGATGAACGCGCTCGGCGTGGAGGTCGAGCGGCTGCTCGGCAAGTCGGTGATGTCGGGGCTGCACGGCATGTGGAGCGCGGGCGCCCTGACCGGCTCGGCGGCCGGCACCCTCGCCGCGCACCTCGGGGCGGACGCGCGGGTGCACTTCCTGCTGGCCTCGGCCGTCCTCACCGTGCTCGGCTGCACGGTCTGCGCCTGGGTGCTGGACGTCCAGCCGGCCGAGGACGAGGAGCCGCCCCCGCGGTTCGCGCTGCCGCCGCGTTCGGCCCTCCTGATCGGCGCGGTCGGGTTCTGCGCGGTGTTCGCCGAGGGCGCGACCCTGGACTGGTCGGCGGTGTTCCTGCGGGACCGGCTGGGCGGCTCGGCCGGGCTGGCGGCGTCCGCCACGACCGGATCCATGCTGACCATGGCCGTGGCCCGGATCGCCGGGGACGCGGTGGTGAACCGCTTCGGCGCGGTCCGCACCGTGCGGGCCGGCGGGGTGCTGGCGGTGCTGGGCGGGCTGCTGGTCGTGTCCGCACGGCACCCGGCGTCGGCGATGGCCGGCTTCGCGCTGATGGGGCTCGGCATCGCGGTGGTCGTCCCGCTGTGCTTCGCGGCGGCCGGGCACGCCGGCCCCCGTCCGAGCCAGGCCATCGCGGGCGTGGCGACCATCACGTACACCTCCGGGCTGGTCGCGCCGAGCCTGATCGGCGGGGTGGCCCAGGCGACCAGCCTGACGGCGTCCTTCTGGGTGGTGACGGCGCTGGCCTGCGGGCTCGTGGCGTTCGCGGGCGTGCTGCGCGCGGCCGGGCGCGGCGATCGCGCGGAGAGCGGCGCCCCCGGCACGGCGGTGGCGGACCCGCAGCCATGACGCGATCGCGTATGTGAATCCGGTTCACACAGGAAACCGCGTGGGCGGGAATCCGCCGGATACCCGCACAATGGTTCGGACCGTCCTCATGTACGTAAGAAAGCGAAACCCCACCATGGATCTCGGCGTGCGCTGGAAGCTGCACGGTGACGGGCGCACGCCCGCGCCCGGAGCGGTGGTACGCCCCGACGAACGGCTGTCCTGGCCCCGCACCGTGGGCCTGGGCGCCCAGCACGTGGTCGCGATGTTCGGCGCCTCCTTCGTCGCCCCCGTGCTCATGGGCCTGGACCCCAACCTGGCGATCATGATGTCGGGGGTGGCGACCGTGATCTTCCTGCTCGCCACCCGCGGCCGGGTGCCGAGCTACCTCGGCTGCTCCCTGTCGTTCGTGGGCGTGGCCGCCGTCATCCGCGCCCAGGGCGGCACCAGTGCGACCGTGACCGGCGCGGTGCTCGTCGTCGGCGCCGTGCTGTTCCTGGTGGGCCTGGCCGTGCAGCGCTTCGGCGCGCGGATCATCCACGCCGCCATGCCGCCGATCGTCACCGGCGCCGTCGTCATGCTGATCGGCTTCAACCTGGCCCCGGTGACCGCCTCCACCTACTGGCCCCAGGACCAGTGGACCGCCCTGCTGGTGATGCTCTTCACCGGGCTGGCCGTCGTGTGCCTGCGCGGTTTCTGGTCGCGCATCGCCATCTTCCTGGGCCTGGTCTTCGGCTACGGCATCTCCTGGGCGTTCGACCGGGTCTTCGGCAGGATCCACTCCGTGGGCCCGGACGGCAAGGTCGCCGACCACTGGCGCCTGGACCTGTCCGGGGTCTCCCACGCCGACTGGATCGGACTGCCGCACCTGCACGGGCCGTCCTTCCAGTGGTCGGCCGTGCTGGTCGCCCTGCCCGTGGTGATCGCCCTGGTCGCGGAGAACGCGGGCCACGTCAAGGCGGTCGGCGAGATGACCGGCGACCCGCTGGACGACAAGCTCGGCACGGCGATCTCCGCGGACGGCGTCGCCTCGGTGCTGTCCACGGCCGTCGGCGGCCCGCCCAACACCACCTACTCCGAGAACATCGGCGTGATGGCCGCGACCCGCGTCTACTCCACCGCCGCCTACTGGGCCGCCGCCGGCTTCGCCCTGCTCTTCGGCCTCTGCCCGAAGTTCGGCGCGGTCGTGGCGGCCATCCCCGGCGGGGTGCTCGGCGGCATCACCGTCATCCTCTACGGCATGATCGGCCTGCTCGGCGCCCAGATCTGGCTGCACGCCAAGGTGGACCTGCGCAACCCGCTGAACCTGGTCCCGGCCGCCGCGGGCATCATCATCGGCGTCGGCAACGTCTCCATCAAGTTCACCGACACCTTCTCGCTCAGCGGCATCGCCCTCGGCACGCTGGTGGTCATCACCGGCTACCACGCGCTGCGCGCCTTCGCCCCGCCCCACCTCAAGCAGCAGGAGCCGCTGCTGGACGAGGGCACGTCGGCCTACGACACGGAGGCGGACGCGCCGGCCGGCCCACGGCCCGGCACGGCCCCGGGCACGCGGACACCGCACGCCGGGTCCTAGCCCGGCGTTCCCTCGTTCCGGCGAAGCACCGGGCCGGTCGGCACGCCGGCCGGCCCCAGGCTGGGACGCTTCCCGCATGGCGCAGCCCGCAGCACTCATCACCCCCGTCGACGCCGTCGTGGCGCGGATGCGCGCGCTGGACGCGGACCTGCCCGCCCGGGACGGCGTCCGCGTGTTCAACCGCGTCTACCTCGCCGTCACCGAGGAGGTCGGCCGGCGGCTGGTCGCCGGGGAGTTCCCGGACCCGCGGGCGGCGGGCACGCTGGACGTGCGGTTCGCCGAGCGCTATCTGGCCGCGGTCGACGCGGCCGCCACCGACCGCCGGCCGCCCGCCTGCTGGCGGCCCCTGTTCCAGCTCCGCCGCCATCCCGGGGTGCGGCCGCTGCAGTTCGCGCTGTCCGGCGTGAACGCCCACATCGGGCACGACCTGGCCCTGGCCGTGGTCGACAGCTGCCGGGCGCTCGGCTGCGAACCGGCCGACCTGGAGGACGAGTTCGACCGGGTGGGCGAGCTGCTCGTGGCGCTGGAGGAACGGGTCCGCGAGGACCTGATGCCGGGCCCGGACCTGCTCCAGCTCGCCGACCCGCTCACCCATCTGCTGGGCGCCTGGAGCCTGGAGCGGGCCCGGGACGCGGCCTGGGCGGCGGCCCGCGCCCTGTGGGCGCTGCGGCACTGCGCCGGGGTCGTGGAGGAGTTCACCGAGCGGCTGGACGCGGCGGTGGGCTTCGCGGGCCGGATGCTGCTGACCCCGCTGCCCGACTGAACGGCCCCCGGGCGCGGGCGCCGGGAACCGGCGAAGGCGCGGGCGGCCGGAATCCCGGTCCAACCGCCCGCGCCCTGGTCCGTCTCCCGGGTCAGTCCTCGGGAAGCTCCACCGGCGCGATCTCGTCGTAGACGTCACCCGGGCCCGGGTTCGACGGGTCGGTCGTGCCGCCGAAGTGGCGCATCACGCCCCACACCGCGTTCAGCGCGGTCTGCACGGCGCCCTCGGCCCAGCCGGCCGTCCAGGAGATGTCGTCGCCGGCGAGGAAGATGCCCCGCTTGTCCTCGGGCAGCCGGTCCTGCATGAAGTGGGTGAACAGGCGCCGCTGGTAGCGGTAGTGGCCCGGCAGGTTGGCCTTGAACGCGCCCATGAAGTAGGGCTCGTTCTCCCAGGAGACCGTCACCGGGTTGCCGATGATGTGCTTGCGGATGTCGACCTTCGGGTAGATCTCGCCGAGCGACTTCAGCATGACCTCCATCCGCTCGTTCGCGGACAGCGGCAGCCACTTCAGGCTGTCGTCGCACCAGGTGTACGACAGGCAGATCACGGCGGGCCGGTCGGGGCCGTTGTCGAGCAGGTAGGTCCCGCGCGTCATGCGGTCGGTGAGCGTCATCGACATGACGTCCCGGCCCGTCTCCTCGTCCTTGTCCAGCCAGAACGGCCGGTCCACGGGCACGAAGAGCTTGCTGGACTCCATGTAGTGGGTGCGCTCGATCGCGGTCCAGTGGTCGATCGGGAAGAGCGAGTCGTCACAGGCGATCTTGGACAGCAGCATCCAGGACTGGGCGGTGAAGATCGCCGCCTGGTAGGTGCGGATGTCGCCGTCCGCGTCGGTCACAGTGATCCGGTTGCCCGCCGTGCGGTGCAGCCGGGTCACGGCCGGGCGCGGTTCGCCGCCGGTGTGCAGGGACTGGAGCGAGGTGCCGTGCGGCCAGTGCACGATCTTCTCCGGCTCGCGCTCCCACAGGCGCAGCGGCAGCTGCTGGGAGCCGCCGACGATGCCGCGGTGGTGGTCGTCGGCCTCGGTGTAGACGACGCGCAGGATCTCCAGGATGGAGTTCGGGAAGTCGGTGTCCCAGCCGCCGGTGCCGAAGCCGACCTGGCCGAAGATCTCGCGGTGCCGGAAGGACTTGAACGCCTCGGAGTCGCAGAGGAAGCCGTAGAAGGTCTGGTTGTCGAGCTTCTCGACCAGCTTCGCCCAGATCTCCCGGATGCGCGGCACGTCCCGCTCGCGCATCGCGCGGTTCATGTCGGAGAAGTCGGCGCCCTCCTCCAGGCACTTGTTCCAGGCCGCGGCGACGTCCCGGTACACCTGGGGCAGGTCGTCGACGGTGACGGCGTAGTGCGACTCGCCCTTGAGGTCGACCACGGTCGAGGGGGTGGCCTCGGCCAGCGGGTTGGGGAAGGGCCTGGTCTCGAGGCCCACCAGGTCGATGTAGTGCTGGAGGGCGGTGGAGGACGGCGGGAAGCGCATCGCGCCCATCTCGGCGGTCAGCGAGCCGTCACAGCCGTCGAAGCCGACCGTACGGAGCCGGCCGCCGATCTGGTCGGCCTCGTAGACGACGGGCTTGAGGCCCATCTTCATCAGCTCGTAGGCGGCGACGATGCCGGACAGGCCGCCGCCGATGACCGCGACCTCGGTGCCGTGCTCGGTCGCCGGGATCTGCCCGAGGCCCGCCGGGTGGGCGAGGAAGTCGTCGTAGGCGTAGGGGAAGTCCGGGCCGAACATGGTGATCGGCGGCTGCTGCTCGTCGGTGTGCTCGACGGCGTTGGGCACCGTGGACGTCATGGGGTACGGACTCCTTGCGTGGTGGAACGGGGTGAGGCCGGGTGCGGCCGCTGCGCCGCGGCCTTCCTTCGCGGTGTGCGCGCTCTCAGACCAGGGACCCGTACAGACCGGGGCGGCGGTCCGCCAGGTACGGGTTGTCCTCCCGGGAGGCGGCCAGGAAGGCGGGGTCGGCGTCGGCGAGCACCAGCTGCTCGCCGCGGCCGGCACGGGCGCGGGCGACGCCGTCGGGACCGGCGAGGACGGAGAGGCCGACGAACTCGAACTCCCCTTCCGCACCGACCCGGTTGACGTACGCGACGTACATCTGGTTCTCGAAGGCGCGCACCGGGATCACCGACTCGGCGACGAACTGGAAGGGGTGCATCTGCGCGGTCGGCACGACGAGGAGGTCGGTGCCGGCCAGGGCGTGGGCCCGGACGTTCTCCGGGAACTCGACGTCGTAGCAGATCAGCAGGCCCACGGTGAGGCCGTTCAGCTCGGCCTGGACGACGTGGCGCTCGCCCGGTGTGAAGTGGTCGCGCTCGAAGCAGCCGAAGAGGTGGGTCTTGCGGTAGTTGGCGAGCCGGGTGCCGTCGGCGGAGATCAGCTGCGCGGAGTTGAAGACGGTGTCGCCGTCGCGTTCCGGGTAGCCGTAGGCGAGGGCCAGGCCGTGCCGGGTGGCGATCTCGGCGACCGCGTCGGCCCAGTCGCCGTCGGCGGGCTCGGCGAGGCGCGCGATGTCGTCGCCGATGGCGTACCCGGTGAGGAACATCTCCGGCGCGGCCAGCAGCCCGGCGCCCGCGGCGGCGGCGCGGCCCGCGGCCTCGTCGAGGACCTCGAGGTTCTCGACGATCGAGCCGGGACGGCCGGAGCTCTGGAGCAGGGCGGTGCGCATGCGGGGTCCTCACCGGAACGGGGGGTCGGGGGTCAGGAAGACGGTACGGGCGGTGCGCTCGGCCGGACAAGAAGGAGCCGTTGCGCGCGCGTGCGGAGTTCGTTGCGCCGAAACGGGGAAGGGCGGTGATTCGTTGCGTGGCCGGGCTGCCCGCCCCCGGAAACGGAAAAGGGGCGCCTCGTCGCACGCCGGGCGCGGGTCGTCGGGGAGTGCTCGCGCGATTCCCCGCGCCCCGGAGGGGCGCCGACCGGCGGCCGGCGTGCGACGAGGCACCCCGAGCCGTTGCCCGCTCCTATCCCGGTGCCCCGGAGGAGAAGCGGCGCAGCAGGGGCGACAGGACGAGGACGGACTTCGTGCGCTCCACGAACGGCTCGCCCGCGATCCGCTCCAGGACCCGTTCGAAGTGCCGCATGTCGGAGGCGAAGACCTGGGCGATCGCGTCCGCGTCGCCGGTGACGGTCGACGCGGCCACGACCTCCTGGTAGCGCTCCAGGCCCCGCTGGATGGTCTCCGGAGAGGTGTTGCTCCGGCAGTAGATCTCGATGTACCCCTCGGTCTCCCAGCCGAGGGCCGCCGGGTCCACCCGGACGGTGAACCCGGTGATGGCTCCGGTGGCCCGCAGCCGGTCCACGCGCCGCTTCACCGCGGGCGCGGACAGGCCGATCAGCTGCCCGATGTCCGCGTAGGAGCGGCGGGCGTCCTCGGCGAGGGCGTGCACGATGCGTTCGTCGAGATCGTTCAGCACAGGGGGTCGTTCACTTCTTCGGTTCGGTCACTTCACTGCCGTCGCCGCGAGGTCGTCGTCGGTCGCGAGACGGGAACGGCGATAGCCGTACAGGAAGTAGAACACGAGCCCGGCGGCCATCCAGCATCCGAAGACGACCCAGGTCACGGTGTCGAGGCTGAACATGTTGTAGGCGCAGAACAGGAAGCCCAGCGCCGGCAGCAGCGGCCCGAACGGCACCTTGAAGGTGCGCTCCAGGCCGGGCCGCTTGTAGCGCAGCACGATGACCGCGATGTTGACCAGGCCGAAGGCGAACAGCGTGCCGATGCTGGTGGCGTCGACGAGCTTGCCGAGCGGGATGAGGGCGGCGAGCGCCCCGCAGAACAGGGAGACGATCAGCGTGTTGAGGCGCGGGGCGCCGGTCTTTCGGTGCACCTTGCCGAGCGCCTTGGGCACCAGTCCGTCGCGGGACATCGCGAAGAGGATGCGGGTCTGGCCGTAGAGCACGGTGAGGACCACGCTCGCGATGGAGATGACCGCGCCCAGCGCGAGCAGCGTGCCCCAGAAGGTCTGGCCGCTGACATCGTTCATGATCGCGGCGAGGGATGCCTCGGAGCCGTCGAACTTCTTCCAGTTCCAGGCGCCGACGGCGACGCCGGCGACGAGCACGTACAGCGCGGTGACGATGATCAGCGACAGCATGATCGCCCGCGGCAGGTCCCGCTTGGGGTCCTTCGCCTCCTCACCGGCGGTGGAGGCGGCGTCGAAGCCGATGTACGAGAAGAACAGCGTGGCGCCCGCGGCGCTGACGCCGCTCATGCCGAGCGGCATGAAGTCGGCGTAGTTGCCGGACTTGAAGCCCATGATGCCGACCGCGCAGAACAGCACCAGGGCGACGATCTTCACACAGACCATGACCGTGTTGGCGCGGGCCGACTCCCGTGCGCCGCCGAGCAGGAACACCATCGCCAGCAGGACGACGACCAGGGCGGGCAGGTTGATGACACCGCCCTCGCCGGGGGCCGAGGACAGTACGTCGGGGATGGTGACGCCGATGGTGCCGTCCAGCAGCTCGTTCAGGTACTCGCCCCAGCCGACGGCGACGGCGGCCACCGAGACGCCGTACTCCAGGATGAGGCACCAGCCGCAGACCCAGGCGACCAGCTCGCCCAGCGTTGCGTATGCGTACGAGTAGGAGGAGCCGGCGACCGGGATGCTGCCGGCCAGTTCGGCGTAGGACAGGGCCGAGAACAGCGCGGTGAGGCCGGCGATCACGAAGGACAGGGTGATCGCGGGGCCGGCCTCCGGCACGGCGTCGCCGAGGACGACGAAGATGCCGGTGCCGAGGGTGGCGCCGATGCTGATCATGGTCAGCTGCCACAGCCCGAGGGAGCGCCGAAGCTGCCCTCCCTCGCCCTGGCCGCCTTCCGCGACCAGGCGTTCCACGGGCTTGCGACGCATCAGGCGCGCGGCGACGCCCGGGGACGCGGGGGCGGCCGGTATCTGGTTCTGCGGGGGTGCGCCTTGGTCGAGCACGCGCTGGCTCCTTATCGCTGCCGGTGTGGTGCGGACGCGGACCGGCGGGAGGGCCGGTCCTCGTGGACGGGGACCGGGGGCCTGCGAAGGGCAGGGACCCACCGAGCGGGGTCCCCGCCACGCACGTACTAGCGCAGCACCCTATGAGGCGGGCCTTCACGGGCGTAATGCAGCAACCTTGCGCATCCCCGCAGAATCATTGCGTTCCCCCGGCCGGAATGACAAATCGTTGCGCGCGAGCTGTCGACCGTTGCACAAGGCCCTGACGAGCAGGTTTTCCCCACCTCGGCGGGATACGCCGACGGCCCCCGCCGTTCCCGGGTGCGGGAGGGGCGGGGGCCGTCGTGCGGGTGGCGGGAGGGCCGGTCAGCTCCAGCTGGCGTGCAGCGGCTTGCCCTCGGCGTAGCCGGCCGCGCTCTGGATGCCGACGATCGCCTTCTCGGCGAACTCCTCCAGCGAGCCGGCTCCGGCGTAGGTGCAGGAGGAGCGGACGCCCGCGATGATCGAGTCGATCAGGTCCTCGACGCCCGGGCGGGCCGGGTCGAGGAACATCCGCGAGGTGGAGATGCCCTCCTCGAACAGTGCCTTGCGGGCCCGGTCGTAGGCCGACTCCTCCGAGGTGCGGTTGCGCACGGCACGCGCGGAGGCCATGCCGAAGGACTCCTTGTAGGCGCGGCCCTGGGCGTCGTGCTGGAGGTCGCCCGGCGACTCGTAGGTGCCGGCGAACCAGGAGCCGATCATCACGTTGGACGCGCCGGCCGCGAGGGCCATGGCGACGTCACGCGGGTGGCGGACACCGCCGTCGGCCCACACGTGCTTGCCGTACTTCGCGGCCTCGGCGGCGCACTCCAGGACGGCGGAGAACTGCGGGCGGCCCACGCCGGTCATCATGCGGGTGGTGCACATGGCGCCCGGGCCGACACCGACCTTGATGATGTCGGCGCCCGCGTCGATCAGGTCCTTCACGCCTTCGGCGGAGACGATGTTGCCGGCCGCGATCGGCACCTGCGGGTCGAGGGCGCGCACCGTCCTGACGGCGCTGATCATCGACTCCTGGTGGCCGTGCGCGGTGTCGATGACGAGCGTGTCCACGCCCGCGTCGAGCAGCTGCTTGGCCTTGCCCGCCACATCGCCGTTGATGCCGACGGCGGCGGCGATCCGCAGCCTGCCCCGGGCGTCCACGGCCGGGGTGTACAGCGTGGCGCGCAGGGCGCCCTTGCGGGTGAGGATGCCGGCGAGCCTGCCGTCCTTGTCGACGGCCGGGGCGTAGCGGCGGTTGTGCTGGTCGAGGGTGTTGAAGGCCTCGCGCGGGTCGATGTCGGCGTCCAGCAGGAGCAGGTCCCTGGACATGACGACTTCGAGCTGGGTGAAGCGGTCGACGCCGGAGAGGTCGGCGTCGGTGACGACACCGACGGGCCGCTGGTTCTCGTCCACGACGACACCGGCGTTGTGCGCCCGCTTGGGCAGCAGCGCCAGGGCGTCGGCGACGGTCTGGTGCGGGGCCAGCACGATCGGGGTGTCCAGCACCAGGTGCCGGCTCTTCACCCAGGAGATCACGTCGGTGACGACATCGATCGGGATGTCCTGCGGGATGACCACGAGACCGCCGCGGCGGGCCACCGTCTCGGCCATGCGGCGGCCGGCTATGGCGGTCATGTTCGCGACGACGAGCGGGATGGTGGTGCCCGTCCCGTCCGGCGAGGCGAGGTCCACGCCCTGACGCGAGCCCACCGCGGAGCGGCGCGGCACCATGAACACGTCGTCGTACGTGAGGTCGTACGCGGGCCGGATGTCATTGAGGAAACGCACGTGCTGCACATCCCAGTCGATCAGAGGTGACCCCCCGACGGGTGCGCCAGGGGGAAAGAGCACGTACTTCATTGTCCCATGTCGGGGCGTTGGTCATGCCCTGACAGAACCTCCAGGGTCGCCGCCGGCCGGCTGGGAGGTTCCTCCAAGGGCGAGGGCGACGGTGAGGGCGGGCGCCCGGTCGGCGGCCTCGGTGAGGACCTCCTCGGCGATCCGCCACTCCTCGGGCCGGGCCCCGGCGTACGGCCGCCAGCCGCGTACGACGATCAGCAGGCCCCGTTCCGCGGCGCCTTCGGGCCAGACCGTGGGATCGGACAGGGAGTCGGCCAGCGCGTCCCAGTTGCGGCCGAACCAGCCGGGCAGCGCCAGGGCCCGGGCCGCGCGGTCCATCAGGCCCGCCTTGTCCGTGACGCCGTCGAGGTCGAGCGCGACCACGTGACGGCCGGTCAGGTCTTCGCTCATCTCAGTACCGCCCGGAACGAGTCGTAGTGGTCATCGGTGTAGTAGACCTCCCCGCCCCGCCCGGTGACCAGGCGCCGGGCGCCCCGGTCGCGGGAGCCGGGGGTCTTCACGGTGTACTCGTGGTAGTAGCCGCGCCGCTGCTTGGGCAGATGCCCCTCGAAGTTCCCGAAGACGGTCCCGTCCTGGGCGTACGGGAAGGGGCCGCCCCGGTCGATGAGGGCCAGCGTCCGGCGGGCCTCGGCGGGCAGCCGGGAGGCGGGGACGGTGGCCATGCCGTGTGCCCAGGACGGGGCGGACGCGTCCGGCGGGGACGCGCCGCCGGAGCACCCGGCCAGGAGAACGGCGAAACAGACCAGCAAGCCGGCCAGGAGACGGGGGACGAACCGCGGCGACATGCGCACGATGCTGCCACGGCCGTCCCGTCGGGGCCCGTCGGGGCCTCTGTCAGATCCCGTCGGGGTCCTGACGGCCGAGCGCCGGCTTCGGCGCGGGGCCCGCCGTCATCAGGTAGTCGGCGGCCGAGGTGTCGGTCACCAGGCTGGTGACCAGCCCGGAGCGCAGCACCGCGTCGATCGCGGCGGCCTTGCGCTGGCCCCCCGCGATCGCCACCACCTCCGGGATGCGGCGCAGCTGGTCGGCCTTGACCGTGATGCACCGCTCCCCCAGGTCGCGGCCGATCCGGCGCCCGTCGGCGTCGAAGAGGTGCGCCGACATCTCGGCGGCGACCCCGAGCGAGGCGTAGTGCGCGCGCTCCTCGTCGCTGAGCATGTCGTGCACGGTCGAGATGCCCGGCTCCCAGGAGCCGATGGAGACGCAGGCGACCGTGACCTTGTCGAAGTACTCGAAGGCCCGGGCGATCCCCGTCTGGTGGCGCAGCGCCGCCGCGGTGGCCTCGTCGGGCAGCAGCATCGGCGCGTAGATGGGGTGCGCGTCGCCGCCCGAGACCTGGGCGGCCCGGCGGACGGCCTCCACCGAGCCGCGCTCGGCGGTCCCGGCGTCGTACACGCCCGTCAACTGGACCACCGTGCACGGCGGCAGCCGGTCGAGGGCCGCCGCCATGTGGATGGTGGACCGGCCCCAGGCGAGCCCCAGGACGTCGCCCTCGTTGACGAGTTCGCCGAGCAGGTCGGCGGCGACCTCGCCGAGGTTCTCGGGGTCCGGGGTCTCCTCCGCCTCGGCCGGGGACTCGACCACGACGGCGTGCCTGAGGCCGTAGCGGGCGCGGAGCGCGTCGGAGCGCTCGGCGTCCAGTTCGGCCGGCACACGGATCTCGATGCGTACGAGGTCCCGTTCGAGGGCCGTCTCCAGGACCCGGGCCACCTTGAAGCGGCTGACGCCGAACTCCTCCGCGATCTGGATCTTGGACTTGCCCTCGAGGTAGAAGCGGCGGGCCATGGCCGCCGCCTGCACCAGCTCAGCGGGTCCCATCCGCATGGCTGACCGGCCCGCCGACATACCCGACACGGCGATCTCCTCACTGCTGTTCACACTCTGGATTCGCCGTTCATCCTCGCAGATTCGGGGCGACTGATCCGCCCTGATGGGCGGCCTTCATTCAACCGTTCACTTGGCCGTGGCTCAGTGGTCGCATGCCCACGACGCCCCGGCGGCGGCCGACTCCGCCCGGGCGCGCAGCGCGCGCACGGCCTCGGCGGGGTCCTCGGCGCCGTACACGGCCGAACCGGCGACGAACACGTCCGCTCCCGCGTCGGCGCACCGCTCGATGGTGGCGGCCGAGACACCGCCGTCGACCTGCAGCCACAGCTCCAGACCGTGCTTCTTGATCAGCTCACGGGTGCGGCGGATCTTCGGCAGCATAATGTCGAGGAACGCCTGGCCGCCGAAGCCGGGCTCCACCGTCATGATCAGCAGCATGTCGAGTTCCGGCAGCAGGTCCTCGAACGGCTCGATGGGCGTCGCGGGCTTCAGCGCCATCGAGGCCCGGGCCCCCTTCGCGCGGATCTCCCGGGCCAGCCGCACCGGAGCGGCGGCGGCCTCCACGTGGAAGGTGACCGACGACGCCCCCGCCTCGACGTACCGGGGCGCCCACCGGTCGGGGTCCTCGATCATCAGATGGCAGTCCAGCGGGGTGTCCGTCGCCCGGGCCAGGGACTCCACCACCGGCACGCCGAGGGTGAGGTTCGGGACGAAGTGGTTGTCCATGACGTCGACATGGAGCCAGTCGGCGCCGCGGACCGCCTCGGCCTCGTCCGCGAGGCGGGCGAAGTCGGCGGACAGGATGCTGGGGTTGATCTGCACGGGCATGCCCCCCAGCCTATGCCCTGCCGGGGACGCCCGGTCAGGCCCCGGAGCGGCCGGTGTCACCCGGTCCTGCGGATCAGGGCCAGGTACATCGCGTCCGTGCCGTGCAGATGGGGCCAGAGCTGGATGTCCGGGCCCTCGCCCAGGTCGGGGAGGCCGGGAAGGAGGGGGCGGGCGTCGATCAGGTCGGTGTGGGGATGCTGCTTGAGGATGTCGGCGACCACCGCCCGGGTCTCCGCGAGGTGCGGGGAGCAGGTGGCGTAGCCGACGACCCCGCCGACGCGTACGGAGTCCAGGGCGGTGCGCAGCAGGGCGCGCTGGAGCGGGGCGAAGGTGTCCAGGTCCTCGGGGCGGCGGCGCCAGCGGGCCTCGGGGCGGCGGCGCAGGGCGCCGAGACCCGTGCAGGGGACGTCCACCAGCACCCGGTCGAAGGTGCCGGGGCGCCACGGCGGGCGGGTGCCGTCGGCGGCGATGACCCGGTACGGGCCCGGATTGCCGTGCAGCGCCTTGGCGACCAGGCCGGCCCGGTGCGGCTGCTTCTCGGAGGCGAGCAGCACGGCACCGCGCTCGGCGGCGAGGGCGCCGAGCAGCGCGGCCTTGCCGCCGGGTCCGGCGCAGCCGTCGAGCCACTTCTCGTCGGGCCCGTCGAGCGGGGCGTTCGCGAGCGCGAGGGCCACCAGCTGGCTGCCCTCGTCCTGCACGCCGGCCCGGCCCTCGCGCACGGCCTCGACCGCGCCCGGCTCGCCGCCCTCCGCGAGCCGCACGGCGTACGGCGACCAGCGGCCCGGTACGGCGGCCTCCTCGCGCAGCAGTTCCTCGGTGGTGGCCCGCCCGGGCCGGGCGACGAGGGTCACCTCGGGCCGCTCGTTGTCGGCCGCCAGCAGCCGCTCGATGCCGGTCCGGCCGCCGCCGAGGGAGTCCCAGAGCGCGGAGACGACCCAGCGCGGGTGCGAGTGCACGACGGCGAGGTGGTCCTCGGGGTCCTCGTCGTACGGCGGCGCGACCTTCTCGGTCCAGCCGTCGAGGTCGTCCTGCGCGATCTTGCGGAGCACGGCGTTGACGAACTTGGCCCGGCCGTCGCCGAGCACCACGCGGGCCAGCTCCACGGAGGCGGAGACGGCGGCGTGCGTCGGGATCCGGGTGCCGAGCAGCTGGTGCGCGCCGAGGCTCAGCACGTCCAGCACCGGCGGGTCGACCTCGCGCAGCGGCCGGTCGACACAGGCGGCGATGACGGCGTCGTAGGTGCCCTGCCGGCGCAGCGTGCCGTACACCAGCTCGGTGGCGAGCGCGGCGTCCCGGGCGTCGAAGTCGCCCTTCTCGCGGGCCTTGCGCAGCAGCGGGGGCAGCACGAGGTTGGCGTAGGCGTCCCGCTCGTCCACCGCGCGCAGCGCCTCGAAGGCCAGGATGCGGACGGGGTCCTTCTGGGGACGGCGGTAGGGCTTGGCGGGCCTGCGGGGCCGCCGGGACTGCTCGCTCACGAAAAAGGTGCTCCGGAGATAGAAGGGGATGCGCCTCCAGCCTACGTCGGCGCGTCCCCCGCACTGCCGTCCGGGGCGTCAGCCGCCGAGCGTCTCGCCCTCCGCGATGCGCACCCCGCGGGCCCAGTCGGCGGCGCGCATCGGCTTCTTGCCCTGGGCCTGCACCCAGAGCAGCTCGACGGCGTACGAACCGGTGCCCGCGTGCACGCTGTTCTTGCCCACCGCCAGCCGGCCCGGCGCGAGGTCGGTCCGCTCGGGCACCGGGGTGACCTGGACGAGCTTGAGCCGCTCGCCGCGGAAGGTGGTCCAGGCGCCGGGCGCCGGGGTGCAGCCGCGCACCACCCGGTCCACGCGCAGCGCGGGCGCCGCCCAGTCCACCTGGGCGTCCTCGACCGTGATCTTCGGCGCGAGGGTGATGCCCTCGGTGGGCTGCGGCACGGCCTTCAGGGTGCCGTCCTCGATGCCGTCCATGGTGGCGGCGAGCAGCCCGGCGCCCGCGAAGGCGAGCCGGGTCAGCAGGTCGCCGCTGGTGTCGGTGGGGCGGACCTCCTCGGTGACGGTGCCGTAGACGGGGCCGGAGTCCAGGCCCTCCTCGATGAGGAAGGTGGACGCGCCGGTGATCTCGTCGCCCGCCATGACGGCGTGCTGCACGGGCGCGGCACCCCGCCAGGCGGGCAGCAGCGAGAAGTGCAGGTTGACCCAGCCGTGGGCGGGGATGTCCAGGGCGGCCCGGGGCAGCAGGGCGCCGTAGGCGACGACCGGGCAGCAGTCCGGGGCGATCTCCCGCAGCCGCTCCAGGAACTCCGGGTCCCGGGGCTTGAGCGGCTTCAGCACCTCGATCCCGGACTCCTCCGCCCGCTCGGCCACGGGCGAGGCGACCAGCCTGCGCCCGCGGCCGGCCGGTGCGTCGGGGCGCGTGACGACGGCGGCCACCTCGTGCCGCCCGGAGGCGAGCAGGGCGTCGAGTGCGGGAACGGCGACCTCGGGGGTACCGGCGAAGACGAGCTTCATGGGCGGGATCGGGCCTCTCGGGCGGGGGTCGGGCGGGCGGCGCACCAGTCTATGACCACGGGCGGCGCACGGGAGGGCGACCGGCGTACGCATATGCCTGTACGCCCCCAGCCCGTGACCAGCGGAGGGCCGGCGCGTTGGTCAAGAAAGAGTTGACCACATCGGGCCCCCTTCGCGGCCCAATTCCTTTCAACGCCGGTTCGAGAGGCTTGTTCATGGCCGACCACGCAACCCACGACGCCCAGGCCCGGGCCAGCCTGCACTTGCTGGTGCGGGACATCGAGCGGGTCCGCCGGCAGGTGGACGCGCTGCGCACGCTCACCGCCCAGCTGGGCAACGTCTACCGCCCGCGCCGCTCCGGCCCCTCCACGGGCTTCGTCGTCTACGGACGCGCCCCCGCCCCGACGGTCCGCCTCGCCCAGGAACTCCGCGACAGTGTCGAGACCCTGGTCACGGCCGCGGTGGACTTCGACCGCTCACTCGGTTTCTCGTGGGACGCGGTGGGCTCGGCGCTCGGGGTCACCAAACAGGCGGTGCACCGCCGGTACGGCGCGCGCCGTGCCGCGGCCCAGGCGGCGGCCGAGACCGAGCGGACGCCGGAGCCGTCCGGCACCCGCACGATCAATGTGACCGCCGGGCTGCCCACCGTGCCGACGGTCCCCGCGGCCCGCTCCATGCCCACCCAGCCGACGGCGGCCGCCCCGGCCCTGCGCGACGAGGCCCGCCCCACCCCCTTCCCCAGCCCCCGCAACGGCTGACCCCGCCGCCCCTCCCCCTGCCCTTCCGGAACCTTCCGGGAGGGCAGACGCATGGCGCGGCCGACGGGGACGGACGCAGGACACGGCCGACGGGGGCGGCGCTCGGGGCGGCGACCGCCTCGGCGGCGGGGCGTGCGCCCGGGCCCCCCGTGCCGCCGCTCAGCCGATGTCCGGCGGGTCGACGCGGACCCGCACCTGTTCGGCGGTGCCGCGGGCCATGCGGGCGGCCTGGGCGGTCTTCAGGGCCGTGGCCAGGGTGGCGCCGCTGCCCGGCGGGACGCGGACGAGGGCGCGCTCCCAGTGTTCGCCGGGCGGGGGCGCGCCAGGTCTGCGCGGGCGGCCGGGCGGCGGGGGCGGCAGCGGTACGGGGCCCAGCACCTCCGCGTCCGGCGGCAGCTCGACGGCCGCCAGGAACTCCGCGACGGCCGCGGGCGGTCCGGACACGGCGGCCATCCGGGACACCGGCGGGAAACCCAGCTCCGCCCGCTCGGCCAGTTCCCGCACGGCATGTCCGACGGGGTCCCACCGCACGAGCGCCTGCACGGGCCGCAGCGTGGGTTCGGCGACGACGACCACGGTGCCGCCCTCCCCCTGCGGCCGCACCAGCGCGCCGGCCGCGATCCACCGGCGCAGCGCGTCCTCGCCGGCCCGCAGGTCGGGGCGCCCGAGCATCGCCCAGCCGTCCAGGAGCAGGGCCGCCGCGTAGCCGCCCTCGGCCACCGGTTCGGCGCCCGGCGTGCTGACCACGAGGGCGGGCGTGTCCGGCACGGTGTCCAGCACGTGCTCGCGCCCCGAGGTGCGCACGGGCACGGCGGGAAAGGCCCGCCCCAGTTCCTCGGCGGTACGGCGCGCGCCGACGATCTGCGCGCGGAGCCGGAAGCCGCCGCACTCCGGGCAGTGCCAGGCGCCCTCCTCGCGCCCGCACCAGCCGCACCGCAGCACCCCGCCGTCCTGGCCCTCCAACGGTCCGGAGCAGTGCCGGCACCGGGCGGGCGCACGGCACCGGGCACAGGCCATGCGGGGGGTGTAACCGCGCCGGGGCACCTGGACGAGCACCGGCCCGTGCCGCAGCCCCTCGCGCGCCGCCTGCCAGGCGAGGGTGGGCAGCCGGGCGGCGCGGGCGGCCTCGTCGCGCGCGAGGTCCTCGTCGCCGACGGTCCGGACGAGGGGGGCGGACCGGCGCACCTGCTCGCGCCCGGCGACCAGCGGCCGGGCCCAGCCGCTCTCGACCAGCTGGGCGGCCTCCACGGTGCACCCCCAGCCGCCCAGCAGGAAGGCGCACCGGTCCAGCGCGGCCCGCAGCAGCAGCACATCGCGGGCGTGCGGCTGCGGGGCGTGCGGCTCGCTGTGGCTGTCGTCGCCGTCGTCCCAGACGGCGACGAGCCCGAGGTCCCGCACGGGCGCGAACATCGCCGCCCGGGTCCCGACGACGGCGCGCACGGAGCCGCGCCGCACCGCCAGCCACCGCGCGTACCGCTTCTCGGGACCGGCGTCGGCGGTGAGCAGCGCGTGCCGGCCGGGACCGAGCAGCGCGGTCAGCGCGGCGTCGACGCGCGCGGCGGCCCGCCCGTCCGGCACGACGACCAGGGCGCCCCGCCCGGAGGCGAGCGTGGCGGCGACGGCCCGGGCCAGCTCCTCGCTCCACAGGGGGCCGGGCAGCGCGTTCCACACGGCCCGGGGCGCGCCGCCGGAGGCCAGCGCGTCGAGGAAGGCGCCCCCGTGCTCGTACCGGGCCCAGGAACCGGTGTCGGGTGCCGCGGGCGGGGGCGGTGGCTCGGGGGAGGGCCGCTGTTCGGCGCGGGCGTTGCGCGGCGGCACGGCCAGTTGCAACACGTCGGCGAGGCTGCCCGCGTACCGGTCGGCGACGGCGCGGGCGAGGCCGAGCAGCTCCTCGCCGAGCACCGGTTCGGGCGAGACGACCTGGGCGAGCGCGGCCAGCGGTCCGGAGTAGTCGGACTCGGCCCGCCGCTCGATCAGGAAGCCGTCGATGAGGCCGCCGCCCTCCCGGCGCCCGTCGCGCACCCGGTGCCGCCCGGCCCCGAACCGCACCCGCACCCGCACCCCGGGCTGGGCCTGGGCGTCCAGTTCGGCGGGCACCGCGTAGTCGAAGTACCGGTCGAGGTGGAGCACGCCCTTGTCGACCAGCACCCGGGCGACGGGCAGCTCGGGCGCGAGCGCGGCCCCCCGCCAGGTCCGCGGCTTGGCCCGCGGCACCTTGGCGTTGCGCACGCTCTCCCGGATCAGCGCGAGCTGCTCCGGCGGCGCCCCTTCGGCCCCGCCGCCCCCCTCGCCCCGGCCCGCCCCGTTCTCGCTGCTCACGCCTGCATTCTTACCAAACACCACCGACAACGCCCGGCCGGCCGGCGCCCGCGGCCGGCCCGGAACGCGCCGGGACCCGGCCCCCTGGGAGGGGCCGGGTCCCGGCGGGTGGGATCGGGGGCTACAGGCCGGCGGCGGCGCGCAGGGCGTCGACGCGGTCGGTGCGCTCCCAGGTGAACTCGGGCAGCTCGCGGCCGAAGTGGCCGTACGCGGCGGTCTGGCCGTAGATCGGGCGGAGCAGGTCGAGGTCGCGGATGATCGCGGCGGGGCGGAGGTCGAAGACCTCGTCGATCGCCTTCTCGATCTTCTCGGGGTCGATCTTGTGGGTGCCGAAGGTCTCCACGAACAGACCGACGGGCTCCGCCTTGCCGATGGCGTAGGCGACCTGGACCTCGCAGCGGGAGGCCAGGCCGGCCGCCACGACGTTCTTGGCGACCCAGCGCATCGCGTACGCGGCCGAGCGGTCCACCTTGGACGGGTCCTTGCCCGAGAAGGCGCCGCCACCGTGACGGGCCATGCCGCCGTACGTGTCGATGATGATCTTGCGGCCGGTCAGGCCGGCGTCGCCCATCGGGCCGCCGATCTCGAAGCGGCCGGTCGGGTTCACCAGCAGGCGGTAGCCCTCGGTGTCCAGCTTGATGCCCTCTTCCAGCAGCGCCTTCAGCTCCGGCTCCACCACGAACTCGCGGATGTCGGGGGCGAGCAGCGACTCCAGGTCGATGTCGGAGGCGTGCTGGGAGGAGACCACCACCGTGTCCAGGCGGACCGCCTTGTCACCGTCGTACTCGATGGTGACCTGGGTCTTGCCGTCCGGGCGCAGGTAGGGGATGGTGCCGTTCTTGCGGACCTCGGACAGGCGCTTGGACAGGCGGTGCGCCAGGAAGATCGGCAGCGGCATGAGGGTCGGCGTCTCGTCGGAGGCGTAGCCGAACATCAGGCCCTGGTCGCCCGCGCCCTGCCGGTCCAGTTCGTCGTCGTCGCCCTCGACCCGGGCCTCGTACGCGGCGTCGACACCCTGGGCGATGTCCGGGGACTGCGCGCCGATGGACACCGACACACCACAGGAGGCGCCGTCGAAGCCCTTCTTGGAGGAGTCGTAGCCGATGTCCAGGATCTTGTTGCGGACGAGGGTCGCGATGTCCGCGTAGGCCTTGGTCGTCACCTCGCCGGCCACGTGCACCAGGCCGGTGGTGATGAGCGTCTCCACGGCGACCCGGGAGGTCGGGTCCTCACGCAGAAGCGCGTCGAGAATGGTGTCGCTGATCTGGTCAGCGATCTTGTCGGGGTGACCCTCGGTCACGGACTCCGAGGTGAACAGGCGACGGGACACAACGCTCCCTGTGGTTGCAGCGGCTGCTGGCTGATCATT
This sequence comes from Streptomyces sp. NPDC104831, assembly GCF_055583025.1. Lineage (NCBI taxonomy): Bacteria > Bacillati > Actinomycetota > Actinomycetes > Kitasatosporales > Streptomycetaceae > Streptomyces > Streptomyces sp. NPDC104831. Next base: position 85,748 of record NZ_JBVJOT010000032.1, read on the forward strand.
TGCGGTCGACGCGGGGCTGCGCCCGGCGTCGACCGTGAACAGTTTATCGGTCGCACTCCGCCGACGGGCCACCCGTCTCGCCTCTCGGGAGCGCTGTGACCTGCGGCACGGGCATTCTGCCCAATGTCGAGTGGCGTTGGCCAGGGTCGCCACGCCCAATTCGATCGTGGCGTGAACATGACGTGCGGCCGCCCGCCCGGCGCGCCGGGTCAGTCCAGTCGCCGGACGACGAGGTCCCAGACGGTGTCGGCGAGGTCCTCCTTGGGCCCGTACGGCACCGGGGTCTCGCTGCCGTCGGCGCCCAGCACCACGGCCTCGTTCTCCTCGGAGCCGAAGGTCTTGCGCTCCCCCACTTCGTTGACCACGAGCAGGTCACAGCCCTTGCGGGCGAGCTTGGTGCGGCCGTTGGCGAGGACGTCGTCGGTCTCGGCGGCGAAGCCGACGATCACCTGTCCGGGCCGGGCCCGGTTGGCGGACACCTCCGCGAGGACGTCCGGATTGCGCACGAGGACGATCGGATCCGGCTCCTGGCCGTCCTTCTTCTTGATCTTCCCGGCGGCGTAGACGGACGGTCGGAAATCGGCCACGGCGGCGGCCATGACCACGGCGTCGGCGTCCGCCGCGGCCTTCAGGACGGCCTCGCGCAGCTGCACGGCGGTGCCGACCCGGACGACGTCCACGCCCGCCGGGTCGGGCAGCGCGGTGTTGGCGGCCACCAGCGTGACCCGGGCGCCGCGGGCCGCGGCGGTGCGGGCGAGGGCGTAGCCCTGCTTGCCGGAGGAGCGGTTGCCGAGGAAGCGGACCGGGTCGAGGGGTTCGCGGGTGCCGCCGGCGGAGACGACGACGTGCCGCCCTTCGAGGTCGGCGGCGGCGCCGCCGCGGGCCAGCACCCGGCGGCAGACCTCGAAGATCTCGGCCGGGTCGGGCAGCCGGCCCTTGCCGGTGTCGACGCCGGTGAGGCGGCCGACGGCGGGCTCGACGACGACGGCGCCGCGGCGGCGCAGGGTCGCCACGTTCTCCCGGGTGGCCGGGTGCTCCCACATCTCGGTGTGCATCGCGGGTGCGAAGACCACCGGGCAGCGGGCGGTGAGCAGGGTGTTGGTCAGCAGGTCGTCGGCGAGGCCGTGGGCGGCCTTGGCGAGCATGTCGGCGGTGGCCGGGGCCACCACCACCAGATCGGCGTGCTGGCCGATGCGGACGTGCGGGACCTCGTGGACGTCGTCCCAGACCTCGGTGGAGACCGGGTTGCCGGACAGCGCGGACCAGGTGGCGGCGCCGACGAAGTGCAGCGCGGAGGCGGTGGGCACCACGCGGACGTCGTGGCCCGACTCGGTGAACCTCCTCAGCAGCTCACAGGCCTTGTAGGCGGCGATGCCGCCACTGACCCCCAGTACGACCTTCGGCTTGTCCACCACGGCTCCTCGCATTCGGGAATCTGCACCACCCATGACACACCACAGGCCCGGCAGAAGGACTGCCGGGCCTGTGGATAAGTCAGTCGCAATCTGAAAGTACTACTGCGCCGGGCCGTCAACGGCCTCGGAGGTCAGCAGACCCGCGTTGATCTCGCGCAGGGCGATCGAGAGCGGCTTCTCGTGCACGTGGGTGTCGACGAGCGGACCGACGTACTCGAGGAGGCCCTCACCGAGCTGCGAGTAGTACGCGTTGATCTGACGCGCGCGCTTGGCCGCGTAGATCACGAGGCTGTACTTCGAGTCGGTCGCCTCGAGGAGCTCGTCGATCGGCGGGTTGATGATGCCCTCGGGCGCGGTGATGGAAGAGGACACGCTCTACCTTCCGATGGATGGAAAAGAATCAGACATCGTGACCACAGTCACGATCACACAACGTCCATCAAGGCTAGCAGCTCGCGGGCCACGTCCTCGACGGAGGTGTTGACCAAGGTCGCATCGAACTCCGGCTCGGCCGCCAGCTCGGTCCGCGCCGCCTGCAGGCGCCGCTCGACGACCTCGGGCGACTCGGTCCCCCGGCCGGTCAGCCTGCGCACCAGCTCCTCCCAGGAGGGGGGAGCCAGGAACACCAGCTGGGCGTCGGACAGGGACTCGCGCACCTGCCGGGCGCCCTGGAGGTCGATCTCCAGCAGCACGGGCTCGCCGTTCTCCAGCCGCTCCAGCACGGCCGCGCGGGGCGTGCCGTAGCGGTTGCCGGCGAACTCGGCCCACTCCAGCAGCTCGCCGTTGGCGATCAGCTTGTCCATCTCCTCGTCGGTGACGAAGAAGTAGTGGACTCCGTGCTGCTCGCCGGGGCGCGGCTTGCGGGTGGTCGCCGACACCGAGAGCCAGACCTCGGGGTGTTCCTTGCGCATATGGGCGACGACCGTGCTCTTGCCGACCCCCGAGGGGCCGGAGAGCACGGTCAGCCGCGGACGTTCACTCATGCAGCGATTATTCCAGCAATCCCGGGGTGCCCGGGACTCCCGGTCCGCCCGGGAGGCGGACTCAGGAGCCGGTGCTGCCGAACTCACGCTCCAGGGAGGCGATCTGGTTCGAACCGAGACCGCGCACACGGCGGCTCTCGGAGATGCCCAGACGCTCCATGATCTGCTTGGCGCGGACCTTGCCCACGCCCGGCAGGGACTCCAGCAGCGCGGAGACCTTCATCTTGCCGATGACGTCGTTTTCCTGGCCCTGCTTGATGACCTCGTGCAGGGAGGCGCCGGAGTGCTTGAGTCGATTCTTGACCTCGGCCCGCTCCCGGCGAGCCGCGGCGGCCTTTTCGAGCGCGGCTGCGCGCTGTTCAGGGGTAAGGGGCGGAAGAGCCACGCCTACGTCACCTCGGATGTCGAACTGTCGGATACGGACCGGTGAGGAACCTAGTCGCCCCACACCTGGGGACCTACGAGCAACACGCTGCCCGACCTCCCCCACTGCCTTGAGGGGCACGGGAGGTGTCCCCACTGCCTCGGAGACTAGCGGGCAAGTCCGCCAGAGTCAGCGAGAACAGCGGAAAAGTCCTGGTCAGCCTCCGCCAGGTCTGGCATTTCGGACAAATTGCCCTCGATTTGAGGATGTATTCACACTCAAGTCGGCGTGATCCCGCTCCGCCGGGCGCCGGACCGGGGCTCAGCCCGCGGCGACGGCCTCCCTGATCTGGGCCGCGAACCGCTCGGCCGCCCCGCGCAGCGCGCCGGCGTCGGGGCCGTGCCGCAGCACACCCCGGCTGACGTTGGGCACGACATTGCGGACGGCCGCCCCGAAGACCCGGGGGAGGTCGGCCGGGGTCGCGCCCTGGGCGCCGATGCCGGGGGCCAGCAGCGGGCCGCCCATGTCCAGGTCGTAGGAGGACAGGTCGCCGAGCGTGGCGCCGACGACCGCGCCGAAGGAGCCCAGCGGCTCCTCCCCCGCGTTCTCGGCCGCCAGGTGGGCCAGCACGGTCGCCCCGACGCTGCGGCCGTCGGCGCGCACCGCGTGCTGCACCTCGCCGCCCTCCGGGTTCGAGGTCAGCGCCAGCACGAACAGGCCGGCGCCGCTCTCCCGGGCCAGCGCGACGGCCGGGGAGAGCGAGCCGTAGCCGAGGTACGGCGAGACGGTCAGGGCGTCGGAGAACAGCGGGGCGTCCGGGCGCAGGAACGCCTCGGCGTAGGCGGCCATGGTGGAGCCGATGTCGCCGCGCTTGGCGTCCATGACGACCAGGGCGCCGGCCGCGCGCGCCTCCTGGACCGACTTCTCCAGCACGGCGAGGCCGCGCGAGCCGAAGCGCTCGAAGAAGGCGCTCTGCGGCTTCAGGACCGCCACCCGGTCGGCCATGGCCTCGACGACCGTGCGGCTGAACCGCTCCAGGCCGGCGATGTCGTCGGCCAGGCCCCACTCGGCGAGCAGGGAGGCGTGCGGGTCGATGCCGACGCACAGCGGGCCGCGTTCGTCCATGGCGCGGCGCAGCCGGGCGCCGAAGGGCTCCAGGGGGGTCATGCGGGCTTCCTCACGTCGGCGCCGACCGCGTCGGCGAGGGTGGCGTACGGGCTGGTGCGCAGGCGGGCGGCGAGGCCCTTGTGGATCGAGCGGCACCAGAAGGGACCCTCGTAGACGAAGGCGCTGTAGCCCTGGACCAGCGTGGCACCGGCCAGGATGCGCTGCCAGGCGTCCTCGGCCGTCTCGATGCCGCCGACGCCCACCAGGGTGATCCGGTCGCCCACGCGCGCGTACAGGCGGCGCAGCACCTCCAGGGAGCGCGCCTTGAGGGGGGCGCCGGACAGGCCGCCGGTCTCCCGCACCAGCGCGGGCGCGGAGCGCAGGCCGAGCCCCTCGCGGGCGATGGTGGTGTTGGTGGCGATGATGCCGTCCAGGCCCAGTTCCACGGCGAGGTCGGCGACCGCGTCGACGTCCTCGTCGGCGAGGTCGGGGGCGATCTTCACCAGCAGGGGGACGCGCCGGCCGGGGACCGTGCGGTCGGCGGCCTCGCGCACCGCGGTGAGCAGCGGCCGCAGGTGGTCCACCGCCTGCAGGTCGCGCAGGCCGGGGGTGTTGGGCGAGGAGACGTTGACGACCAGGTAGTCCGCGTACGGCGCGAGGCGCTCGGCCGACTTCACGTAGTCGGCGACGGCCTCCGCCTCGGGGACGGCCTTGGTCTTGCCGATGTTGACGCCGACGACGGTCCTGAAGACGGGCTCGCGCGTGGCCAGGCGGGCGGCCACGGTCAGCGAGCCGTCGTTGTTGAAGCCCATGCGGTTGATCAGCGCGCGGTCGGCGACGAGCCGGAACAGCCGCTTCCTGGGGTTGCCGGGCTGCGGCTCCCCCGTCACCGTGCCGATCTCGACGTGGTCGAAGCCCAGCATCGACATCCCGTCGATCGCGACGGCGTTCTTGTCGAAGCCGGCGGCCAGCCCGAACGGGCCGTGCATCCGCAGCCCGAACGCCTCGGTGCGCAGCTCCTTGTGGCGGGGCGCGAGCACGGCGGCGGCGAAGGTGCGCAGCACGGGGATGCGGGCGGCCAGGCGGATCCAGCGGAAGGCCAGGTGGTGGGCCTGCTCCGGGTCCATGCGCCGGAAGACCAACCTGAAAAAGATCTTGTACATGGTGTCCTCGTGAAGAGGGGGACACCGTTTCCGGTGTCCCCCTCGGGGCTGCTAGTCGCGGGCCGCGGTCAGGCGCTCGGCGTGTTCCTGGAGGGAGCGGACGCCCACGTCGCCGTGGTTGAGGGCGTCGATGCCCTGGACGGCCGCGGCGAGGGCCTGGACGGTGGTCAGGCACGGCACGGAGCGGGCCACCGCGGCCGTACGGATGTCGTAGCCGTCGAGGCGGCCGCCGGTGCCGTACGGCGTGTTGACGATGAGGTCGACCTCGCCGTCGTGGATGAGCTGGACGATGGTCCGCTCGCCGTTCGGGCCGGTGCCCTCGGACTGCTTGCGCACGACCGTGGCGTTGATGCCGTTGCGCTTGAGGACCTCGGCGGTGCCGGAGGTGGCGAGCAGCTCGAAGCCGTGGGCGACCAGCTCGCGCGCGGGGAAGATCATCGAGCGCTTGTCGCGGTTGGCGACCGAGATGAACGCGCGGCCCTTGGTGGGCAGCGGCCCGTACGCGCCCGCCTGCGACTTGGCGTACGCCGTGCCGAAGACGGAGTCGATGCCCATGACCTCGCCCGTGGAGCGCATCTCCGGGCCGAGGACGGTGTCCACGCCGCGGCCGTGGATGTCACGGAAGCGCGACCACGGCAGGACGGCCTCCTTGACGGAGATCGGCGCGTCCAGCGGCAGCTCGCCGCCGTCGCCGTTCTTCGGCAGCAGGCCCTCGGCGCGCAGCTCGGCGATGGTCGCGCCCAGCGAGATGCGGGCGGCGGCCTTGGCGAGCGGCACCGCGGTCGCCTTGGAGGTGAAGGGCACCGTGCGGGAGGCGCGCGGGTTGGCCTCCAGGACGTAGAGGATGTCGCCGGCCATCGCGAACTGGATGTTGATCAGGCCCCGCACGCCGACGCCCTTGGCGATGGCCTCGGTGGAGGCGCGCAGCCGCTTGATGTCGAAGCCGCCCAGGGTGATCGGGGGCAGGGCGCACGCGGAGTCGCCGGAGTGGATGCCGGCCTCCTCGATGTGCTCCATCACACCGCCGAGGTACAGCTCCTCGCCGTCGTAGAGCGCGTCGACGTCGATCTCGATGGCGTCGTCCAGGAAGCGGTCGACGAGGACCGGCCGGGAGGGGCTGATCTCGGTCGACTCGGCGATGTAGGAGGCGAGGCGGGTCTCGTCGTAGACGATCTCCATGCCGCGTCCGCCGAGCACGTACGACGGCCGGACCAGGACCGGGTAGCCGATCTCGTCGGCGATGGCCTTGGCCTCCGCGAAGGTGGTGGCCGTGCCGTGCTTGGGGGCCGGCAGGCCCGCCTCGGCGAGGACGCGGCCGAAGGCGCCGCGGTCCTCGGCCGCGTGGATGGCCTCCGGGGAGGTGCCCACGACCGGCACGCCGTTGTCCTTCAGGGCCTGCGACAGGCCCAGCGGGGTCTGGCCGCCGAGCTGGACGATGACGCCCGCGACCGGGCCGGCCTGCTGCTCGGCGTGGACGATCTCCAGCACGTCTTCCAGCGTCAGCGGCTCGAAGTACAGGCGGTCGGAGGTGTCGTAGTCCGTGGAGACGGTCTCCGGGTTGCAGTTGACCATCACCGTCTCGTACCCGGCGTCGGCCAGCGCGAAGGAGGCGTGGACGCAGGAGTAGTCGAACTCGATGCCCTGGCCGATGCGGTTGGGGCCGGAGCCGAGGATGATCACGGCCGGCTTCTCCCGGGGGGCGACCTCGTTCTCCTCGTCGTAGGCCGAGTAGAAGTACGGCGTCTTCGCGGCGAACTCGGCGGCGCAGGTGTCGACCGTCTTGTAGACCGGGCGGATGCCGAGGGCGTGCCGGACCTCGCGGACGACGTCCTCGCGCAGGCCGCGGATCTCGCCGATCTGCTGGTCGGAGAAGCCGTGCCGCTTGGCCTCGGCGAGCAGGCCGGCGGTCAGCTCGGGGGCGCCGGCCAGCTCGTCCGCGATCTCCTTGATGAGGAAGAGCTGGTCCACGAACCAGGGGTCGATCTTCGTGTACTCGAAGACCTCCTCGGGCGTGGCGCCGGCGCGGATGGCCTGCATGACGGTGTTGATCCGGCCGTCGGTGGGCCGTACGGCCTCGCGCAGCAGGGTTTCCTTGTCGCCCGGGTCGCCGACGAAGGTGAACTGGCTGCCCTTCTTCTCCAGGGAGCGCAGCGCCTTCTGGAAGGCCTCGGGGAAGTTGCGGCCGATGGCCATGGCCTCGCCGACCGACTTCATGGTGGTGGTCAGCGAGGAGTCGGCCTGCGGGAACTTCTCGAAGGCGAACCGCGGGGCCTTGACGACCACGTAGTCGAGGGTCGGCTCGAAGGAGGCCGGGGTCTCGGCGGTGATGTCGTTCGGGATCTCGTCCAGGGTGTAGCCGACGGCCAGCTTGGCGGCGATCTTGGCGATCGGGAAGCCGGTGGCCTTGGAGGCGAGCGCCGAGGAACGCGACACGCGCGGGTTCATCTCGATGACGATCACGCGGCCGTCCTCGGGGTTGACCGCGAACTGGATGTTGCAGCCGCCGGTGTCGACGCCGACCTCGCGGATGATCGCGATGCCGACATCGCGCAGCACCTGGTACTCGCGGTCGGTCAGCGTCATCGCCGGGGCGACGGTGATCGAGTCACCGGTGTGCACGCCCATCGGGTCGAAGTTCTCGATGGAGCAGACGACCACGACGTTGTCGTTCTTGTCGCGCATCAGCTCCAGCTCGTACTCCTTCCAGCCGAGGATGGACTCCTCCAGGAGTACCTCGGTGGTCGGGGAGAGCGTGAGGCCCTGGCCGGCGATGCGGCGCAGCTCCTCCTCGTCGTGCGCGAAGCCGGAGCCGGCGCCGCCCATGGTGAAGGAGGGGCGGACGACGACCGGGTAGCCGCCGAGGGTCTCGACGCCCTTGAGGACGTCGTCCATGGAGTGGCAGATGACCGAGCGGGCGGACTCGCCGTGCCCGATCTTCTTGCGGACCTCCTCCACGACGTCCTTGAACAGGTCGCGGTCCTCGCCCTTGTGGATCGCCTCGGGCTTGGCGCCGATCAGCTCCACGCCGTACTTGGCGAGCACACCGTTCTCGTGCAGGGAGATGGCGGTGTTCAGGGCCGTCTGGCCGCCCAGGGTGGGCAGCAGGGCGTCCGGGCGCTCCTTGGCGATGATCTTCTCGACGAACTCGGGGGTGATCGGCTCGACGTAGGTGGCGTCGGCGATCTCCGGGTCGGTCATGATCGTCGCCGGGTTGGAGTTGACCAGGATGACGCGCAGGCCCTCGGCCTTGAGCACGCGGCACGCCTGGGTGCCGGAGTAGTCGAACTCGGCGGCCTGGCCGATGACGATCGGGCCGGAGCCGATGACCAGGACGGACTGGATATCGGTGCGCTTAGGCACGCTGGCCCTCCATCAGGGAAACGAAGCGGTCGAACAGGTAGGCGGCGTCGTGCGGACCGGCTGCCGCTTCGGGGTGGTACTGGACGGAGAAGGCGGGCTGGTCGAGCAGCTGGAGCCCCTCCACGACGTTGTCGTTCAGGCAGACGTGCGAGACCTCGGCGCGGCCGAATTTCGTCTCGCTGACCTTGTCGAGCGGCGCGTCCACGGCGAAGCCGTGGTTGTGCGCGGTGACCTCGACCTTGCCGGTCGTACGGTCCTGGACCGGCTGGTTGATGCCGCGGTGGCCGTACTTCAGCTTGTAGGTGCCGAAGCCGAGGGCGCGGCCGAGGATCTGGTTGCCGAAGCAGATGCCGAACAGGGGCGTCCCCCGCTCCAGGACGGCGGTCATCAGGGCCACCGGGCCGTCGGCGGTCGCCGGGTCGCCGGGACCGTTGGAGAAGAACACGCCGTCCGGGTCGACGGCGTAGACGTCGTCGGCGGTGGCGGTGGCGGGCAGGACGTGCACCTCGATGCCGCGCTCGGCCATGCGGTGCGGGGTCATGCCCTTGATGCCGAGGTCGATGGCGGCGACGGTGAAGCGCTTCTCGCCGACGGCCGGGACGACGTACGCCTCCTTGGTCGCGACCTCCTCGTAGAGGCTCGCGCCCTTCATGTGCGGCTGGGCCTGCACGCGCGCCAGCAGGTCCGCCTCGGGGGCGAGGGCCTCGCCGGAGAAGATGCCGGCCCGCATCGAGCCGCGCTCGCGCAGGTGGCGGGTGAGGGCGCGGGTGTCGATGCCGGAGATGCCGACCACGCCCTGGCGCTCCAGCTCGTCGTCCAGGGAGCGCTTGGCCCGCCAGTTGGACGGCACGCGCGCGGGGTCGCGCACGACGTAGCCGGAGACCCAGATGCGGCCCGACTCGTCGTCCTCGTCGTTCCAGCCGGTGTTGCCGATCTGCGGGGCGGTCGCGACGACGATCTGGCGGTCGTACGACGGGTCGGTGAGGGTCTCCTGGTAGCCGGTCATGCCGGTGGAGAACACGGCCTCGCCGAAGGTCTCCCCCACGGCCCCGTAGGCGCGGCCGCGGAAGGTGCGGCCGTCCTCCAGGACGAGTACGGCGGGAACCCTGGCGGCTCCCCTGGTGGAGGTCGTCATCGTGCGCCTTCCGTGTCGTTGGTCATCTTGTTCAGGGTGTCGGCCCACTCGGCGTGCTCGGCCGAGCGGTCCGAGCGGAATCCGGAGTCGATCAGTTTGTCGCCGTGCTGCCAGGTCACCACCAGCAGTCCGCCCTCGGTGAGGACCTTGCCGGCGATGCCCTTGTCCAGGCGGGCGCCGCGCAGGGCGGCCCGGGGGACGAAGAAGTCGGCGGCGCCGGGGCGCTCGACCTCCAGGCCCGCGTCGGTCAGGGTGAGCTCGGCCCGGCTGCGGGTGCCCAGGCCGTGCGCCACGATCCGGTCCAGCCACTGCCCGGCGGTGGTGGAGCCGTGGTAGCGGCCGCTCATGCTCAGTGTGGCCGGGCCGGTCTCCTCGGGCGCGGCGGGCAGCGGCGGCAGGCCCGCCTGGAGGGTGCCGCGCCACTTCCAGCCCTCGCGCATCAGCCAGTAGACCAGCGCGATGAACAGGGCCAGGCCGACGAGCCAGCCGATCCGGGCCCCCCAGTCGGTGACCTCGGCCGATTTCTTGGCCTCGGCCAGCAGGATTACAGGTGTCACGTGAGCTTCCCGTCGACGAGCGTGGCCTTGCCCCGCAGCCACGTGTGCGTCACACGGCCCGGCAGCTCACGGCCCTCGTAGGGGGTGTTGCGGCTGCGCGAGGCGAAGCCCGCGGGGTCCACCCGGCCACGGTATGCGGTGTCGACGAGGGTGAGGTTGGCGGGCTCACCAGCCGAGACGGGACGGCCGTGCCCGGCGGCCTGGCCGATCCGGGCCGGGTTGACGGACATGCGGTCGGCGACGCCGGCCCAGTCCAGCAGGCCCGTGTCGACCATGGTCTCCTGGACCACCGACAACGCGGTCTCCAGGCCGACCATGCCCATGGCGGCGGCGGCCCACTCGCAGTCCTTGTCCTCGTGCGGGTGCGGGGCGTGGTCGGTGGCGACGATGTCGATCGTGCCGTCGGCGAGCGCCTCGCGCAGGGCCATGACGTCGCGCTCGGTGCGCAGCGGCGGGTTGACCTTGTAGACGGGGTCGTAGGTGCGCACCAGCTCGTCGGTCAGCAGCAGGTGGTGGGGGGTGACCTCGGCGGTGACCCGGATGCCGCGGGACTTGGCCCAGCGGACGATCTCGACGCTGCCGGCGGTCGACAGATGGCAGATGTGGACGCGGGAGCCGACGTGCTCGGCGAGCAGCACGTCCCGGGCGATGATCGACTCCTCGGCGACGGCCGGCCAGCCGCCCAGGCCCAGCTCGGCGGAGACGACGCCCTCGTTCATCTGGGCGCCCTCGGTCAGCCGCGGCTCCTGCGCGTGCTGGGCGACGACGCCGCCGAAGGCCTTCACGTACTCCAGCGCGCGGCGCATGATCACCGCGTCGTCCACGCACTTGCCGTCGTCGGAGAAGACGGTGACCCCGGCGGCGGACTCGTGCATGGCGCCCAGCTCGGCGAGCTTCCTGCCCTCCAGGCCGACGGTGACGGCACCGATGGGCTGGACGTCGCAGTAGCCGTGCTCGCGGCCGAGCCGCCACACCTGCTCGACGACGCCGGCGGTGTCGGCGACCGGGAAGGTGTTGGCCATGGCGAACACGGCGGTGTAGCCGCCGCTCGCCGCCGCGCGGGTGCCGGTGAGGACGGTCTCGGAGTCCTCGCGGCCCGGCTCGCGGAGGTGGGTGTGCAGGTCGACCAGGCCCGGCAGCAGCACCTTGCCGCCGGCCTCGACCACCTCGGCCCCGTCGGCGGCGAGGCCCGTGCCCACCTCGGCGATGGTCTCGCCGTCGATCAGCACGTCCTGCGGCTCGCCGCCGAGCACCTTCGCACCACGGATCAGGATCTTGCTCATGGGTCTTACTTCTCCTCGGTACGAGAGTGGGTGACGGCGGGCTCGTTGCCACCGAGCAGCAGGTAGAGGACGGCCATCCGGATGGAGACGCCGTTGGCGACCTGCTCGACGGCGGTGCAGCGGCCGGAGTCGGCGACCTCGGCGGTGATCTCCATGCCCCGGACCATCGGGCCGGGGTGCATCACGATGGCGTGCTCCGGCAGCCGGGCCATGCGGTCGCCGTCGAGGCCGTAGCGCCGGGAGTACTCGCGCTCGGTCGGGAAGAAGGCCGCGTTCATGCGCTCGCGCTGGACGCGGAGCATCATCACGGCGTCGCACTTGGGCAGCGTGCTGTCGAGGTCGTAGGAGACCGCGCACGGCCAGGACTCGACGCCGACCGGGACCAGCGTGGGCGGGGCGACCAGGGTGACCTCGGCGCCGAGGGTGTGCAGCAGGTCGACGTTGGAGCGGGCGACCCGGCTGTGCAGGACGTCGCCGACGATGGTGATCCGCTTGCCGGACAGGTCCTGGCCGAGGCCGGCGTCGCGGCCGACCAGCCGGCGGCGCAGGGTGAAGGCGTCCAGCAGGGCCTGGGTGGGGTGCTGGTGGGTGCCGTCGCCGGCGTTGATGACGGCCGCGTCGATCCAGCCGGAGTTGGCGAGCCGGTAGGGGGCCCCGGAGGCGCCGTGCCGGATGACCACGGCGTCGACGCCCATGGCCTCCAGGGTCTGGGCGGTGTCCTTCAGGGACTCGCCCTTGGACACCGAGGAGCCCTTGGCGGAGAAGTTGATGACGTCCGCGGAGAGCCGCTTCTCCGCGGCCTCGAAGGAGATCCGCGTCCGCGTGGAGTCCTCGAAGAAGAGGTTGACGACCGTCCGGCCGCGCAGGGTCGGCAGCTTCTTGATCGGCCGGTCGCCGACCCGGGCCATCTCCTCGGCGGTGTCGAGGATCAGGACGGCGTCGTCGCGGGTGAGGTCGGCGGCCGAGATGAGATGACGCTGCATCTGACAGGCTCCGTAAGGCAGTTCATTCGGGAGATTTCGGGCAGGCAGGCGCGCGCGGGGGCACGCCGGGGCGGCCGCGCGCTGACGCGCTACTGGGCGTCCGGCTTCGCACCGAGCAGCACGGTGTCGCGACCGTCCTCCTCGGCGAGCTGGACCTTGACCGTCTCCCGCAGCGACGTGGGGAGGTTCTTGCCGACGTAGTCGGCGCGGATCGGCAGTTCGCGATGACCGCGGTCGACCAGGACCGCCAGCTGCACCGCGCGGGGGCGCCCGATGTCGTTCAGGGCGTCCAGGGCGGCGCGGATGGTGCGGCCGGAGAAGAGCACGTCGTCCACGAGGACGACCAGCCTGCCGTCGATGCCGTCACCGGGGATCTCGGTGCGGGCCAGCGCACGCGGCGGGTGCATGCGCAGGTCGTCCCGGTACATGGTGATGTCGAGGGAGCCGACCGGGATCGCGCGGTCGGTGATCTGCGCCAGCTTGTCGGCGAGCCGCCGGGCGAGGAAGACGCCCCGGGTCGGAATGCCGAGGAGCACCACGTCGTCGGCGCCCTTGGCGCGCTCGACGATCTCGTGGGCGATACGGGTCAGCACCCGCGCGATGTCGGGGCCTTCGAGCACGGGCCGGGCATCGGACGCTTGCGGGTGCACGGGCGTGTCGTGCGTGTCCATACGAAACGGACCTCCTTCTCCGCCTCACGGGACGGACCTTAAAGGACGTCGGAATTGCGCCATCCACCGTAGCAGGTCGCCCGGGGGCCTTCCGTCACCCCCTTGGCCTAATCCGGCGCCGCTACCACGGAAGCATCGGTGTGGACCATTCGGCTTGACGCAGGAGAGTCACGCTGCGTAACCTCACAGTGAGTTACCAGCCGCGCGGCGGGAAGACAGTCCGGTCGCGTCGACACAGTGTCCGGGGAGCTATATGTCCAGCGAATACGCCAAACAGCTCGGGGCCAAGCTCCGGGCCATCCGCACCCAGCAGGGCCTTTCCCTCCACGGTGTCGAGGAGAAGTCCCAGGGTCGCTGGAAGGCCGTGGTGGTGGGTTCGTACGAGCGCGGTGACCGTGCCGTGACCGTGCAGCGCCTCGCCGAGCTGGCCGATTTCTATGGCGTTCCGGTGCAGGAGCTCCTGCCGGGCACCACGCCGGGCGGCGCCGCCGAGCCGCCGCCGAAGCTGGTCCTGGACCTGGAGCGGCTCGCCACGGTGCCGGCCGAGAAGGCGGGCCCCCTGCAGCGCTACGCGGCGACGATCCAGTCCCAGCGCGGTGACTACAACGGCAAGGTGCTCTCCATCCGCCAGGACGACCTGCGCACACTCGCCGTCATCTACGACCAGTCGCCCTCGGTCCTCACCGAGCAGCTGATCAGCTGGGGCGTGCTGGACGCGGACGCGCGGCGCGCGGTGGCCACGCACGAAGAGGCGTAACCAACCGGCCATTCATAAGCAGAAACGTGGGGGGGGGGGGGGGGGGGGGGGGGGGGGGGGGGGGGGAGCGGGGGGGGGGGGGTTGGGGTTTTTTTGGGG